>DAOUBX010000102.1:0-6882 GCA_034432445.1 Anaerolineales bacterium
ACTACTCAGCCATAGGTGCCGGGCATTTGGATTCCGGTTTGCAAACGTGTCTGCGAAGCCAACCTAGGTCGCAAATCGCCTACAAATGCCGGGCACCTGAGCAGTTACTGCCGGGCACTCGCGAGCGTTTGGCAGCTTGGTCCGGCCTGACGGCCACGCTTTCAAGCGCAGGTGCGAGTGCCCGGCACTCATGGCTGAATACCTTCGGCGCGTGTCTTACTGCGCAGAGAGAAAATCGGTGATCTGTACCCACTCGCCGTTCTTAACCTGGAATAGCTTCATCGCTTTCGAGCCGCGATGATCGCTGCTGGTCAAAGTGATCGGCGCAGTCACACCACCGGTGTCGTAGTTGCTGAGGCTTTCCAGCGCTGTCTTAAGGGTTTCGCCGTTGAGCTCTTTGCCGCCGGCCAGCGCCCTCTTGATGCCTTCCGTCATGACGGCCATGGTCGTCCAGCCCTGGATGTAGTGCAGGCCCTTGTCCTTGAGCGATGACCCTTGGCTCTTGAGATACTCGTCGGCATCCTTCATGCCGGGCACGGCGACCGAGGGCGGGGTGAAGGGGATGGCGCCCACCAGTCCCTCAGCCGCCGGGCCGGCCAGCTTGACCGCCAGTTCATCAGCACACCAGTTCAAGCAGAGGAAAGTGACGTCGTTCATCCCCAGGCTCTGGGCGTTCTTAAGCGCCAAGGCCGCCGGGCTGGACACCGTCTGGAACACCACGTATTTGGCACCTGAGTCTTTGATGCGTGTGAGCTCGGCCGTGTAATCGGTTGCGCCGCGCGGCATCTCATACGCCGTGGCCTGGATGCCGTTGGCCTTCGCCCATTCTTCGCCGCCTTGTTGCCACGGCGAGAGGCCGAAGGGGCTGGGGTGGTGCATAAAGGCCACAACAGGCGCGCCGCTGCCGCCCTTCGCTTGCCAGTCAGCCAGGATCCACTTCAGCGCGATGATCATTTGATCCGTGTAGCTGGTGCCGACCAGGAAGTTGTAAGGCGCCTCAGCCGGATTGCCCAAGACATGGGAGTAGGAGGCGGACATGAAGGGGATCTTGTCCTCGGCGATCTTGACGCGCAGCGCTTCGGTATCGCCGGTGCCCCAGCCCATGAAAGCCACGGCGCCTTCTTGCACGAACTGGGTGTAGAGCTGCTCGGCTACAGGGACCTCATATTTGTAGTCCTGGAACAGCAACTCGATGGGGCGGCCGTCCACGCCTCCTTTGGCGTTGAGCCACTTGACAAAGCCTTGCACCCCTTCGGCATAGGGGGTGCCCACGTCAGCCGTGGCGCCGGACAGGTCGAAGATGGCCCCGACCTTGATGGGCTGCTTGCTGGCGGCCCCGCCACCACCACCGGCGCAGGCGGCCAGGCTGAGCAAGACGACCACGAGCACGAAACTGACCAGTTTGCGAGACATACGGACTCCTCCTTGCGACAGTAGAAAACCAGCAGCAACCGCCCGATTGCGCGCTGCTTCAATAGCTTCAATAGGAAAAGGGCCAAACGTGAAAGTAGTCCTTGATATTGCGCCAGAGCTTCGCCAGTCCTTCAGGCTCCAGGATCAGGAACAGGATGATGGCCAGGCCGAAGATGCCTTGCTGCACGGCCGGCAGCAGGCTGGCCACGGCCGGCGCGAAGTCCTGTAGGGCCCGCCCAGCGTTGCTGATGAACGCCGGCAGCAGGGTCATGAAGGCCGCGCCGAAGAAGCTGCCGTTGATGGTGCCCAAACCGCCGATGATAATGACGGCCAGGTAAAAGATGCTGGTCTCGATGGTAAAGCGTTCCCACGATATGATCGTGCGGTAGTGGGCCAGCAGCGCGCCGGCTAGACCGGCAATGAAGGAAGACGTGGCAAAAGCCAGCAGCTTGTAGCGGAACACATCCACCCCGATAACCTCAGCCGCGATGTCCTGGTCGCGGATGGCCACAAAGGCTCGTCCTACCTTGGAGCGAAACAGGTTGGCCGCAGCCAGCGCGGTCAGACCGGCAATCGCAACCACGATCCAGTAAAAGCGAAAATCGGTGTTCAGCCGCTGGCCAAAAAGCCTGGGCGCGGGAATGACCAACGCCTCGGTGCCGCCGGTCAAACCGGTCCAGTGTGTGATGACCCACTCGACGATCACCTGGGCCGCCAGCGTGGCCATGGCCAGATACAACCCCTTCAAGCGCAGCGAAGGCAGGCCAAAGATGAGGCCCACGCCGGCGGTGACCAGGCACGCCAGCGGGATGCTCACATAGAACGGCAGGCCCAGACGAGCTGTGAAAATACCGGCGCTGTAGGCGCCCACAGCCATGAACGCGCCCTGGCCGAGCGAGATTTGCCCCGTGTAGCCCACCAGGATGTTGAGGCCGATGGCGCTGATGGTGGCGATGCCGATCTGGTTGGCCAGGTTCAGCCAGTAGGGGGAGGCGACGAAGGGAAAGACCAACAAGAAGCCCACGAACAACGCTAACCTGACTTTCTGGACAGGCTTGCGCCGCAGGCCCATGTCAGCTTTATAGGTGGTGAAGAAAACGCCTGATTCCATGCTTCGTCTTCCTTGCGCTGCTCACACGCGTTCGATGATCTGCTTACCGAACAAACCGTAGGGCCGCACCATCAAGACCAACAGGAGCACGATGAAAGGCAGGATCAGGTTGAGACCCTGGCCAACGTAGCCGCCGGTGTAAGCCTCTAGCAAGCCGATGATCAGACCGCCGACGATCGCGCCTGGCACCGAGTCGAGACCGCCCAGAATGACGACAGGAAACACGCGCAAGCCCAGGGCAGCGATCTCTCCACCGACGCCGACGATGTTGGCCACGATAATGCCGGCCACAGAGGCTGCGACGGCCGCAATCGCCCAGGCCACGGCAAACACGCGCTTGACGCTGATGCCCATGCTGAGGGCAGCCTGCTGGTCGTCGGCGATGGCGCGCATGGCAATGCCTTCACGCGTGAAGCGGAAGAACAAGGTGAACAACACCAAAAACACCAGGGCCACGCCGATGGCGATCAGCCGGTCGGCCGGCACTATTGCCGACCCGATCATCACGTTCTGCGTGGGAAGGAAGGCCGGAAACGGTCGCGGCACCGGCCCCCAGATGCCGTTGATCACGCCCTTCAGCACACTGGATAGACCAATGGTGACCATGATCAACGAGATAATCGGCTCGCCGATCATGGGGCGCAGCACGAGGCGCTCGATGAGCACGCCGATCACCACTGCTACCGCCAGCGTCGCGGCAACACCCAGCGAGGGCGGCAGCCCAACCTGGATGATGAAACCATAGGCCAGATAGGCGCCTATCACCATCAACTCGCCTTGGGCAAAGTTGATCACGTCGCTTGACTTGTAAATGATGACGAATCCCAAGGCGATCAGGGCGTAGATCATGCCGGTGCTCAGACCGGTAATCGTTAGCTGCAGGAATTTGTCCATGGAAAGCTCCACTGTGTGGCAAACGCAAGCTAGAAACGACAGAGATCGGCGCAGCGAACAGGGCGGGAGTCGGTCGCAGGTCACGCGGTAAGAGCGACGATAAGGACGGTGCGCTGCCTATGGTTGAAGGCTTCTCTGATGCGCCATGCCAAGCGATCGACCGGAGAGGTCGGGTCGCTGTTTGTTGAGGGGTGCAGTGGCTCTAGAGGGTCTCCACGCGAACCTCGGTGCGCAGGGTTGCTGTGCGACCGTCCTGATAGGTGATGACTGACTCGACGGGAACGGCGTTGGCGTTGCCATAGAGCCCTGCGACAAGGGTGTGATAGCGTTCGGCAATGGCGGCGCGGCGTACCTTGCGCGTGCGGGTCAGCTCTGCGTCGTCGGCGTCCAGTTCCTTGTGCAAAAGCAGGAAGCGCTGGATGCGCGCCGCAGGCGGCAAGTCCGCATTGGTGGTCTCCACGTGCTGACGGATGACGTGATAAACCTGAGGCTTCTGAGCCAGGTCGGTGTAAGTGGTGTAGGTAATCTGTTGTTTCTCAGCCCATTTGCCAACGTTGCCGTAGTCGATGTTGATGAAGGCGGCCACGAAGGGGTAATCGCCGCCGAACACCACCGCCTCTTTGATGTAAGGGCTGAACTTGAGCTTGTTTTCGATAAATTGGGGACTGAAGCGCGTGCCGTCGCTGAGCGTCATCACGTCCTTGGCGCGGTCAATGACGATGAGATGACCGTCTTCGTCGAAGTAACCGGCGTCGCCGCTGTGCAGCCAACCGTCGCGCAGCGTTTCGGCGGTCGCTTCAGGGTTGTTGTAATAGCCGGCAAAGACCGACGGGCTTTTGGCCAGAATCTCGCCGTTCTCGCCGAGTTTGATCTCGGTGCCCGGCAGGGGTAGCCCGACCGACTGAAACTTGATGTCGCCGTCGCGGTGCAACACGGAGATGCCGGCGATCTCGGTCTGGCCGTAGATCTGCTTGAGGTTGACGCCTAAGGCGTGGAAGAAACGGAAGACATCCGGTCCCAGGGCGGCGCCGCCGGTGTAGCAGCGTTTGAGCCGGCGCAAGCCGAATTTGTCCTTGATGGCGCTGAGCACCAACCAGTCTGCCAGCCGATATTGCCAGCGCAGCGCGGCCGGCGCCGGCTGTTTGGCAAAGCGTGTGTCGGCCATGCGGTAGCCTACTGCCATGGCCCAGTTGTACAGGCGACGCTTCAGCGCGCTGGTGTCCTCGATCTTCACTTGCACCTCGGACACCATGTTTTCCCAGATGCGCGGCGGCGAGAACATGACTTGAGGCCCGATCTCGCGCAGATTCTCCTTGACCGTCTCCGGTTCTTCAGGGAAGTTGAGGGTGAAGCCCACCGTCAAGCCGCACGAGATGGCCATCATCTGTTCACCGATCCACGCCAAGGGCAAGAAGGACAGGTATTCGTCGTCGGGAGTGAGCGGGTCCACCGCCATCATGGCCTGCCCCATGCTGATCAGGTTGCGGTGCGTGAGCATGGCCAGCTTGGGCTTGCCGGTAGTGCCAGAGGTCGTCGACAGGATGGCTATGTTGTCGCCGCGGGTGAGCTCTACGTTGTGCTCGAAAAGATCGGGATGTTTGCGTCCATGCTCTTGGCCGGCGGCCTCCACATCCGGAAAGTGCAGCAAGAAAGGCTCGCGGTAATTCCGCATGCCGCGCGGATCAAAGTAGATCACATTGCGCACTTTGGGCAGTCGATCCCAAACTTCCAGCAGCTTGTCAACTTGCTCCTGGTCCTCGGCTACCACGAACTTCGCATCGCAGAAGTCGGTGAGGTATTGCACCTCGCTGGCGATGGAGTCCTGGTAGATGCCCATGGAAATCGCTCCGGCCGCCTGCGCTGCCAACTCGGCGATGATCCATTCGGGCCGGTTGTCGCCAATGATGGCAATCTTGTCGCCGGGCTGTAAGCCCAGGCTGATCAGACCAAGAGAGAAGTTGCGGACGTGGTCCAAGAACTCTTCCCAGGTCTGGCTGCGCCAGATGCCGAATTCTTTCTCGCGCAGCGCCGTCTTGTTACCAAAGCGACGGGCGCTGGCCAGCAAAATCTTGGGGAGCGTGTCTTGCATAGGCGCGTCTACCATCGTCCAAACTGGATTTCTTCGCCCAGATAGGCCTGGATGACGGCCGGATCGGCGCGGACCTGGTCGGGTGTCCCCTCGCTGATTTTGCGTCCGAAATCCAGCACGACGACGCGGTCGGAGATGTCCATGACCACGCCCATGTCGTGTTCGATGAGGATAATGGTCACATCGCGCTCCTGGTTGATGTCCAAGATGAAGCGCGCCATGTCCTCTTTCTCTTCCACGTTCATGCCGGCCATGGGCTCATCGAGCAGCAACAGCGTCGGATCGAGCGCTAAGGCTCGCCCCAGTTCCACCCGTTTCTGCAAGCCATAGGGAAGCGTGCCCACGGGCTTGTGGCGGATGTTCTCGATCTCAAGGAAGTCCACGATGTCCTCGACGCGTTGGCGATGCGCAATCTCCTCCCGCTGCTGACGTCGCCAATACAGCGCGCAGGACAAGGCGTTGCCGCGCATGTGCACATGGCGCCCCAGCATCAAGTTGTCGAGCACAGTCATGTGACGAAACAGCTCGATGTTCTGAAATGTGCGAGCTACCCCAAGTTGGGCTATCTGATTGGGCTTCAGCCGCGTGAGATTGTGTGTTGCGCCGTCAACAGTGGCGAAGACAATCGCACCCTCTTGCGGGCGGTAAAGGCCGCTCGTGCAGTTGAGGAGGCTGGTTTTGCCCGCGCCGTTAGGTCCGATTAAGGCGAAGATTTGATGCAGCTGCACATCAAAGCTGACGCCCAGCAGCGCGGTTACACCGCCAAAAGACAACGTGACTCCGTCCACTCGCAGCAAGGGTTGGCCAGCGGGAACTGCTGAGATTGCATCCTTGCCGTCTGCGCTTGAGTCGAAAAGAGTGGTCGCCATGTCGCAAGCCCTCTTGCGATAGATGGCCGAGTATTCTCGGCGCACCACCGATTCCCGACGATGATGGATTTTTCAGTTGTGTGGTTCGTAGCGAATGGTAGGTATTAGGTAGGTTGTTGGGCGCAGGGAAGCCGGCTGTCTTTGGTGCTTGAGAGCACCTTTGACGACAGGTGGGACGTTGGCACCCGGCGCCGAACTTGCGGCCTGTCTTATCACAATGTCTGGCATTTGTCAACTGCGCGTTGCGTCATGAGGACGCCCTATGGCAGAGCCGGGTTGAGCGGCATAGCCCAGATAGGTACTGCACGACCTGTGTCACGCTGAGCTATTGATCTCGTCGCGCGGCAGGCGTGGTGTCTAGACTCCAACCGCGAACGCATGGCACGCATGCCACAAGCAGGGGGTTGCTCCCAGCCAAGGTAACTACTCAGCCATAGGTGCCGGGCATTTGGATTCTAACCTGAAAATCGCTCGGGCCGGTCTCCGACCGTGCCCGCCGCGCTTTC
>DAOUBX010000103.1:0-8284 GCA_034432445.1 Anaerolineales bacterium
TTTCCAGGCCCTGAGGGGCCTTCGTGCTGTCAGCCGGTGGGTTTCCAACCACCGGTTCGGGGCTTTTCAGACTTTTCAAACAGCCTCTAAGCAACCGTCACACGCTGGATATGTTACGGCAACGTAGACTCCACACGCCACACAGGCCGAAGCTCGGCTGTGCTAGCCGTTGCGCTTCAAGCGGCCGGTGCGCTTGGCGTAGCGCTCGGCGCTCATGAAGATGCGCAGGCCGACCGGCAGAGCGATGACGGCGGCGATCAGCAGCGGCCAGATGGTCGGCCAGAGCTCAGCCAGGCTGGCGTTCTCCAACAGCGCAGCCCGCATGCCGATCAGCACGTAGGTGGCCGGCGACAGCATGGCCACCTTCTGCATCCACTGCGGCAAGACGCTGATGGGGTAGTATACACCGGAAAACAGCAGTAGCAAGGCCTGGATGACGTGAGTCATCTGTGCGCCGCGCTCAGGGAAGAGCAGCGGCAGCACCGAAGCCATCACGCCGAAGCCGATGAAGCTGAAGCTGCCGGCCAGCAACACCAGCAGCCCACCCGGCAGGTTGGCCTGGCTGAGATCGATGCGGAAGAAGGCCGCCACGGCGATCAGGACAATGCCGGTATGTAGCAGGCCGTAGGTCAGGCTGAACAGCGTTTGCCCGAACATATGGGTGAAGCGGTGGACGGGCGCCATGAACGTGTATTCAATAGTGCCTTCCCAGCGCTCCCAGGCGATCACCTCGCTTAGGTTGTCGAAGACGACGCTCAGAAAATGCCAGACCAGCGTGCCGATCACCAGGTAGAGGACGAAGTAGTCGGTGTTGACGGTCTGGCCGGTGATGGCGCCGGCGCCGACGCCGATAAAGGCCACGGCCAAGGCGTTGGCGATCGTGTAGGCCAACCACACGATCTCCCAACCCCAATAGCGCTTGACCAGGTTGAAGTTGCGCTCTACGAAGGCGTAGGAGGCGCGCATTTGGGTGGTGAGTTGGGCCATAGGATATGCTCCTTGATCAAGATGGGTGCCGAACACCAGGGTCAAAAAAACGCCGCGAGCTGCGCTGGTCAGCTCCACGGCGTCTAGACGGGCAGAATACACCAATAAAAGAGCCGTGGGGCTGTACAGGTGCACCCACGGCTCGCCTCGTGCTATGTTATGGCAAGTCAGCGGTTACAGGGCGCACTGCGCGGCAAAGCGACGGCGGCAGCTCCGCCGTTGCGGTTGCGGGTGCTGATGAGCAGTTGAAACACGCAGTACATTGCACGTAACCTCCTTGCAGGATGCGGGCATTATAGACCCTGTCCCAGGTCTTGTCAATCTGCACACGCGCGACAATCGGCCCTGCGCCGGCTGCGGCGGATTGACCGGCAACCCGTTGCTGTGGTATAGTGCTGATGTTGGTTGGCGCTGCGCCGATGGCGATGGCGCTTTTTTGTCTGGTTGAACCCTGCCCAAAGCAGGGCGCCGGAAAAGCTATGGTCATCTTTTCACTCTACGGAGGCGGCAGGTCATGCCCGACTCTTTGGCTCACCTCCCTACCGATCTAGACTACGACGCCTTGATTGAAAAGGCGTCGCCTGCGCTCAGGCTCTACATCCGTGCGCTGGAACAGGAAAACGCGCGTCTGCGCCAAGAGCTGCTGGAGCTGCGTGAAAGCAGCGCGCGACGCCAGCGGGCAACCGAGGCGCGCGCCGCCCGCGTCGAAAGCCCTTCAGTCCCGGTGGAAACCGTGCAGCACCCGGGCGACGTGATGGTCATCGCCATCACGCGGCAAGGCTTGGCCAAGCGCACGCCGCTCAACGCCTACGCGACCCAACGTCGCGGCGGCATCGGCGTTTACGACATCCAAGCCGGCCGCGATGACGCTGTGGCGCACTTGCTGGTGGGCCGGGCCGGCGCGGCCCTGCTGCTGCTCACCAACCGCGGCCGCGCGTTTCGCCTGGCCATCGACGCCTTGCCCCTGACCGAGGTGCGGGCACGCGGCGCATCCCTGCCGGAGCGGCTGCTGCTCACGCCCGATGAACAGATTGCCGCCGCGGTGGTGCTCGACGACGCCGATCCACGGTCGAACGTCTTGCTCGCCACCACAGGCGGTTGGGTGCGCGCGTGGCATCGCAACTATCTGGGGTCACGACTGCAGCCCGGCACATTGCTCTATAAGCCGCAAAAGGGCGGCGGCGCGCCGGCGGCGCTGACCCTCTCCGCCGGCGAAGGGGATGTGCTGCTGACCCTACGCAGCGGACTGGCCTATCGCTTTGCCGAAAGCCAGGTGCGCCGCGATGGCGTGCGCGGCATCCAAGTGCACCCTAGTGATGCGGTGATCGGCATTGCCAGCGTCAACGAAGAGAGCACAGTGCTGCTCGTCACCGCCGACGGGCAGGGCGCCCGGCGGGAGATGAGCGGCTTCAGCGCCAACAAGACTCCCGGCGGCCAGGGCAAGATCATCATGAAGACCGACGCTTTGGTCAGCGTGGCTGTAGTCGCCGAGACCGACGAGGCCCTGTGTATCAGCGGCCTGGCCAAGATCATTCGCTTCGGCGTGGCCGATGTGCCGATCAAGGCCGGCAGCGTGCAAGGTGTCAACGTCATGGACTGCCGCGGCGACAGCCTGGCCGCTCTGGCCATCGCCCCCGCACCGGATACAACGGACACAACGCCATGAGCCAGCGATACCATGCGTTTGTCAGACCGCCGGAAGAAGGCTTCGTTCATGCGCTCGGGCAGCAAGCCGAGGCCGCAGCCATCGACCTGGCGCGCGCCAAGGCGCAGCACCGGCTGTACGTCGACGCCTTGCGCGACGCCGGTGTTACCGTGCAGGAGCTGCCGCCGGCTCCCGGCTATCCCGACGCTTGCTTCGTGCAGGACGTGGTTCTGCTGCTGCCAGAGCTGGCCATCCTGGCGCGGCCGGCCGAGCCCTCGCGACTGGGGGAAGTCGACCTAATCAGACCGCACTTGCCGGCGGACCTGCCGGTGGCTGCCATCGAAGCGCCGGGCACGCTGGAGTGGGGCGATGTGCTGCGCATCGGCAACGTGTTGTACGTCGGGCAATCGGCGCGCACCAATGCTGCTGCGACCGCGCAGCTGCGCAACCTGGTGACGCCCCTGGGCTTGACCGTGGAGGCGCTGCCGGTACCGCGCGGGCTACATCTGCTCAGCGGGGTGAACTACCTCGGCACGCCGGCCGCTGACCCAGAGGCAGCCGGAGTTTTAGTGGCGTGGGAAGACTACGCCGGCCTGCCGCAGTTCGCCGGCCTAGACGTGGTCGTCACACCGCCCGCCGAAGAACCGGCCGCCAACTGCCTGGCCCTGGGGAATGCGATCGTTGTCCCCGCCGGCTATCCCCAGACTGCTGCTGCGCTGTGGCACCGTGGCTTTCGCGTCTTAAGCGTGCCGATCGACGAGTTCGCTAAGGCCGCCGGCGGTGTTACCTGTTTGAGCGTCATCCACTAAGTTACACCCTGAATCCGTCGCTTCAGGATGCATTCCAGTTTTAGGCGGTAAACCCTCCGGGTCTCGTCAGGTCTCGATCCTGCCGTTGGGTGTCGCAACGTTATGAGACCTGAAGGGCTTGCCGCCGGCGCAGGATACACCCGCGCTGTGCTGCCAGTGGTGTGGGAAAGCACTTTGTGGTAAAATCATCGCATCAACGGCAGATGCAATTGGGATCGTGTGAAACATGAGGAGATCTTGTTATGGCACAAGCATTGCTAATGGAACAAAAGCACACCGCTCCTAATGGGGACCAGATGCAGGAGGAAGCGCTCGAGACGATTTGGGCCGTGCAAGCGCCGGATATCAGCCACCTGGTGACGGAGGATGACACACCTGTGGATAACATCTTTTCTGCCAAACAACAGCGTCTCTTGGTAGAACCATTGTACAGCTCATGGCACCCCACTCGGCCCTTTCTGGCCGACGCCAACGTGGGGATTTTCCGCAGCGTGTCTATCCCACCCGTCGTGCCGGATATGTTCCTGAGCCTGGACGTGGAAGTGGCAGAAGACTGGTACGCCAAGGAGCATCGATCGTATTTCCTCTGGCAATTCGGCAAGCCACCCGAGGTGGTGATCGAGATCGTCTCCAACACGCGCGGAGAGGAGGCCGGTCGTAAGCTGCGCGAGTACGCCCTAATGGGCGTCCCCTACTATGTCATCTTCGATCCCCAGCAGTTGATCCAGCCCGAGACGCTGCGGGTTTACGAGCTGCATGTCAGCAAATACGTCATCAAGGCTGACTGGCGCCTGGAAATCGTGGGTTTGCAGCTCACACTCTGGGAAGGGGTCTTCGAGACGAAACAGGCGCGGTGGTTGCGTTGGCTGGACGAGGAAGGCAAATTGGTGTTAACAGGGGCCGAACGCGCCGAGCAAGAGCGTCTACGCGCCGAGCAAGAGCGCACACGCGCCGAGCAAGAGCGTCTACGCGCTGAGCGGTTGGCTGCCCAACTGCGCGCTTTGGGCGTTGAACCGGTCGAATGAGGACTGTTGCACGCTGCGCAGCGCCATGTGCAGCGCCAGCAGGTCCTGTGCTCGCTGCACAAGTTGGGCATGGGTGTTGTAGGCAGGATCCGCGCTGGCCAGATCGGTCCCGGTCACGGGCGGCGCAAACGATAGGCGGGGCGCAGCGAGCAGACTGCCGGGCAGTACGATCTGTTGCATGATCTGCAAGATCTCGGCCAGCTTGCGCCGACGCCACACCTCGGGCTGTAGTTTGACCAGGGGGCTGCGCAGCCAGGCCGGTGACAACACGCCGCTGACAATTGCTACCACGATCTGTGCTTCCGGGACTTTGCGCACAATGAGCTCGATGCTGGGGGACCAACTCGCCAGCGCCTCATGTGCGCCGGGCAGCAGGTCAGGGTCAGGATCGACGATGCCGGTGGGGAGGATCAACAAGCTGCCGCCGGTCCTCAGGTGCCGGATGGCCTGGCGCACCCCGCGCATGCCGTCGGGCGCATCCCGGGTGACCTCGATCACGTGTTGGTGAAAATGGGGCAACGCCTGCGCCAACGGCACGGTGCTAAAAATGATCTTCAGGTCGTCGCGCGGCAGGTTCATGGCGATCAGAGGCACATCGTAGGCACCGGGATGGTTGGCCAGGATCAGCAGCGGGCCCGTGGCCGGCAGGCTGCCGGCGCCGATGACCTGCACATCGCGCACGGTCCATGCCATCAGATCGCCGAAGGCCGGCCCTAAGCCGTGCCGATCGATCGTCTGGTCAAAGTGCAGGGCAATGCGCGCAAACACCCGACCCAGAGGTAGGAGCACAGGCGCCAACGCCCGGCGCTGCCAGCTATCCAGCGACCAGCCAAAGGCGCGCACCACTTCATCAACGACGGACCGGGCCAGCGCGTCGATCTGAGTTGCGGCGTAGGGCGACTTGCCGACGGCCGGCAGAGGACGGCCGGCCGAGGTGGCGAAGAAGCGCTGCGCTGCCGCACGCCAACGCCGCTGCCATGATCGCAACAGCAGCCCATAGATCAGCGCGGCGACCCCTGCCGACGCGGCCAACAGCTTGAGCCCGGGGATCACGCGACGCATCTAGGCTGCCACCACAACGGCCGCCGCAGCGCTGTCCTGATGCATCATCACCACCAGATACCAGCCCAGGGTGAGCAGCAGCGGCAGCACATCCAGCCGCACGGCCGCAGGCTGAATCGTCACCTGGGCCGACTGGCGAAACACGCCGCCGAGGGCGAACAGCAGCAGCGGCTCGCCGGCCTCGTCGCTGATCTCATAGCGGGTCAGCCAGGTGTTGGTGCTGGCCAGGTAGCGACGGCCATCGGCCAGCTCCAGCGTGCCGCCACCCCGCCAGGTGTTGTTGTGGAAGACGGCCAGGTCCTGGTCGGCCTCGCAGCGCCGCACCGTGACGCGCGTCTTCCAGAAGCCGACGCGCTTGAAGGTCCAGCAAGCGTCGGCAATCTCCGCCGTGGCGTAGGAGCCAAAGGCGCTGCGGAAGCGCAGTGTGGCGACGACATCCTCGCCGGCGCGCAGCTCATAGGCCTCGCGCCAGGCGCTGGGCTGCATCCACTGCAAGGGAAGGCCGGTTACTTCTGCCAAAGGTCTCATGGGCTTGTGCTCTTGCTAACGGGGTTATTGCCCAGCATTGTACCCGTTTCGGCTGGAGAGGTCAACCAACCGGCCGCCTCAATCGTGCGGTCGCAGCATTGGTTCCTCGAAACATCCTCGAATGCTCCGCCGAACCTCATGACCTCAGCCGCTCAAGCTGGGTGGAACGCCCTGATGATCCCGGCGATGCGCGCACTGTCTGTTGGACGACTGAAAAATCGGGGTGACTATTCAGGTGCCGGGCACTTGCGACCGGTTTGCAGCTTGAGCCGGCTGTGCAGACGCCCTGGCCAGCGCAGCCTTAAGTGCCCGGCACCCAGGGCTGAATAGTTGCAAATCGGGGAGATTCGCCGCAACTGGGGGCTTGACAAAATGAGATTTACGGTGTATATTTACAATGTAAATAAACACCGTTTACTGCTCTTTGGAATGACCATGCCAAGACCACGTCGAACCACTCGCACTGCTAGCGACATGTCCAGCCAGATCAAAGCCGAGGCTCGCCGGCAAATGGCGCAGCACGGCACGGCCGGCATCGCGCTGCGCAGCATTGCTCGCGAGCTGGGCATCACTGCGCCGGCCATCTACAACTACTTCCCGCGGCTGGACGACCTGATCACGGCGCTGATCGTGGACGCCTTCACCGACCTGGCTGAGGCCATGGAGGCTGCCGAGGCCGCGGCGCCCTCCCGTCGCCCGGCCGACCGCATCATTGCCCTGTGCCTGGCCTACCGGCGCTGGGCCGTCGAGCACCCCGTGGACTTCCAACTGATCTACGGCAACCCAATCCCCGGCTACGAGGCGCCGGCCGAGGTCACCATTCCGCTGGCCCGCCGGCCCTTCCTGCGCATCTTTGCCTGCTTCTTGGAGGCCTATCAGGCCGGGGAACTGGCCATTCCGGCCGAGTACCAGGCCGTGCCGCCCAGGATGGCCGCGCACCTGGCCGAGTGGAAGCGCCAGTCAGGCATCGCCATGCCCGATCCTCTGATCGGCCTGCTGATGAGCGGCTGGGCGCGCATCCATGGCATGGTGATGTTGGAGTTGTTCCATCACCTGCAGCCGCTGGTGGGCGACGCGGCTGCGCTGTATCGCTACGAGATCGACGCCCTGGTGCAGCATCTGGGCCTGACCACCACGGCCCCTTCGCCTTCGTAGTAGCCGCTTCATCCGGTTCTGGCACGTTGCAACGACTTACACCTACCATTCCATTCCTTACAAGACACTTTGCCACAGGAAACAACCATGACCAACCATCGTGCACTCTATCGTCTCTCCGGCGCCTTGCTGATCGTGCAAGGCCTGCTGATCTTCGCGCCGCTAATCGTGCTGGGCGGGGCCATCGGCTGGCCAGGCAACCTCAGCGAGCCGGCCAGCGTCAACCTGCCGCTGATGATCGAGCAGGCCGGCGCGGTGCGGCTGGGCTATCTGACCTACCTGACCTACTCCATTCTCTTCTGGCCGGTCAGCCTGCTAACGGCGCGCGTGGCCGCCGGCAACGACACCTTGTCGCCTGGCCTGAAGATCGCCGCCGGCTTCGGCCTGGCCTCTATGGCCGCCCGCAGCATCGGCATTCTGCGCTGGCTGGCGCCCATGCCTGTGCTGGCCCGGCTCTACACCGCGCCCGACGCCACACCGGAGCTGCAGCAGGCCATTTCGGTGGTGTTCGAGGGCCTGAACGCCTACGGCGGAGCCATCGGCGAGACCCTGGGCGTCAGCCTCTTCGCAGCCCTATGGCTCGTCATCGTCTCGGTGGTCTTCTTGCGTCGCCGCATGCTGCCGGCCTGGATCGGCGTCTTTGGGCTGGTGGCGGCGCTGGCGCTGGCCATCAACCTGGTGGAGCTGTTCGGCGTCGATCTGGGCGCGCTGATCACTGCCACCACGGCAGTCGTTCACCTCTGGTTCCTGGCCCTGGGCGTCGTGCTGCTGCGCAAGGCCGGCCCGCCAGCATCGGATTACTAGACAGCTCACCAATCTACCACATATCAGTCTACCAGTATACCAATCTCAGTAGTTCACGATTCTTTGTTCGTAATGCGCACTTCTGAAGATCGACAAATCAGTCCGACATTCGCGTTGAGATGAGGACGCTGTGTCAGCGGCAGCCGCCCCGGTTATGAATAACCGGGCTACGAGACTGCGCCGGTTCAAACCGGCTTGGTGGTGCACCGCCAAGCCCCGTTGACGGGGCGCCGTTTTCCAGCCGGGGGACTTCATCCCCCGGAGGTCGC
>DAOUBX010000104.1:0-48920 GCA_034432445.1 Anaerolineales bacterium
CCCGGCGAGCACGCACCTGGACGCGCTTCGCTCTGTTACCGGAGTATTATCTTAAGGTTCATCAGTCGCTCTGCGATGCCCGCACGGCTGAAGCCGTCACTACGAAGGCTTTGTCCGTTAGACGAGCGCCTTTGTAGTGGCGACTGCAGTCGCTCTGCGATGCCCGCACGGCTGAAGCCGTCACTACGAAGGCTTTGTCCGCTAGACGAGCGCCTTTGTAGTGGCGACTGCAGTCGCTCTGCTTGGCTCACCAGCTGACCGATGGATGGCAGCATGACCACATCCTCGTTGCCTCGTTTTCTGACACGGAAGGGCGTGCCACTCTGGCGCGACGTGGTGGTGTTGAAATGGGCCGCGCAGATCATCTCAGCGGCTGTGGTGCTGTGGTTCTTGTATTTCTTCATCAGCAACGTGCTCAAGGCCGCCGACGCCCGTGGCTTGGGCCTGGGCTATGGGTTTCTGAACAACTCTGCCGGCTTTCCCATTGCGGAGTCGATCGTACCCTATGACCCTGCGCGCTCCTTTGGCTATGCCCTCTGGGTAGGATTCCTCAACACCCTCAAAGTTGCGCTGGTAGGTATCGTGCTGGCCACGATCCTGGGCCTCTTCGTGGCCCTGGCCCGGCTGTCCAGCAACTGGTTGGTCAGCAACATCGCCACCGCCTACATCAATCTCATTCGCAACATTCCCCTGCTGGTCCAGCTCTTCATTTGGTACTTTGCCGTCTTCCAACAGTTCCCACCTGTGCGCCAAGCGATCACCTTGCCCGGCCCTGTGTACCTCAGCCAGCGCGGCCTGTACATGGTGTGGGTATCGCCAACAGACACCTTCCGGCCGTGGCTGGTCTTCGTGGTCGTGGCCATTGTGCTCGGCGGTATTGCACATCGCGTCTTGCTGGACTATCAAATCCGCACCGGCCGCCCAACCTATCCGCTGGTGACCGCTCTTGCCGTGCTCATCGGCTTGCCCTTGCTGGGCTGGCTGGCGGTTGGCGCGCCGCCTCTACAAAAGACGGTGCCGGAGCTTGGTCGCTTCAATTTTCAGGGAGGGCTGAATCTGACGCCGGAATTCGCTGCTTTGTTGGTGGGGCTGGTCATCTATACCGGCGCCTACATCGCTGAAGTCATGCGCGCCGGCATCATGGCCGTGCAAAAAGGTCAGGTCGAAGCGGCCAAGGCCCTAGGCCTCAGCCAGACCCAGACGCTGCGGCTGGTTGTCTTGCCGCTGGCCCTGCGCGTGATCATCCCGCCGCTGATCAGCCAATATCTGAACCTGACCAAGAACTCCAGCCTGGCCGTGATCATCGGTTATCCTGACCTGTTCTTCGTGGGCCGCACCATCATCAACCAGGCCGGCCAAGCGGTACCGGTCTTCCTGCTGATCATGGCCGTGTATCTGCTCATCAGCCTGGTGACTTCGGCCATCATGAACGTCTACAACCGTCGCGTGCAACTGGTGGAGCGCTAACGATGAGTACCGGCGAGATCTCCATCCGCCCGCCGGCGCGGCCAGGCCCGGCGCTTTGGATACGCAAGAACCTGTTCAGCTCCTGGTTCAACAGCTTGCTCACCGTCGTTTCCGTTGCGGTAATCCTGATCGCGGGCCGCGCCGTGCTGCATTGGGTCTTTGTCTCGGCCGACTGGAGTCCGGTGGTGCAAAGTCTGCGCTTGTTCGCCGTGGGGCCCTACCCCGCCGAACAGATGTGGCGCGTCTGGTTCATCGTCTACATGGTCTCCTTCCTGCTCGGTATGAGCGCCGGCAAGTTCGGAGGGACAGTGCGGTCGTTTGCCGTTGCCATGGGCGTTGCCTATCTGGCCCTGGCGCTTCTGCCCCTCAGCCTCGAGTACCTCCCCTTGGCAACGCGGCTGCGCCTTGTCGGCAACCCTGTGATCAGCTTGGTGGGCTATGCTCTCGGCCTGCGACTGTCGATCAAGAGCCGCTGGTTGACGTTCGCCTGGCTGCTTTCCTTTGCGCTCACCCTGATCTTACTCGGCGGCTTGCGCAACGTTGCCATGCTGCCCCGTGTGGAAACAGGCCAGTGGGGCGGGCTGATGCTGACTTTTCTGCTGGCCATCGTGGGCATTGTGGCCTCCTTTCCCCTCGGCATCTTGCTCGCCTTAGGCCGCCAAAGCAGCCTGCCGGTCGTTAAGACCTTGTGCATTGTTTTCATCGAGGTGGTGCGCGGCGTACCTCTTGTCACGATTCTGTTCATGGCCTCTATCATCCTGCCGCTGTTCCTGCCCGAAAACATCCGCATCGACCGCGTGCTGCGGGCCATGCTGGGCATGACGCTGTTCGCCGCCGCCTACATGGCGGAGAACGTGCGCGGGGGCTTGCAATCCATCCCCAAGGGACAGTACGAAGCGGCCAAGGCCATGGGGCTCAACGGCTTCCAGACCACGACTCTCATTATCTTACCCCAAGCGCTGCGCGTGGTCATTCCTGCGATCGTTGGCCAGTTCATCGCCTTGTTCATGGACACAACTCTAGCCATCATCGTCGGCCTGCTGGAGCTGTTGGCCATCGGCAAGGCGGTGCTCAACAGCAACCCGGAGTGGCTGTTGCTGGACATGGAAGTCTATCTGTTCATCGCACTCGTGTTCTGGATATTTACCTTCTCCATGTCCTACGCCAGCCGGCGCGTAGAAGAGGCGGTCGGGCTAGGAAAGAGATAGGACGAGGAAAGACATCACTATGACAGGACGAGACCTTGCGCGTGCGGACGATATCATCATCTGCCGTGATGTTCACAAGTGGTTCGACGACTTTCACGTACTGCGTGGGATCACCACAACCGTCAAACGGCAGGAAGTCGTGGTCGTCTTCGGCCCGTCCGGTTCGGGCAAGTCCACCTTCATCCGCACCATCAACCGACTGGAGGATCATCAGCGCGGCACCATCATCGTCGATGGCATCGAGCTCACCAACGACGTGCGCAACATCGAGGCGATCCGCGCCGAGGTGGGCATGGTGTTCCAGCAGTTCAACCTGTTCCCCCATCTAAAGGTCATCGACAACATTACGTTGGCGCCGATCTGGGTGCGCAAATGGCCTAAACAACGGGCCGAGAAGTTGGCTATGGAACTGCTCGAGCGCGTTGGCATCCCGGAACAAGCGCAGAAATACCCCGGTCAGCTCTCCGGTGGGCAGCAACAGCGCGTCGCTATCGCGCGCGCGTTGGCCATGCAGCCCAAGATCATGCTGTTCGACGAGCCAACCAGCGCCTTGGACCCTGAGATGATCAAAGAGGTGTTGGACGTGATGAAAGAACTGGCTCTGAGCGGGATGACCATGGTCGTGGTCACGCACGAGATGGGTTTTGCGCGTGAGGTAGCCGACCGCATGATCTTCTTCGACCAGGGCAAGATCGTCGAAGAGGGCACGCCAGAGCAGATCTTCACTGCTCCCCAAGAGGAGCGGACGAAGCTGTTTTTGTCGCAGATTCTGTGAGGGGAGAGAGGACTACGTGAGGCGACGCGTTTGCGTCGCCTCATTTCATTCAGGGGCGGGGGACGACTCGGCGGGGACCGGCGTGGGCGCCGGCGGACTGCCGGCCAGACGATAGGCTTGCTGCAGGCGCTGCGCAGGCACCTTGTTAATGCGGCGACAGGTAGGGCAAGGCACAGGCGCTGACTTGGGCCGTTTCCCGCCGGCTTGGCGCCCGGTGTTGTCCAGCTCTTGCATGATCAGGGCCAGCTCGCCGTCGTTGAGGTTAATAGGCGCACGACAATAGGTGCACGTGATGTTGAGCATGGGGGTTCTCCTAAGAACGAAGCGCACCGCTTGCCAGTGCGGCAGCTAGTGCCGTGGTGACTATTCAGGTGCCGGGCACTTGCGGCCGGTTTACAGCTTGAGCCGGCTCTGCAGACGACCTGGCCGGCGCAGCCTTAAGTGCCCGGCACCCAAGGCTGAATAGTTGCGTGCCATGTTCGAAAGCACTAGCTAATCACCGTCCAGATACCATCCGACAGATGAATTACCGACATGCACGCCGCACAAGAGGCTTCATCTTCCGCTGTCTTGCGCGCTGAGTGACCGCAAGTCGGACAAACAACCAGCACCCGCTGCGCAGCCTGGCGTAGTAACAGGTGCATCACTTCGGCTGGCTCGGTCAGCCCCATTTCCTGCTGCAGTGCGCCAACGGCTTCCATCTCCGCGTCGCTCAGATCGACCATGACGTGATTGGTTTCAGAAGACATGTGTAGCTTCTCCGTAACTCAGCGGCCACGAGCGCCGAGCGCTTGCAGTTGTGCTTGCAACAGCGCCCTTGCGGCCGATGCAGATCGCAGATTAGTCGTAAGTGCCCACCATCTGAGTAGCAAGTGGCAGGCGTTGCCGCCATTATAGCGTATGCTGCGCACCGCGCCAAGCCTGTACGCCCCAGCACCGTCTCAGGCCGCGCGCTTGACCAACAGCTTGAAACCCTCGCGGCCAACAACGATCAACTCGACGCCGGCTGACACCGGACCAGCCTCGCCTTGCAGCTCGGCGTCCCACCATTCGCCCTGGGCCAGCACCTTGCCGGCGGGGTTGAGCTCGGTGCGCGCCACTGCGCGGCTGCCGATCAAGGCTTCTTGACCCCAGGTGGGTCGGCGCCCGCGCGCCTGCCACACCTTGGCGATCACGAAGCCAAAGAAGAGGGCCGAGAAGAGCGCCAGGCCGATGATGACGCCCCAAGGGACCGCCACCTCTGTGCCCTGGAACAACATCACAGCACCAAAGATGAAGGTCAAGATACCGCCTAAGGTCAGCGCGCCGTGCGTTGGCGCTTTGATGTCCAGCAAAAACAACACAAAGCTGAGGGCAATGAACCCCAAGCCGGCCCAGTTGGCGTTGAGGATGCCCAAGGCATAGAGGCCCAGCAGCAGAGCAATGCCGCCGGTGATGCCGGCCAAGTAGCCACCTGGCGAGGACAACTCGCTGATGATGGCCTGCACGCCCAGGACGATCAGCAGAACGGCGATGCCGGGGATGGTAATGGCGTTGATGATCGTGTTCAGAAAGCGTTCCAAGCCTGTCAGGGGCAGCTCCACCGTCTGAGCATCCTTCAGAGCGAGTGTTTGGCTCTGTCCGTTGACCTCCACGGGGAAACCGTCGAGTTTCTGCAGAAGATCGTCCACGTCCGTAGCCACAGTGTCGATCACTTGCAACGCCAAAGCCTGATCGGCCGTGGCAGCCGCCGCCTCTTCCACGGCCTTGCGCGCCCATTCGACCGCTTGCGTGCCGCGACGCTGCGCCAGGTTTTCGATGTCGGCGGCCAGAATGTTGGTGACCTTCTTCGTCATGGTCTCGCTCAGCTCTTCGCCGCCGCCAGCGACCGGGCTGGCCGCGCCAATGCTGCTGCCGGGCGTCATGGCGGCTGCGTGGCCGGCCAGCGTGATGAAAGTACCGGCTGAACCGGCCATGGCGCCGGTGGGCCAAACGTAGACGATGACAGGTACTCTGGCCGCGCGGATGGACTTGACGATGTCTTGCGTCAGGTCCACCTGGCCGCCCGGCGTATCCAGCCGCAACACCAAGGCCGCTGCGCCCTTCTGCTCAGCCTCGGCAATGCCGCGCTCAATGTAGGAAACCAAGATGGGGTTGACCGGCCCATCGAAGGTCATGACATACACGGTGGGCCGATCCTGGGCAAAGGCGGGCCTCGCCAACAACCCCAACGCCAGACTCGCCCACAAGAGCAAACGCAGCATTCGGCCCATCACACGGTGTCTTGTGCTGAGAGTAATCGCGTTCATAGTAGCATCTCCGCTGTTATCGTCCTATGCCAGTCCTATTGCGTACCAACTTGATTATACCCCATGCTGTGCAGGCTTTCAAGCAATGTAGCTTTCACTCAGTGCGGCAGGCCTTGAGCGTTTCCGAATTATCCGGGTACTGTAGGCTGGATGTTGACAAAACAACAGGGCCTCGGTTGATCCGAGGCCCTGCATTTTCTCAGCTAGGTTGAGCTAAAAGCGAAGCTTAGCGGCTGACGCTGTAGCCGTTGTAGCCCATGGCCTTGGTGTTACCCCACAGGTTCTCGGCAACAGCCACCAGCGGCACATCCGACTTGATGTAGACGCTGCCCGTCCAGTTGCCACCCAGGGTAATCTGGCTGCACTGCGTGCGGGTGTTCTTGTTGAGCGACTTGCCGGCCTGGATGGTGTTGTTCAGCTGCTGCAAAGCCACCGTGCCGTTGGGGTTGAAGTAGTAGATATCGACATCGTTGGCGTTGTTGGTCGTCGGATTCTGGATGCGGATCAGCGAGAACTGCGTCCATTGCGAGTCCGAAGCAGGGCACGAGGTGTTGGCAGTGTTCTTCTGATACACTGCGGGCAGGAAGGTCTCGGTGCCGCCCTCGGAGGCATTGGCGCCCGACCAGGCGTAGGCCACGTTGCTGAAGGGGCGAATGCTCTGGACAACCATGGCGATCCTGGTGTTGTTGGTCGTGCTCACGATCGCAGAACCGGCGAACTCATTGCCCAGCACGTCGAACTCGGAGGCGTTGAAGTCACCACCGCCGCGGGTGTTGGCGCCCAGGGCAGCGCCGGCGACGATCGAGCGGTTCAGCTCCAGCTTCTTGGCGCCGGTAGCCGCGTCGAAGTATTCGATCTTGACGTTGCAGCTGCCGCTGGTCTCGAGACACTGGGCGTTGATGATGGTGAACTCACGCCAGTTGCTGCTGACCGTGCTGGGCGGGACGAAGCGCCGGCTGACCGAGGGTGCATATTGTCTGGTAGCGCCGGAGGGTGAGCCGTTGTAGGCGATGGCGTACTGCTGCCAGTGGTTCGTGGCGACGGCTGCGATCTCCTTGCCGTTGAGCGAGCTGATCTTCAAGCCGCCCGTCCAGTTGCCGTTGGCCGTGGCATAAGCCGTGCTCATCAGGTTCGGCACCTTGCCACCGGGCTGGTTCATGGCGTAGGTCTTGGAGCCTAGGCCATCGATGGTGTCGGTGATGGTGAAGTCGGTCACGCCCTGGCGATTGATGTATTCCATCTTGATCGTTGCGGCGTCTGGATCGGTGTTCTGGATCGAGACACGCGTGAACTGGGCGTTGGGCGCACGTACAACGTAAGGCAGATACATCTCGGTGGCACCGAAAGCATAGCCGCGGTAAGCGCCGCCTGTCGTGCGGTCAGCCGCGCTGCCGTTGCTCCAGGTGATCTCGGCCACGGCTGCCAGCTCGTAGTCGGACTGCAAGACCATGGAACCGACCCAGTTGTCGCCCAGGGGGGTGGCGCTGGCCTGGAAAATGAAAGAGCCGCGCGGGTTGATCGTTGTCGGCCGGCTGTACTCCACGTTACCGTTGGGGTTGTAGTACACCGCAGTGACATCGGCTGGCGCCGCGCTGGTGTCCTGGTTGGTATTGGCAACGACGACATCGGTGTTGCCGCTGCCCGGATTGGGGTCGGCAGCGAAAGCGGGCATTGCCGTTAGCAACAGCGCCAACACAAGGCCCAGAATGCTGATGACACGTGTTTTCTTCATGGGAACTGCACTCCTTGTTGAGTATTGATCGCCTTTAGCTGATTGGTGTGAGCGCTGTTGTCTGTCCTGACAGACTTCTGGCGCCGATCCTGCTTAGCTTACACCATAGCACACCCCCCCCTGTCTGACAATAGCCCGTTTGAGGTAAAGTTGGAGAGACGAGGCGAATTGCCCTGGCCAGGTTGCGCGAAAGGCATCACCCATTCGTATTAGCGGGCAAAAGTGGGCGGCTTATCAGTAGGCGCCGCGGCCACGCAGCACAACCCCCACGGTCCGCCACAAGATCTGCAAGTCGAGCAAGGGAGAATAGTTCTGGATGTAATACAGGTCATCTTCGGTGTGCAGATGCATGGCGCGCTCACTGCGACCGTTGACCTGCCACCAACCCGTGATGCCGGGCGGCACAGCAAAGCGCCGCCTCTGCCAGCTCTCGTAGCGCTCCACCAACCACGGCAGCTCCGGCCGCGGTCCTACCAAGCTCATTTCTCCGCGCAGCACGTTGAAGAACTGCGGCAGCTCGTCCAGGCTGGTGCGCCGCAGAATGCGACCCACGCGGGTCACGCGCGGGTCGTCTGGGGTTTTATGCAGGACTTGTCCTGCCGCGTTCGTCCTGATCACCTGAGGAGCCATCTGCTCGGCGTTTGCCACCATCGAGCGGAACTTCAGCATGGCAAACAGCCGGCCGTTCTCACCCACACGCTCCTGAACGAACAAGACAGGGCCAGGGCTGTCCAGCTTGATGGCTACCGCAATCACCAGCATCAAAGGCCAGGCCAGCAGTAACACCGCCGTTGCCAGCACCAAATCGAAAATGCGCTTGACCACGCGGTGGAAGCCGTCGATGGCGGGATCACGCAGTCCCACCAGTGGCAACCCGTTGAAGTCCTCGATCGTGGCGCGGCTCATGGCCAGGTCCAGAAAATCGGGCACAATGCGCACATGCACCGGCAGTTCCTGCAAAGCAACCACCAACTGCTCAATGGCGCCGTGCGCGCGGCGCGGCAGGGCGCAGATGACCTCGTCCACGGCGTGTTGCTGCACAAGCGTAGGAGTTGCTTTCACCGGCCCCAACACCGGTGCTTCGTAGTAGACCTGGCCTGCCTTGTGCGGGTCGTCGTCCACGAAGCCGACCAGAACCAAACCGGCCTGGCGCTGAGCTTGCACACCGGCCGCGACCTCGCGGCCCAGGCGACCGGCGCCGACTACGAGGACGCGGCGCATCACGGGGGCGTCGCGCCCGGCAAAGCGCAAGCTGAGCCGCAGCGCTAGACGGAAACTGAGCAACAGGAGAATGTCGACAACGACAAAGTAAAAGAAAAGACGGCGCGGCATCTCGCGGAAGGTCAAGTAAAGCACCCCGGCGAAAACCAAACAGGCCACAGCCACGGCGAACAAGATCACTTTCGCCTCTGCGCTCGCTTTAGGGGCTCGACGTGCGTCGTAGACCTGCGCCATGACAAACGTCGCCGCCCAGATCAGCGCCACAAAGCCATAGACATACCACGGCTGGACAACCTCGGCCCAGGTGAGCCGCACTCCCCCCGGCAGCCAATAGCGCATGCGCACGGCAGTAAACAGCGCCAGCAGGGTGATGACAATGTCGGCTATGATCAAGAAAACGATGAGGTTCGTGTCGCGTCTACGCATGGCCTCTAAGCCTTGGCCGAAGTGTGTAGGAATAAGCTTCGCGCCGCACAAATTATACCATAGACGCAACCATTCAGCCATAGGTGCCAGGCACTTGAGTCTGCGCTTGCAAAGTGTTCACAGAACCGATTTGAGCTGCACACCGGTCGTGGTTCCCCATGCCCGGCACCTGAATAGGTACCCACGAATGAGTAATCAGCCAGCCGATCGGCGTGATAGTTCCAGCCACAGACGTCGATAGTGAGTTTGCTTACAGCAGCCGGGCTGTCTTTGACAACGGTTTTCAACGACTTTATAATCCCCCGTAGGTAACTTCTTGGCGATAGGCGCCGGGCGCTTGGGTTTCTTGCTGCAAAGGTGTTCATCAGGCCGATCTAGACCGCAAACTGGTCGCAAGCGCCCTACGCCTGAACAATTGATGTGTTGTGTTCGTCCCATTTTTTTGTTTTTGGAGCGCTGTTTATGAGCATCGGTACAGACAACAAAAATAGACTCCGCCCCCAGCATGTCTCCTCTTCTCCCCACCCTGTGTCCGTTGATGAGTCGTATTGGCAGGCAATACTGCACGAAGGTGAAGTAGCCACCAACGAAGCCCTGCCCCCTTGGATCAAACGCAGCAACCATACGAATTACGCCGAGACTGAGATCGATCACGGCCCTGAGGCTCAAGATTGGGAGCGAGCTGAGCACCTTATGGCCGAAGCACAGTGCTGCGAACTGCCCATCATCGGCTACAACCGCGGCGGTCTGCTGGTGCGCTTCAGCAACCTCACAGGGTTTGTTCCCAGTTCCCACCTGATGGGTTTCCCGGTCTACGCTGAGCCGCAACAGCGGGAGCAGGCCCTAGAGCAACGCGTAGGAACAACCGCCCGCTTCACCGTCATCGAGCTCGATCGCTTCCACAATCGTTTGATCCTCTCCGAACGCGCAGCCTTAGACGGCAAGAACCAACAAGAACTCCTGGCCCGCATCAAAGTGGGCGACGTGCTGTCCGGCCGCGTCAGCAATTTGCGCCGTTTCGGTGCATTTGTCGATCTCGGCGGCTTCGAGGGGTTGATCCACGTTTCCGAGTTGTCTTGGGGACGTGTTAACCACCCCGGTGACGTAGTGCAGCCGGGTGACGAAGTGCGCGTCACCGTGCTTGACGTGAACTTGGCAGAGCGCAAGGTGCAACTTAGTCTCAAGCGCTTGCTCCCTGATCCGTGGCAAGATGTCACTCGGCGCTATTTTGTCGGCCAAACGGTGCGCGGCGAAGTCACCAATGTCGTCAGTTTCGGCGCTTTTGTGCGCGTCGAAGAAGGCGTCGAAGGGCTCATCCACATCTCTGAGCTGGCTGAAGGCAATTTCCTGCACCCCCGCAACGTCGTTTGCGAAGGTCAATGGGTCGAAGCAAAGGTGTTGAACATTGATCCCATCAACCGGCGTATCGGGCTAAGCCTGCGACAGGTCAATCACGGCCGGGCAACCCACACCTCCGCATGGGGCGCCTCGAAGCGGGCCCAGGAGTGTGAGGCGGTCGCTGCGTAGACGCTGCCCATTGGCGCGCTGCCAGGCTGGTCTTTGACCAGCCCCGGCAACACACGTTACCTCGGCCACAGGGAAGCAAGCGCCCCAAGCAACGCCAACACGCATCGTTCACAAGCGCATGACGGCGGCCAACGCAGCGCCACTCGCAGGGGCTGACGTGGGTCGCCGTCGCTGTTCTTGCTGGTTGCGCAGCGCAGCAGCTGCGTGTACAGCCGCCCCTTTTGCCAGGTAGTCATCTTATGAGTTACGCAGTTGCGGCCTCGACAGGAGCCGGTGGGGTGAGTGGCCGGTCAAACGAGGCTTCTCGCATGGGCAAATCTGGCGTAGCAAAACTCATCTGCCTTGCTCGACCAACTAACTGTGTAACTCCTACATTTGCTGGCGCCTGTGAGGGGACAGCCGTCGCCTCGCCGAGCATCGAACCATGAACAAGAAAGGTTCTCCTCCTCTGCCTAAGGGCCCAAGCAAGCGTCGACGCAAGCCGGCGCCGACCAAGTCTAAGCGTCCTGCGCTGGCCGCAGTTCTGGCCGCCAATGCCGAAACCATTGCCTTGGCGGGCGTGATCGTCGGCGGGTTGGTGATGTTTAGCCTGGTTAGGAGCGCAGAAAGGGGAGAACGAGCGCTCGTCCAACAGTTCTTCGGGTGGGGCGCCTGGCCCTTGGCGATCATGCTCGTACTGATCAGCCTCGGCGCCTTGCTGCGGCAGGTGCTGGGACACTTTGGCTGGCAAGACCCGATCCCGTGGAGCCAGTTGGGCGCAGCATGCGTTGGGCTTGCCCTGCTGTTTGTTGCAGTCCTAGGGTTGAGCCACCTGCACAGCGCTGCGCCGCCGACTGCGGCCGCCGCTTGGCAAGGAGAGGGCGGCGGCTTGACCGGCTGGCTGCTCGGTGTCGTCCCGGCGCTGCTCCTTGGCGACCTGCTCACCACTGTCTTGCTGGTGATCTTGGCGCTATTGGGTCTGTGGCTGGCAGTACGGCCTTGGGGTTTGGCGTCGCTGAACTGGACGCAGGCCACCGAACAACTGCGCAGCCTGACAGGCCGGCTGCTGCCGGAGCGCCCTGCGGTGTCGCCGCCCCCCGCCCAACCGCCCACGCGCCCACGTGCGACTGCCTCGCCCACGAGGACGCCTCCTAACGCGTTTCCCGAGGATGCCAGACCCTCCCTCTTGGCAACCCCTGATCCAACCGAACCGTTGCGCGTCAAGCGCAAGCCAGCGACGCGGAGCGCGCCAGCCGTCGCGCCCATCAAACCCAAGCCGCGCCCCGCTCATCTCCCACCGCTAGACCTGTTGGCGAACGACGATGCCCGCGCGGTGAACAGCAGCGACATCGAGGCCAAAAAGCAGATCATCGTGCAGACTCTGGCCAGCTTCGATGTGCCGGTGACCGTGGTGGATGTCAGCGTGGGCCCGACCGTGACGCAGTTTGGCGTCGAGCCAGGCTATCAAGTTGCGCGAGGCGCCGACGGCGAGGTGGTACGTCGCCGCGTGCGCGTCAGCCGCATCAAAGGTTTGGCAGACGACCTGGCTCTGGCCCTAGAAGCGCCTTCGTTGCGCATCGAGGCGCCGGTGCCGGGCAAAGGCTACGTGGGCATCGAAGTGCCTAACACGGCTGCACAGTCGGTGGCGCTGCGCACCGTGCTGGAGGCGCCGGAATTTCTGCGGCTGGGATCGCCGCTGGCTTTTGCCTTGGGCCGTGACGTCTCCGGCAAACCGGTGGCTGCGGATCTGGCCAAGATGCCCCACCTGTTGATCGCCGGCGCCACAGGCTCCGGCAAGTCGGTGTGCATCAACGCCATTGTGACCAGCCTCTTGGTCAACAACGGCCCCGATCGACTGCGCTTACTGCTGTTCGATCCGAAGCGCGTGGAGCTCACCGCCTACAACGGCGTGCCGCATCTCCTGGCGCCGGTGGTCACCGACGTCGATCAGGTGGTCGGCGCATTGACATGGCTGACCCTGCAAATGGACGAACGCTACCGCGCGTTTGCCCGGGTAGGCGCGCGCAACCTCGACGATTTCAACGCCAAAGTGGGTAAGAGACGGCTGCCGCCGGAGTGGAGCGATCTAGCACCCTACCCCCACCTTGTGCTGGTCATCGACGAGCTAGCCGACCTGATGGTATCTGCGCCGGAGGCCGTGGAGCACAACCTCTGCCGGCTGGCGCAGATGGCGCGCGCCACCGGCATCCACCTGGTGGTAGCCACCCAACGCCCCAGCGTTGACGTGATCACCGGCTTGATCAAAGCCAACTTCCCGGCGCGCATTGCCTTCGCCGTTACCAGCCAGACTGACAGTCGCGTGGTATTGGATACGCCCGGCGCTGAGAAACTATTGGGGCGCGGGGACATGCTCTTCATGCGGCCCGACAGCAGCAAGCTCGACCGCGTGCAGGGCTGCCTTGTGTCCGATGCTGAGATCGCGCGGGTGGTGCGGTTTTGGCAGGAGAGCATGCCGGCGGAAGAGCTATCCCCCAACGCGCCGCGCTATCCCTGGACCGGCCTCATGGATCAGATCGCCGATCAGGATGTCCTGTACGAACGCGCACTCGACTTGGTGCAGGGGCAGGAGCGCGTGAGCACCTCGTGGCTGCAACGCCAGCTGCGCGTGGGCTACAACAAAGCAGCCGAGTTGATCGCGCGCATGGAAGCCGATGGCTACGTGGGACCGGACGAGGGCGCCGGCCGCGGCCGCGCCGTTCTGCTGGCTACGGACGATGAAAGCGAAAGTGACGACTGGTTGGCCTGACGCAATTGCGCATCGCCTGGCGTTGCAGTATAATGGCCGCCTGATCAGTCCACACGAAAGGTGTTTCCTTTACTATGCAAATCGGTGAGCTTTCCAACGCCATCGGCACAGTGCTGCAGGTTGTGGTGGCTCTTTGTGCCGGCTTTCTGGTGGCGTTTTGGTTGGCGATGGTGATCTGGACCTGGCGGGACATACGCGCCCGCTCGCGCGACATCTTTGCGGCGCTCCTCGCCATCGTGCTGGTCGGCGTGTTTCCGGTCATGGGGCTGTTGCTCTATCTGCTCTTGCGCCCCAAGGAGACTCTGGCCGAGGCTTATGATCGGGCGCTGGAGGAAGAGGCGCTGCTGCGCAACATCGAGGAACAGCTCGTGTGCCCCAATTGCCAGCGCGCCGTGGACAGCAACTGGCGTTACTGTGCTTACTGTCACACGCAGATCAAGAAGGACTGTCCCACCTGTGGTAGTCTACTGGAGCTGGGCTGGAGCATCTGCCCCTATTGCGGCAGCTCGGCGGCCGTGCCGCAGATACACACCACCGAAGCTCTGTCGGGCGAAGTTGTTCTCCCTGAGACCAAAAAGCTGCCGGTAGCCGAGCTGCCGGTCGTGGAATAAGGCCGTCGGCAGAACAAGAGCCGACATCCCCCACCACAGAGCGCCGCACCACAAAGAACAGCGGCGCCGCTGTCAGCCAGCGCAGCCCAGGCCCGTTTGGGCCTGGGCTGCGCTTTGTCTTGTGTTCCCTCGTCGGACGTCGTCGAAGGTTCTTGGCAACTTCAGGCGGGACGGGCAGCAGCCGTTGCCTGGTCAAGTCCGTCGAAATAGCGCAGCAAACCCGCGACTAGCATCGGGGACGGCACGATGATCTCATAGCGCTCGACCAAAGCCGGATCGGCGTTGTCGGCGGTTGCCTGCTGCGCCATCCAAGCGGCAAACGCCGTAGCAATGGCGGTTTCCGGCAAGCCCACGTGCTGACGCTCGCGCACAAAGGCTGCTGCGGCCTGCAAGTTGTCGCGCACCGTTGCCAGATGATCTTGTGGCTGGGCCAGGCTAGGGCCGAAGTGCGTCAGCAGCAGCCGATCGGGCCTGAGCGCCTGCAAGCGGTCGATGCTTTGACGCCAAGCCGGCAGGTCGATTTCGGGCGGCGGCGTGGGCACGCGCACATGCGACGAACCGGGCAGCTGCACCGCCGCCACGTCGCCGGTGAAGCACAAGCCATCGAGCCAAAACGCCATGTGGTGATAGGCATGGCCAGGGGTGTCTATGGCGCGCACGCGCCAGCCGGCCGCGTCGATGATGTCACCGTCGCGCAGGGCATGCACCTGGTCGCGCGGTGTGGGCAGGGTCTCACCCCATAGAGAGTCGAACGCATCGCCATAGATGCGCCGCGCCGATCGCAACAAGCGTGTGGGGTCGATCATGTGCGGCGCGCCGACGCTGTGCACGTGCACCGTGGCCCCCGTTTGTCTGGCCAGCCAGCCGGCCGCGCCGGCGTGGTCCAGGTGAATGTGGGTCACCAACACATCTGTGATCTGCGCCAATTCGATGCCCAGGTCGTGGAGACCTGCTTGCAAAGCCGTTGTGGACGACGCGGGACCGGTTTCGATCAGCGCAACCCCGCGCGGCCCACGCAACACATAGCTTGCGATGATGCCCGGCGCGCCTTGAAAATGCAAATCAATGATTTCGACCATACTGTTTGCTCCACTGATGCACACGGAGCGCAGCACAAAGGCCCCGTGCCTATGGCTGCGTAAGCACCGGGCGCATTATAAAGCATAGGCCACAGCAAACGAAAGAATCGCAGGTGTCGCGGCGGCCTCAGCCACGCTCTGGCGTGTTCTGCAGCCCACCATCTACATTTTGTTGCACGTGACATTAACTTTATTCACTATACTGTTGACTTTATTTACATCTTGTTGTATGATATTGACAGCAGGAGGTGATGCCGATGCCGACGTACTCAGGACGCTGCCCCGTGTGCGGGCAAGAAATGCTGGTCACGCGCTTCTACTGTCGCAGTTGTGACACAGCCCTGGAGGGCCAATTCACGCTCAATCGCTTTGCGCGCTTGACAACAGAGCAGCTTGCTTTCCTGGAGACCTTCGTGCGCTGCCAGGGGAAGCTGAGCTGGGTCGGCGACGAGATGGATCTGTCTTACCCTGCCGTGCGCAGCCGTCTCGCCGACGTGATCCGCGCGCTCGGGTTTGACCTCCAGGAGGAACCTCCCGCCGAGCAACAGCGACGCAGCGCATTGCAACGTCAGGCCATTCTGGATGATCTGGCAACCGGCAAGATCACCGCCGAACAAGCTGTGCAGATGCTGCATGGCGAGCGCTGATGGTGAGAGCGGAGAGGCAACGACCATGACAGATACAGAACACTCGCGAGACTTTCACTCCGGACGTTTTGCCAACTGGGCGTTCGATTGGCAAGGAGACTGGGTGCGCATGAGCGTTGACCTGGGTGATTTGGGCCGCAAGATCAGCGATGAGCTGCGCCGCGCAGCCGCCGGCATCGACTTTGATGGCTTGCGCCAGGAGATCGATCGCACCATGCGCACGGTTGCGGAGGAGATGCAGAAGGCTACTGCCCAGTGGGGCGAGGCTGAGCCGCAGGCCGATCCCCTGTCTGTGCATATCAACGTCCAAGCTGGCGCCCGGCCAGACGCGCGCGGCGATGCGGGTCAGGCGGTCGACAAAGACGAGCTGATGCTGGTGCTCAAACTGGTCGCTGAGGGCAAAATCACGCCCGAAGAAGGGGTCAGGTTGATCGAGGCGTTGCGCCGCTAGCGCTGGCGAGCGCAAGCGACTTGCCAAATGGTGCAAGGTGTGCCATCATACGGCCCTAGATTGCCGATCAACATTTGTGGTAACTATTCAGGTGCCGGGCACTTGCGACCGGTTTCCAGCTTGAGCCGGCTCTGCAGACGCCCTTGCCAGCGCAGCCTTAAGTGCCCGGCACCTAGGGCTGAATAGTTGCCATTTGTGAACGAGTGGCCTGCTGCGCATGAATGCCCACCTAGTCGCTGACCAAGCCTTGACTTTCCAAGGCGTGCGTCCACTGGACCCGCGTCGCGACCTCAACCAGGTCGCTGACCTCATCGAAGAGGCTTTTGCCGGTGAGCTTGAAGCCGGCGGTCTGGCGGCCCTGCGCGACTTGCGCATGTTCTCGCACATGGGACCACTGGTGACCCTCATGGCCCGCTCCGATCCGGCACTCGAGGACATGCTCAGCGGCTTTGTCTACATCAGCGATGGGCAAGTGGTCGGCAACGTCACCCTCCAACGCGCAGACCCCTACGGGGGTCGCTGGCAGATCGCCAATGTTGCCGTGGCGCAGCCGTATCGTGGGCAGGGCATCGGACGCCTGCTCATGACGGCAGCGCTGGAGCGGATTGCCGAGCGCCGCGGCGTCTGGGCGGTGTTGCAGGTGCGCGCCGACAACGCCGCCGCGTTGCGGCTTTACGAAGACCTAGGGTTCGAAGTGATTTCCCAGGAGATTGCGATGCGTTTGGAGCGCGTTCCGCCCCAGACGGCAGCTGCGCCCTTGCCGCCTCACATGTGTCCGTATCATCACAGCCAATGGCAGGCGCGCTATCAGCTGGAAGCAGCGGCCCATTCCGCCCTGGATCAGTGGTGGCGTCCGATCAGATCACATCAGTTCTGGCAGAGCACTGAAAGCCGCCTGGGTGAGCGTCTTTGGGAGCTCGTCGGGCGCAATCGCGTGCGCCGTTGGGTGTTGCCGGGCGAGCACAGCCTGGCGGCGTGGCTGAGCATCGACGCGCAGCGCTGGCAAGGCACCCACCGCCTCGAAATCACGGTCCATCCCGCTTGTCGCAGCCAGTTCGAAGACCAGCTCGTGGCCTTTGCGCTAGGATATTTGGCCGAGTATCCGCGCTGGCCGATTAAGATCGAGCAGCAGGGCGACCACCCGGAGCTGGTAACTGCCCTGCAGCGCGCAGGGTTTGCCATCGTGCGCCATCACCTGGCGATGCGCAAGAAGATGAGTTAGCCCGGAACAGGCAAGGAGCGTTTCATGGCCACAAGCGAAGAACGTCTGCGCATTCTGCGCATGGTCGAGCAGGGACAGGTGTCCGCTGAGGACGGTGCGCGTCTGCTGGACGCGCTGAACGCTGCAGCGCAGAAGCGTGCAGAGCCACCGCCTTTGGCCTCCTCGGCGCAGGCGCGGTGGTTGCGCGTACACGTGACCGATCTACGCACCGGCAAGACCAGAGTCAACGTCAACATCCCCATGTCACTGGTGACCGTTGGCATGAAATTCGGCGCCCGCTTTGCCCCAGAGCTAGAGGACATGGACCTGCAGCAAGTAGCCGACATGGTCCGTCGCGGCGCTACCGGCAAGCTCATCGAAGTGGAAAACGTGGAGGAAGGGGAGCGCCTGGAGGTCTTCGTCGAGTGACCACGCCTTACGATCTGGGCGGAAATTCGCCGATGATGCGCAATTGCGGACGATCATCCTCGTTGGAGACCAACGCTACCGTGTAGCGCAGGCCCGGCTGCAAACCGCGCAAGACGAAGGTGCCGGAGGAGTCCACTGGGCTGCTAACCACAAAGCCCTGGCTGCCAAACAGACGCACGACCCCCCCCTGCCAACAGCTGCAATCTAAGCCACAGCCCAAAACCTGCCCACGAAGCACACCATCCTGGGCCACGAGAACCAGTGCAAGATTGTGCTCGACATCCTCTGCCACGCAGTGCGTTCCTTCGGCTAGCTCAACCTTGCGACATGTCACAAAACGCACATCGAGGGGGTGATCAGATAACGCAGCTTGTGTAGATGCCACAAGCGATCGATAGTTCTCGACCTCTGCCCGACAGACCTGACAGCTCGCGAGATGGCGTTCCAGTTCCGGGTCGCTGTGGCCCAAACTGCAAGCGATCAATCTGTTGCGTTGTGGTGTGTCGAGCTCCGTACAAGTCGTGTCCATGGTGCATGCCTCTACCACGTTCAACGATTTGGCGTCAAAACTGCGCCTAAACGCCGAGTTCTATGAAACGACGCACCGCGGGCCGGCTGCTCAATGCTCTGAGTACCTCCACCTTGACTTCGAACAAATCCTCCTGATGGGCAAACAAATTGGGATAGGTGGCTAGCACCCGATCATCGGGCCAGCCCTGCGCCAAAGACGTACTGAATACCACCTTCTGTCGTTCGTCATCCTCCAAGACCACTAGGTGAATATAGCGCAACAGCAGATAGGGCATTTTGCGCAGGCGACGCGAGAGGCGAGTACGAATCGCCTCCACCTCGCCGCGGCCAAAACGCCCTGGGTGCAACTCATACAGTCGCCGTGGCGGCAGTTCTGAGAGAAAGTAATCGCGAAAGACGATCATCTCCTGCTCCGTCAGAATAATCGCTCCGGCGATCTCGTGCAGGATTTGGTCCATCGCTTCCCGGTTGATGATGGCCGTCTCAATAGCGGTTTCCCGATCGGGAAGAGAGTGCAAGAGCAGATCCAGGTTCTCACCGCCGTCCTCCTCGTGCTGCTGCACCAGCTCTGGCCTCTTGCGCCGTGCCACGTCGAGCGCATAGTTGTTGACCACGCGGCGCAGAAACGCCATGAGGTGCCCCATGTCACTGAAGGTGAAATTCCTGGCTGCCTCAGACCGCATGAAGCGCAGCCAAACTTCCTGCACCATCTCTTCCTCGGTGAGATAAGCGCGAATTGCCGCCCCATGGCGACCGTTCAGCCAAGCGCGCACCCACTTGAGCAGATAGTGCTCACCTAAGAACTCCTCTGTGCTGTACCACGTGTAGATGAAGGCCCAGGCCGCTTGGTCATCGTCCTGGATTGCTCGACGAAACAGCTCCAGGCAGACCCGGTCATCACCCATCTGCTTGCTGCGCAGATAGGCCAATGTCTGCTCCCGACATCGGCCAACAAGCTCGGCGACCGTCAGCTCACTGAAGTTGGGCAGGAGGGGCGCCGTCGTTTCTAGCTGGGACGACGGCGGTAGCAGGTGTGACATGCGGAGAGAATGGGGTAGTACAAAATACGAGACAAACAACGGCCGATGAGCGCATCCCAGGTCAGCCGTACGCAGGGCACTGCGCAAAGTATTTTCTTTCATGCACTTCACAAAAAACGCCCTTGCTATTTTGCGACATATGCGGCGACTTTTGCGCAGGCACATAATTCACGGCCCCATTATAGCGCAATCCCAAGCCAACCTCCAAGCGCCGGTGGATCACAAGTATCCGCCGCTTGCGCCGTTGGACCCTGAAAAGCACTCAGAGGGCAACTTCGGCGTTGCCCTCTGAGTGCTTATCGATCTTGAGTGTTGTCGGTTGCCGCCTACGAGCGTCCCCCCGCTCGCAGCGAAGCAGGCCAGCCAACTTCTGCCGTTGCCACACCGGCAACCGGCTTAGGGTCTGGCGTTTGCGGCCCTATGCGGCGACAGACTGGCGCTGGAGCTGGGGGCGAAACTTGTAGTTGTAAACGATGACCCCCTCTTCGCCCTGCTCTTGCACCTTACGCGTCACCATCTCGACGGGCATGCCGATGGTGACTTCGTCCGGCGCCACGTCGGTCAACTGAGCCGTGACCATGGGGCCTTCGGCCAACTTGACAAGGGCCACCGGGTAGGGCGCAAACTCGCCAAAACCGGCCGGCGCATCGAACACTGTCGTGTAGGAATAGACAGTACCGCGCCCGCTCAGCGCCATCTGCTTTTGCGCAGGCTCGCTGCAGTACGGGCAAACGTCCCGCGGCGGGAAGATCGCGTTATGGCAATACTCACACTGCTCACCGACCAGACTATAGCGTTGTTTGCGTGTCCGCCAAGTGCGTGCAACTGTCATGTTTTGGTCTCCTTAGTTTCATAGTAACTGCGTAACTGATCAGCTTGCGAACATCAGATGTTCGGACACGATCGCTGAGTTGTTACGGCTTCGTCTGCTTTGTTCTTTCACGTGACGTGGCGATTGTAGCACGGTCCCTTTGTCAAAAACTACCAGCTTCTGGCCCGAACCTGTCAAGAGCGCTGCTGATAGCTTTTGACAGTCTTTTTTAACAGCTCTGCGGTAACTACTCAGCCATAGGTGCCGGGCATTTGGATTCTCACCTGAAAATCGCTCGGGCCGGTCTCCGACCGTGCCCGCCGCGCTTTCATTGACGGTTGTGCGCCGACGCGCATCGGCATCTGATTTGTCGATCTTCAGAAGTGCGCATTACGAACAGAGAATCGTGAATTACTGGAACTCATTCGCAGATTTTGAGCCAAGCATCGAGGTCGCGATGTTTGAGGATGGCGCTGAAGCCCAACGCTTTGGATTGACGGCAAAAGGCCGCAAAGTCGCCGGGCAGGTCGGTGTATTCGGTGGCCAAGACAGGCTTGTTGGCGGCGATGTAGGGCTGCATGTCCTTGGCCCAGCCGTAATAGAACGCGTCCTCGGTGATCGCAAAGTCGTACACGTTGACCAGGTCGGCCACCATGTCGGGCGCGTTTTTCTGCCCGATGGCCAGCCCGCGCTTGTGAGCCTCCTCGGCCAGCCACAGCGCGTAGCGCAGCTGGTCGGCGTAGGTCAGAGGAAAGCCGGTGTCGTTGTCCCAGATCTGCATGTTGTCCGGCTCGACGCCGTCGAAGCCCTTGGCCGCGCACCGGTCTAGGCGGGCCAACATGATGGGCGCCAGCAGGTCAATGCGGCGAATGTCGAGCCACTTTTCGCCGCTCCAGCCTTCGTAGTCCTTGCCGAGGACCTCTTGGGGGAACTGATCGGCGTCGGCGCGCCAGTTTTCATGGGACCCGACGCTGATGTAGCAGATGACGCGCGTGCCTTTGGCGTGGTAGTAATCCACGACCGATCGGTCCACGTCCAGGTCAATGTCAACGACATCGGTGCGCAAGTTCAGGTTCAGCTTGCCCGTCAATTGCCATTGCCAGGTCAAGCCGGCCGTGGGACGCCACCAAGAGGCGGCAGGCTGCGGGGTAGAAATCATTGACGTTGGGCCCTCCGGCGACCCGGAAGCACGCGTCGGTGAGACGGCAGCAGAGGCGCATCCGCCAAGCAGAAAAGCCAGTGTGACCAGGACCGGGTAGAGCCATGCCCTACACGGCGTGCACCTTGAACTGCGGCAGATAGTCCTTGTGAACGGCAAACAGCTCATTGGTCATCTCGCGAATCTCGGCCAGCGAAAGCACCGCAGCCGTCAAGGGGTCGTGACAGATGGCGCGGTACACCAGAGTCGGGTCGCCCAGCAAGGAGCCCTGGATGGCCAGCTCTTCAATGCCGCTGGAGAGAGCGGTCAACAGGGCGCATTCGGCGGGTAAGTCGCCAACGTAGAACGGATGAAAACCGGCCCGATCCACCAGCACCGGCACCTCGACGCAGGCGTTTTGGGGCAGGTTGGTGATCAGGTGGGTGTTCTGCACGTTGCCGTTGAACTTGAACGGCTCGCCGCCGCGCAGGGCGTTGATGATGTAGGCGGCGTATTCCTGGCCGCGCTGCAGATCCTCAGCCCCCAGCGGCCGCGCCAACTCGGCTCGCACCTGATCCTGCCAGGTGGCCTCGTTGCGTTGGTACTCCTTCAGGATGTAGGCGTACTCGCCGGGATTCCAGTTGGTGCCGTGGGTGCAATATTTTTCGATCAGGTCAGGCCGTTTGCGGAACCACCAGTTGTACTCGGAGTTGTGGCCGCTCGACTCGGTGACATACTTGCCCAGCGCCAGGTACATCTCGTTGCGCACCGGCTCGGCGTTGTAGATCTCCGGGCGCTCGGTGATGGCCTTGTGAAGGAACGGGTAGGCGTCCCGGCCTTGCCAGCGGAAATCCAGATACCAGGCCATGTGGTTGATGCCGGCGCAGGTGTAGTCGATCTCTGCGTAGGGCGCGCCGATCCACTCGGCCAGCATCATGGCCGTGCCTTGCACCGAGTGGCACAGGCCGGTGACGGTGATGAAGCTCTGTTTCTGCATAGCCGAGACGAGCATCGCCATCGGGTTGGTGTAGTTGAGCAGCACGGCGTTCGGGCACACCCGCTCCATGTCGCGCACGATGTCCATCATCGGGTTGATGGTGCGCAGGAAGCGGAAGATGCCGCTCGGCCCGCGCGTGTCGCCCACGCACACGTCCACGCCGTACTTCTTGGGGATTTCGATGTCGTGCCGCCACACCTCGGTGGAGCCGGCCAGGATGGTAGTTAGCACGACATCCGCGCCGACCAGGGCCTCGACCCGGTCGAGGGTAGCGGTCACCCGGGCGGGGTGGTTGCCGGCGGCAATCAGCTTCTCGACGCCCTTCTTGGCCCATTCCAGGCGTCCGGGGTGGATGTCCATCAGCGCGAGTTCGGCATCCTGCAGCAGGGGAAAGGTGAGAATGTCACGGACGAGCTCGCCGGTAAACCCGAGGCTGCCGGCGCCGATAAAGGCGATCTTGGTCATGGCTTACCCCTTCAAACCGCTGAGCGTGATGCCCTCTACGATCCAACGCTGGACGAAGAGGAAAACGATGAGCACGGGCAGGATCACCAGCACGGAAGCAGCCATCGTCAGATGGTCGTTGCCAACCATGCGGTTGGAGAACCAGGTCAGGATGATGGGCAGAGTGCGCACCTCTTTTTCGGTTAGAACGATCAACGGCCAGAGATAGGCGTTCCAGTTGAACATGAACGTCAACATGCCGAAGGTGGCCAGAGCAGGGCCGAGCTGCGGCAGGGCAATGCGCCAGTAGATGTAGAACTCTCCCGCGCCGTCCACGCGCGCGGCGTCGAGCATCTCATCGGGGATGGACAGCGCAAACTGTCGAAACAGGAAGATCCCAAAAGCGTCGATGGCGGCGGGCAGAATCAACCCCAACAGGTTGTTAATCAGGCCCAGTTTCGCCAGGATGAGATAGCCGGGGATCATCGTCATCTGGGGCGGGATCATCATCAAGGAGAGGATGAACCAGAAGAGAAACCGTTTGCCCCGGAACTCGAACTTGGCGAAGATATAGCCAAACAAGGAGCTGGTAAACAACACCTGCGCCACATTCGCCAGCGCGATGATCGCCGAGTTGCGGTAGAAAAGCGCCAAGGGCAAATCCTTGTCCGTCAGCACCCGCTGGTAGTTGGCCAAGGTGAAGTGTTCGGGAAAGAAGGTGGGCGGGATTTGCCGGATCTCTTGTCCCGTCTTGAACGAGCCGAGGATCATCCACACGAAGGGCAAGAGCGCAACGAGACTGGCCGGGACCAGGATGAAGTACGCCAGATTGAGACGAAACCTGCGGTGGGGCCAGGGACGCGTGGTCACGGTCAATACTCCCATTCGGTGCGCAACAGGCGGGTCTGTACCACGGACAGGCTGAAGATCATCAAAAACATGACGATCGAGACGGCCGCCGCCCAACCCATCTTCTGGTAGCGAAATGCGTAGTTGTAGATGTTCAACAGCAACACCTGGGTCTGTCCCTTGGGGCCGCCATCGGTCATCACCTGGACGATGTCGAACACCTGAAAAGCCGAGATCATCGTCAGCACGGCAGTCAACAAGATGGTCGGCATCAGCAGAGGGATGAGGACTCGGCTCAACAGCTGCCATGAGTTTGCGCCGTCTATCCGGGCGGCGTCTTTGACGTGCTGCGGAATGCCCTGCAGAGCTGCAATGAAGATGATCATGTTGTAGCCCAGGTCTTGCCACAGATAGGCGATGATCACGGCGAACAAGGCGACGGGGATCCCCAAGAAGACCAGGCTGGGGTCCCCGGTCCAGTTGATGGCCACCAGCTTGCCCGTCATGGCTCCTAGGATGGCGTTCAGCAGGCCGCGCTGAGGATGAAAGACGTATCCCCACATGATGGCCACGCCCACCGAAGGCGCCAGCACCGATAGGAAGAACAAGGTGCGGAAAAGCCCTTTGAGCCGCGGATGCACCGACTCGATCATGAACGCCAACGGCAGCGTCACCAGCAGGTTGAGCGGCACAACCAGCGCCACGAACAGGAGCGTCGTCTTGACCCCGATGTGAAACTGCTGCACTTCCAGCGGCGCAGCGCGAGAAAAGTCCAGCATGTTGCGGAAGTGCTGTAGGCCCACAAACGGATTGTCGCCGCCAAAACCCAGAAAGCCGCCCATGCGCCGCGGGCTGTAGTCGAAAAACGCCAGCGCAGTCCCCCACAGCAACGGGAAGACCGTCCAGAAGGCCAGAAAGAGAACCAAAGGGATGACTGAAAGCACCACGAAGCGCTTTTTCGCCGCGTCGCGGCCGGTGAAGAAACGCTGCCAGCCGGGCCGGATGGATGGGGTCATGGGCAGGCCTCAATCGTTAGTGCGCACGCACCGATCTGATCTTTGCAGGCGCCGGGCGCTTGCGCCCGATTTGCAGCTTGAGACGGCTCTGCCGCCACGCGTGCAAACGCAGACTCAAGCGCCCGGCATCGATGCTATTCAAACGAGCCTTGCACCGCTTGTTCGATGGCTTGCAAGGTCTCCTCGGCGGTGGCGTTGCCTTGCAGGAAGTTCAGCACTTCGGGATAGACCACCTCGTACCACACGAAGTCGCGGTCGGGGAATTGGCCTTCGTATTGGCCATATGGCAGAAGCGCCAGGAACGGCTCGAAGAAGGGGAACTCGGCCACCAGTTTTTGGGCGTTGTCGCCCGTGATGTCTTCGGCCACAGCCGGCAGGGTGCCGGAAGCCAAGTTCCACTGCAGGGCGTTGGCAGAGTCGAGGGTCACGAACTTCACAAAGTCCCAGGCGGCCTGCTGCACTTTGCTGTTGGCGGAGACGGTCAGCCCCCAGCCCGAGGCAGCAGCGAACACCGGCTTCTCGCCCACCGATGGCAGCGGCTGGTAGATGGTCACTGCCGCCACCTCGGGAAAGTCGTCGCTGTATTCGGGGATGGCCCAGGGACCCACCAGGCCGGCCGCGCTGGTCTCGGCGAAGTAAGAATCGCCGACCCAGTTCTCCTCGTCGTTGTAGAGCACCGGGTCCACCAGGCCGGCGTCCACCAGGCGCTTCATCAGCTCCAGGGTCTTGAGCCCTTCCGGCGTGTTGACGGTATAGGTGCCGTCTTTCAGGTACTGCCCGCCAAACTGCAGGTACAGGGAGTGGAACATGGTGGCAATGCCATCGGAGCCGGTGAAGTTCAGCCCGGCGCGCGTCATGACGCCATCCTGCACGACCGCCATCTTCTGCAGATCCTCGATCGCCTCGTCCCAGGTGGCCCAGCCATCCTTGTAGTTCGTTGCGCCGACCTCGTCCGCAATGCGGGTGTTGAACAGCACTGCGCCGTATTCGATATTGAACTCCTGCGGAATGCCGTATAGCTTGCCATCACAGAGGTATCCACCGATGGGCGCCCCCAGCAGCTTGGCCGTGGCCTCGTCCACCGCAGCGACGCTGGCCGGCATCTCGGCCAGGTTGCCTCCCTTGGCATACGAACACACCCACGAGCCAAACATTTGCAGGATATCGGCCTCGGTCTTCGCGGGTAGGGCGGTCTGCAGGGTCTGGATGTAGGTATCGTAGTCGAAGGTCTCGAACACGATCTCCACGCCAGGGTTCTGCTTCATGTATTCGGCAGCCAGCGCCTCATACCCGGCGTTGAACGAGGTGTTCTGGTGCGTCCAGACACGGAGGGTGATCGTCTCGCCGACCGGTTGCGCGGGCGCGGGTTCGCCGGTAGCCTGATCCGCCGCCGGCGTTGCCCCGCCGCCGCAAGCCGCCAACACCAGACTAAGCGCCATCAGCAATGCAAACAGCTTAGTAGCCATTCTTCCTCTCCTATCGACGTGTATGGCCGCGACACCGCGCTTCTGCGCGTGCCAGACAGGGAACACGGCCATTGGATAACGCGCACCCCGCCGCTCGCATCACACCAAACTCACTGAAGCACGACTACCGCCGTCAGATTCCGTGGCCGGTCGGGGTTCAACCCTTTGGCCAAGGAGCGATACAAGGCCATTAGTTGCAGGATGGGCAGGTAGAGGACATTGCGCGCGGCTTCCGGGAGTCCTGACCCGAAGGCGACTTGCGTCCCCGCCTCGCCCAGCGCGAGCACTCGGCCGCCTAGCGCCTGCATCTCGCGCACCACCGCCTGTTCGTGGTTGCCGTTCTTTTCCGACAACAGACCGACGATCGCAGCGCTCTCGGTCACCATGCTCATGGGCCCATGCCGGAACTCCAGAAAATGGAACGGCTCGCTGTGGGTCAAGGCCATCTCTTTCATTTTGAGGCTGGCCTCGCAGGCCAACCCATAGCGCGCCCCGCTGCCCAGGTAGTAAAACCGGTCAAAGCCCAGGTCCTCGCCGAAGTCCCGCGCCAGCGGTTCGTGCGTGGCGAGCAGACTGGCGCCGACCGCCGGCAGTTGGTGCATCGCCCGCCGCTGGGTCTCCGCGCCGGCTGCCAGCAGGGCCATAGCGGTCGCTGCCACATACATCGAGGCGAAGGAGCGGGTCTGGGCCACGCTCTGCTCCTGGCCCTTAGCGATCACCAGTGGGACATCGGCCAGCCCGGCCAGCGGTTGGTCGCCGTAGTTGGTGATGGCAATGACGGGACCCCGCTTGTGCGCCTTGAACTGCTCCACCGCGCGGATCGTCTCGGTGGTCGAACCGGAGCGAGAGACCGCCACCAGCAGGGTTTGCCCGTCGGTGAGCGCAGTCTGCCCGTTCAACAGAAGCTCCCCGGCCGGTACCGCTCGCGCCAGTCTTCCGGTCATCTCCTGGAACAGCGCCGCCGCCGCCAGCGAGAGATAATAGGTCGAGCCGCAGCCGGTGAACAGCACCTGGGCATAATCGGCAGCCAGAACGTTGATCAAGCCGTTGCAGGCCTGCTCCACCACCGCCAACGCGTCGGCCCACGCTTCGGGCTGGGAGAGGATCTCGTCGCGGGTGTATATGCCTCGCTGCATAGGTTCCTTTCGGCGCAACCTAGATCAACGGCAGGTTGAACAGGTGCGCAACGTTGTTGTAGTAGACTTTTCTGAGCACGTCGTCGGGCAGATACAAACCACACACCTGCCAGCGGCCTTGCTGTGGGACGTCGCCGAGGCTGTAGTTGAAGTATTCGTCGTCGGTTTCGAGAAAGCGGAAGGCCAGGCGGTAGGCGTCCGGGGTGGGTCCCATGTCGGAGCCGAACAGGATGCGGTCCTGGTACTGGAGAAAGAAACGGCGAGCGGTGTAGGGCTGGCGCCCCAGCTCGCCTAGCCGGGCCGAGATGTCGATGAAATAGTTGGGGCAGGCCTCCAGCATGGCGCCCACCCAGGCCAGATTTTCGGCATAACAGCCCACATGCGCGCCGATGAAGGTCGTCGAGGAGTGGCGGCTGACTAGGTTCTTGAACGCTGCGAGGATGCTGAGGAAGGGTGGAAAGGGCGGGCTGGTGAAAGCCCAATCGGGGTGCCGGCGCAGCTCTTCCCAACGTTCGTTGGTCTCGTCGATGGGGTCGAAGAAAGCCACTGGGTCGGCCACGTGTACCAACACGGGCAGGCCCAACTCACCCGCAGCTTGCCAGAGCGGATCGAGGCGCGGGTCGTCCACCCTGACCAGGTCTCCATGCTGATCGCGCACGTGCAGCCCAAACGGCTTCCAGATCTTGAGGCCCTCGGCGCCCCACGCCTTTTGTACTTCCAGCCGCCGAGCGGCGTATTCCGGGAACGCATCGCCCCATGCGGGCCACTGGTTCCAATCCACCCCGCCGAAGACACGAAAACGCTCGGGAGCCTTGGCCTTGAAGTGCTCCAGATGGGCTTGCAGGACATCCTCGCCCCAGCCGCCGTCCAGGTCCACATAGCCGACGACCCCCGCTTCGTCCAGCCGATCCAGCAGCTCAGCCAGGGGCTTCTTGTCCCAGCCACCGCCGAACGGCTCGCCCAGGTGATTGTGCGCGTCGATGACCGGGAAGCGCGGCTTGACCACCAGAGTGGTCTTGGCGACCAGCTGGGAGCGGGGGCGGAAGTCGGTGAGGTTCATCGGCGGAATCCGCTCAGGCCACCGTCACCGCGATCCCCAGCTCGCGCAGGGCGGCCAGAACCTGCGGGGGAGCTTGGGCGTCTGTGACGAGGTGATGAATGCTGGAGACTGGGGCGACGAAGGCGGGCGCAACGGTCTCGAACTTGGTATGGTCGGCCACCAAGATGACCTGGCGGCCCATGGCAAGGATGGCGCGGTCGGTCAGAACCTCAGGCAGATAGTCGCTGGTCAAGCCGTGTTGCAGGCTAAAGGCGTGCACGCCCAGAAAGACCTTGTCGGCGCGCAGCTCGGCAATGGCCTGCGCGGCAATATGCCCCACAAAGGAGAGCTCGCTTGGCCGCAGCTGGCCGCCGATGCCGATCAGGTCAATGCCGGGCAAATCGGCCAGGGTGTTCATCACCGGCAGGGAGTTGGTGATCACCGTTAGGTTCTCGCGGGCGCGCAAATGGCGGGCAACCTCCAGCGTGGTCGTGCCGGAAGCCAGAAAGATTGTCTCGCCGTCCTGAACCAGGGCCGCAGCGGCCTGGCCGATGCGCAGTTTCTCGAAAGCTTGCACCTGTTGGCGCTGGAGGAGCGGCGCTTCGGGCGGGGCCACCGTGACGGGCAACGCCCCCCCGTGCACGCGTTGGATCTTGCCCTGTTCGGCCAGCGCCTCTAGGTCGCGGCGGGCGGTAGCCTCGCTGACTCGGAACTGCTCGACGATTTCAGTCACGCTCAGGCGTCCCTGGCGCAGGAGCAAGTTCAGGATGTTGTTCTGGCGTTCTTCGGCGGAGACAAATACGCTCATATTCGCTCATAAACAATTATATTCAATCACATTATAACACGTTTACGAGCGATGTCAAGGGCCAGTTTTTGGCTTGGACGTCAGGCAAGGCCGCCAGCCACCCCTGCACCTGTGGCCGGATCTCTGGGCTGTTCTGTGCAAAGACCAGAACGGACTGGGCCGAGCTAGACGGCCCGCGCTCGGCGGCATCGGCGCCGGGCACGCCAGCGCGGGCAAGACGTTGGGGGGCTGCGTGCGCGCGACGTTCAAGCGCAAGGCTTTGCGCAGTGGCTCGGTGAGCGCGAACTGCCTTCCGAAGCGCAACCGCTGCAACTTGCCAGCCGAGCCACAGGCTTCACAAACTGGCGCTGGAGGGACGGATGCGCGCCAACTGCCGAAAAGTCGCCGGCAAATCGATTGGATCATCTAGAGAGTGGAAATCCGGGTCGGTCTTATCGATCGTTTCGAAAACGTGCCCAGCAGAGCCGACAGGGGGCGGGCAAAACGAGAAGCGGCCAGCCGTATTGATCTCGGCTAGCCGCTTCTTCGTTCGCTGGCTGGGGTGCAGGGACTCGAACCCCAACTTACTGATCCAGAGTCAGCTGTCCTGCCAATTAGACGACACCCCAGTACTGGGCGAAATTTTACCACAAAGCGCGTCGCGCGGCAAATTTGGGGGCTTCAGGCGAAGGGGCGGCAGGGTCAAAGGGCCTGTTGCAGAATGGCGCCTAGCTCCTCGGCAGTCAGCAAGATGGGGTTGGCTTTCATGCTGCTGGCCTGCTGCGCTTTGGCGACGATTTCAGGAATGGCGGTCGCCGTAATACCATAGACGGCCAGCCGCGGCACAGCCAGCGCTTCGACCAAATCGGCCACCCACGTGACGCCGTCGTCCGCCCGGGCGCTTGGATCGCCGGTCAGCAGGCGGGCAACCTCGTCGAAGCGGGCTAGAGCGGGCGAGGCGGGCGCGCGCTGTTGCAAGGCTTGCAGGTTCATCTGCATCACCGGCGGCAGCAAGCGGGCGCAGAGCGCGCCGTGCGGGGCCGGGAACATGCCGCCGATGGGGCCGGCGAAGCCGTGGACTGCGCCTAGGCCGGCGTTGGCCAGCGCCAGTCCGCCGCACAGGCTGGCCAACGCCATGTCCTCGCGCGCGACCGCGTCGCTGCCGTCTGTGCAAGCCCGTGGCAGGGAGCGCGCTGCCCGTTGTATACCTTCGCGGCACACAGCATCCGTCAACGGGTTGGCGCGCGACGAGACGAAGGGCTCGATACATTGCGTGAGCGCGTCCAGGCCGCTGGCGGCGGTCACCGCGGGTGGGGTCGAGTAGGTCAGCTCAGGATCGACGAGGGCCACCGTGGGCAACATGAGCGGGCTGCGCAGGCTGACCTTGACCTGATGGCCCGGGGAGCCCAGCACCGCGTTGCGGGTGACTTCAGAGCCGGTGCCGGCCGTCGTGGGCACGGCGATGCACGGTGCAGACGGCCGGGTGATCGGCCGGCCGCGGCCAATGACCTCCAGGTAGTCCAGCGGATCGCCGCCGTTGGTTAGCAGCATGGCGATGGCTTTGGCCGCGTCTAGCACGCTGCCGCCGCCGATGCCGATCACCACGTCGCAGTTGGTCTGGCGAGCCAGCGCGACCCCGGCCTGGGCGTCGGCCACGGTGGGCTCGCCGGCAAGGCTGTAGAGCGTGAGCACAAGGCCCTGGCTGCGCAGCCGCAACAACAGCGGCTCCACCCGGGCCGGATTCTGGCCGATCACCACCAGCGGTCTGCGACCGAGGTTGGCAGCCAGCGACGCCAGCTCCACGGCTGCGCCGGGGCCAAAGAGGATGCGGTTGGCTGTGGCAAATTCAAAGCGCATGAGAAGCTCCTTAGGCGGTGCGTGTTGTCGATCACGGTTGGACCAGCGCCAGGCTGGCTCGTCGGTCGATCTTGCCGGTGGCCGTCTCGGCGAAGCGCGCCGCGTAGACCACGGAACGCGGCCTTGCAAAGCGTTCGAGACGTTGGCCCAGCGTGTCCAGCAAGGCTTCCTGCTCGGCGGCGGTCAACGGTTTACCCTCGATGACCAGCGCCACGGTTTCACCCAGCCGCTGATCTGGCAGTCCGGCCACGAAGTGACGCCGGGCAGGCAATCCCAGCGCCAACCAGGCCCGCTCCACCACCGCCTCGACTGTTTCGATTTGCACCTTGACGCCTCCACTGTTGATGACATTGTCCCAGCGGCCCAGCCAGCGAAAGGTTGCAGGCAAACCGTTGCCGGTCGCAGGTACGAGGTGGACGAGGTCATTGGTTTGCAGCCATTGGTGAAGGGTCATGGGGCCTCTGACGCGCAGGCAGCCGCGGTCATCAACGCCGATCTCGACGCCGGGCAAGGGGTGGAAGTGTGGCGTGGCAGTGGGGCCGTTCAACCGGCGTAAGGCCACGTGGGTGGCGGTTTCGGTCATGCCGTAGGTGTGGTAGACCGGTGCGTTGAGCGCCTGCGCCTGCTGCTCTAGCGCGGCGCTCACCGGCGCGCCGCCCACCAGGATCGCCCGCATGCGATCCAGGCGTCGACGGTAGTCGACCGGTCCTGCCAGCAAGGTTTCCAGTTGCAAAGGAACCACGGCGGTGAAGTCAAAACCCGCGTCCGGCGGCAGATCGGCCAGCGGGTCGGCAGCCGGCTCCACCAGCGTCATGGCCAGGCCCAGCTCCAGGCCACGCACCAACATCATCTGGCCGGCGATGTAGCGCACGGGCAGGCAGACCAACGCGCGCATGCCGGCCACCAGCCCCAGCGCCTCTCCCGTGGCCCGCGCGCTGGCGATCATCTGCTCGCGACGCAGGCCGATCGGCTTGGGAGCGCCGGTGGAGCCGGAGGTGCGCACCGTGAACTCCTCGGCGCCCATCAGCCAGCGCCGGCAGAAGTCCAGGGCCGCGCATTGGTTGGTGCTGAGCTCTGCGTCGTCGGGCTGCGCAAGCAGGTCGTCTCGGTGATAGGTGCGCGCGCCGATGGTTAGAGACGTTGCGTTCATAGACTCTTGTGGGTGGGCGCCCTCACCACGCCATCGAACCTCCACTGCAGCGAGCGTTCCAGGCGCAGCGCGCAACCGTCCAGCCGCAGCGGCGAGGGCACGTTGTTGCTGAACAACTGCCCAGTGCCCAAGCCGTGCACGCGCCCGCCGTCCAGTGTGCTGGTCCATTGAGCGATGGCATTGAGGCCGACGTTGGACTCCAGCAGGGAGTTGATCCACCATTGCACGCCCAACGCTTGAGCGGCGTCGATCCAGCGTTGGCAAGCGGTCAGGCCGCCCAGCAGCGACGGCTTGAGCACGATGTGCTGGGGGCGGATCGTCTCCAGCAGCGCGCAGGGGTCAGCCGCAGTGATCAGTTCCTCATCCAACGCGATCGGGATGGGTGAGGCCGCGCAGAGCGCCGCCATTGCCTGCGGTTGGCCGGCCCGGATCGGCTGTTCGAGAAAGCCCACGCCCAGCGCCGCAAGGCTGTGCAGACGATCCCAAGCCTCGGCCGGCCGCCAGGCCCCGTTGGCGTCCAACCGCAGTTCGACCTGGTCGGCTGGCCAGCGCTGGCGCAGTGCGGTCAACAAGGCCAGCTCGTCGTCGCACGGCAGCGCGCCAACTTTGAGCTTGATCACGCGGCAGCCCTGCGCCACCTTGCGCTCGACCTGGCCCAGCATGCCGGCCGGCGTGTCCATCCAGATCAGGCCGTGCATGGGCAAGACAGCCTCGCTGCGGCTGAAGGGGGTGTCGAACAGCCGCTGGCGGCCGCCGCCAGCCAAGTCGAGCAGGGCCGTCTCCAAGCCAAAGGCTACGCTTGGCAGCCCAGTCAAGTCCAGTTCGGCTGGCAACGCACCGCCATTGACGGTCTCGCACACGGACTGAACCACTTCGACATAATCCGAGCGATCGTCGCGGCTCAACCCTGGCACGATGCCGCACTCGCCCCAGCCCACGACGCCGTCCTGCTCCGCGCGCAGGAAAACGACCTGGCGCACATGCAATGCACCGCGTGACGTGGCCGCAGGGCGCTTGAAGTGAAGCGTGTAAGGGATGGCAGTGAGTCGCACCTCACGGAAACTTCGGGAACTTGCTGAAGTCCGGCTTGCGCTTCTCGACGTAGGCGTTGCGGCCTTCCTGTGCCTCTTCGGACAGGTAGTAGAGCAGTGTCGCGTTGCCGGCCAGTTCCTGGATGCCGGCCTGGCCGTCCAGCTCGGCGTTGAAGGCCGACTTGAGCATGCGGATGGCCAGCGGGCTCTTCTCCTGGATTTTGCGGCACCACTCGATAGTCGTTGCTTCCAGTTGGTCGAGCGGCACCACCTTGTTGACCAGCCCCATCTGCAACGCCTCCTGCGCATCGTATTGGTCGCACAGGTACCAGATCTCGCGTGCTTTCTTTTGGCCGACGATGCGCGCCAGATACGACGCGCCAAAGCCGCCGTCGAAGCTGCCCACCTTGGGCCCCGTTTGGCCGAAACGGGCGTTTTCGGCGGCTATGGTCAGGTCGCACACCACGTGCAGCACATGGCCGCCGCCGATGGCATAGCCTGCCACCATGGCGATCACGACCTTGGGGATCGAGCGGATCAGCTTCTGCAGGTCCAGCACGTTGAGCCGTGGCACCTTGTCCTTGCCCACGTAGCCGCCGACGCCGCGCACGTTTTGGTCGCCGCCGCTGCAGAAGGCCAGCTCACCGGCGCCGGTCAGGATGATCACGTCGATGCGCGGGTCCTCACGGCAGATGTGCATGGCGTCGATCATCTCTTGCACCGTCAGCGGCGTGAAGGCATTGCGCCGGTGCGGTCGGTTGATCGTGATCTTGGCGATGCCGTCGTAGAATTGAAACAGAATCTCTTCATACTCTTTAATGGTTTGCCATTGAACGTTTTCGGACATGTTGTCAAACTCCTTTGGGTCAATCTAGGCGAGCATGGCTCTAAATTGGGCAAATACCTGGCTATTGTGGGCCATGTTGGTCTCAATTTCCAGCAGCGCCGGCCGCGGCCGGGGGGCGAAGAAGTCGGCCAACGCTGTTTGCAGCTCGGCGGCATCGGCGGCGTGCAGATAGTCCAGCCCGTGATCGGCGGCGGTGCGGCGGGCCGTCAGCGGCTGGGGGGTGAGGAAGAAGGCCCGGCGCAGCTCGGCCGGCAGGCGGTTCGGCCCATCGATGATGTCGAAGATGCCGCCGCCGTGGTTGTTCAGCACCACGATGCGCAGGTTGGCCGGCACATGGGCATGCCACAGCCCGTTGCGGTCGTAGAAGAACCCCAGGTCGCCCGTGATCAGCGTGGTCAGCCGGTCGTCAGCCAGCGCTGCACCCACCGCCGTGCTCACGGTGCCGTCGATGCCGCTCACCCCACGGTTGGCGTTGACGCTGTGCAGGCGCACGCCCGACGCGTGGCCGATCAAGTTGGCGTAGCGGATAGGCATGCTGTTGCCGAGCTGCAAGCGGCTGCCGCTCGGCAGGCTCTGCATGACGCGGTACACCGCGGCGAACTCGCTGAAGGGCGCCTGCGCCAGAAACGCAGCCAGCTTGGCGGCCGCCTGAGCCTCCAGCTCCCGCCAGGCAGCGGCGTAGTCCGCCTTGGGCATGGGGGTTGTGCGCGCCGCTAGCTCTATGAAGAAGTCAGCCGGCTGCATGGGAACGACGTGGGTCAAACCCTGGAAGGTGTCGGGCGCGTCGCCGGCCGGCTGCACATGCCACTGCGCCTGGGGCGGGCGGCGGCGCAAAAAGCCCTTGAGCGCCTTGGACGTCAGCGGCCCGCCAAAGCTCACCACCAAGTCTGCCTGCAGCTCGGCCAGCATCGCCCCATTCGGGCTCTCGAGGATCATGTCCGAGTGATGCAGCGGCGTGCCATCGGGATAGAGATTGGCCGTGATGTCGGCCACGACGACCACATCGGGGCGTTCGCTCAGGGCAGCCAGCGCCGTCTTCAGCCGGGGATCGACCGGGTGCTGGCCGGCTACCACCAGCTTGCGGCCGGCGCTGCGCCAGCCGGCCAACAGATGCTCCCATGCCTTGGCGGCGAGTCCGTGTTGTTCTGCCAAGCGGGCAATTGGGCGGAGGGGCAGCTCTGCGGCGGGCGCAGCGTCGGCGGTCTGGTAGAGCGGCTCGCGCAGCGGCACGTTGATGTGCACGGGGCCGGGGCTGGGGTGTTGTGTGCGCTCGATGGCCTCAGAAACGCTGCGCAGGGCAAACCAGCGGGCGTCGGGATGGCTGCTGTCCACCGGCAGCTCGAAGCTGCCGCGACAGTGCGGGGCATAGAGGTCGCGCTGATGAATGGCCTGGTTGTCCTGCTGGTCGATCCACTCCGGCGGTCGGTCGGCCGTGAAGACGAGCAGCGGCACCTGCTGGTAGAATGCCTCGGCCACGGCCGGCCCGTAGTTCAGCGCGGCTGTGCCGGACGTGCACACCAGCGCCACCGGTTCCCCGGTTTGCTGCGCCAATCCAAGGCCGATGTAGGCTGCTGAGCGTTCGTCGTAAACGACGCGACAGCACAGCGCAGGCTGGCGCGCCAGGGCCACGGTCAACGGCGCCGAGCGCGAACCCGGTGAGATGATGGCGTTGCGCACCCCCTTGGCGACTAGCAGGCGCGCCACGTTGTCCAGCAGGGAGAGATGCGCGGGAAGAGCTGCGACGGTGCTCACTAGGGACGCTCCCACGCCCGCGCCGCCATGGGCCGAGCCTCTTGCTTCAGCACCGAGAGAAGCGTTTGGGCCTTCAAACTGGTTTCCTCCCATTCGGCGCATGGTTCAGATTCGGCTGTGACGCCGCCGCCAACGTACAGGCTGGCGTGGGACTGCCAGAGCTGCATGCAGCGCAAGTTCACATATAGGCTGGAGCCGCCCTCAAGGTGCAGCGGGCCGAGAAAGCCGCTGTAGAAGCTGCGATCATAGCCTTCGTGGGCCAGAATGAAGGCCAGCGCCTTGTCCTTAGGCATGCCGCAAACCGCCGATGTGGGGTGCAGGTCGTGGAGCACCTGGTTGGCGAGGTTCAGTTGCGCCGGCTCGGGCAGGTCGACGCGAAAGGTGGTGCGCAGATGGACCAGGTTGCCGGCGGCCACGGTGGTCGGTCCTTGTTCCTGCACGCCGACAATGCCCTGGCGCTGAAAGAACTCGCGGACATAGGCGCTGACAAAACCTTGTTCCTGGCGCTCTTTTGGCCCCCACTGCACCGATGTCAGCGGCCGGTCGACAGGCCGTGCCTGGGTGCCGGCCAGGGCCATGGTGGTCAGCCCGCAGTGGTCGACTGCCAGCAGCAGCTCTGGGGTGGCCCCCAGCCAGGTGCCGACGCCGGGGATTGCCACCAGTGAGACAAAGGCCTGCGGGTAACGTTGGCAGAGGCGCAGGAACAGGTCTACCGGATTGAACGCGGGCGGCAGCGGCGTGTCGACCCGGCGCGAGATGACGACCTTCGCGATTCCGCTGTCGGCAATGAAACCGGTGGCCCTTTGGACTAGCCGGCAATAGTCCTCCCGGCTTAGCATGGCGCTGGTATCGCAAGCAGCGGGCGGCGTGTACCAGCGGCGCTTGGCGCCGCTGTGCCCGCCCTGCATCTGGGCATAGGCGGCCTGCAAGTTTTGCCAGTGGGAGACAGTTTGTGCCCGAGCCGTGTCGGCTAACAGGGTGAGGCCGTCGGCAGTTTGGTAGAGGCCGGCCTTGAGGAACAGAGCCGAGCGTTTTTCCTCGGCATGGAAGGGCGCAAAGACAAATCCCGGCGCTCGCTGGTGAAAATCGATCTCCGTCCATTCGGCTTTGCCGGTGAGGTCGACAATGGCTTGGACGGCGTGCACACTTCTCCACGCTGGCAGTGCGATGCCTGCTTGCTGTGGGCTGCGCCAGGCGGCCACAGGCAAGTCGCAGGCTAGCGCAGCATCGATGAGATCGGCGCTACGCCAGTTGAGACGGTGAACAGCGTAAGTCACAGGTGAAAGCATAGCGATGGGCGATCAGCTCCGTTTGCGCAATATGTTTCGATCTTTACCGCACAAATGCGGTCGAGGCTGTGGCGCGGCACCCAATGCTGTGTACGGTGGCCAGCAGTGCAAAGGTATGTTTTCTCACGGTGAGGCGTCTTGGAAGCGCTTGCGGCCAGGAGAGGCGTGTTGATCAAGCCCTGGCCACAATCATCACCGTCAGCCGGCTGATGCACACCAGGCGATCGGCGTCGTCGACGATGCGGATCTCCCACAGATGAGTGCGCTGGCCGACATGCAGCGGACGTACCGTGCCGTAGACATAACCGGCGGTCACGCTGCGCACGTGGTTGGCGTTGATCTCCAGGCCGACGGGCGATGCCTTCTGCAAGTCGATGATCAACGCGGAGGCCAGGCTGCCCAGGGACTCGGCCAGGGCCACAGAGGCGCCGCCGTGCAGCAGGCCGAGCGGCTGCTTGTTGTGATCGGCCACCGGCATGCGGGCCGTGATCCAGTCTGATCCGATGGCTGTGATCTCGATGCCTAGGTGCTCGAGAAGGGTTCCGGCGTGAAAGCGGTTTAGCTGGGACAAATCCAGGTGGGTGTCGAACATGCAGAACCTCTGGGGATACGGCCTGGCCGATAGCCCGGCAGGCTGCGCCGGTCGCACGCGAGGGCGAAGGCGCCCTTGGGGGCGAAGAGCCTGTGGTGTGGGGAGGCGTCGACTGCCACGTCGGTGCGCCGGGGCCACCTCAGCCGCTGCCTCCTGCGCTATTTTGCACGGACCGTCCGATTTGGCAAAAGCGCAGAAACGACAATCCGGCTCACCGCCGAAGCAGCGAGCCGGATTGTTGACAGCGGTCGAGGTGTCGGGGTGTCGGAGTTCGGTGAACGGTCAGAAAGCGAACAGCGTGAACCGCTCACCGCTCACCCTCACCTAGCTGGCCGTGCGCGGTGCGAAGCGCATCGTGCCGGCGTCGGCGAACAGGTCGATGAACAGCTTGCCGTCCTGAACAAAGTACAGGGCCGCGCTGTTGAGTTGGGTCAAGAAGAGTTCGGCCTGCGATCCTGCCGGGCAAGCCATGCGTGTGATCGTCGCAACCTGCATGGTGAGCTTGTTGCCCTCCAACGTGTAGGTGCCGCGCGCTTGGTTGCAGTCGGCCTGAGCCCTCACCAACCCTCCGGGCAGCAGGGCAAAGCGATAGTTGACCGGATTGCTGGCGGTGATCTCCTCAACGGGGGTCGTTGTGCCTTCCCACACCCAGATGGTGTTCAGGATGTTGGGAGCCTCGGCGGGAGCTGCTGCGCCGGCGCCAGCGCCTGCTTCAGGCTGTGCCGCTGCCGGGGCTGCGCTAAAGCGCATGTTGCCGCTGTCGGCCTCTAGGTTGAGCACCAAGTCGGGGCCGTCGGTCACATAGGTGACCACCGTGCCCAGCTCCTGCAGGAACTGGCCGTCCAGCGAGTCGGGCGGACACGCCATGGCAGTCATAGCAATGGGCCCGAACGTCAGGTTGTTGCCGTCGACGACGTAGGAGCCGGCGCCCTGGTTGCAGTCGGCCTGCACTTGCAGGGTGCCGTCGACTTGTAGCAGCAGGGTGTAGCGGGTGGGGTCGTCCACGGTGAGCGTCGAACCGTCGCCGTAGGCTGTGCCGGTCCACTGCCAGAGCACACCGAAGATGTTGGTCTCGGCCGCAGGCTCGGCAGGAGCTGGCGCTTCAGCAGGGGGCGCAGCCAACTCTACCGGCACCAAAGCGTTGTCCTGGAGCTCGTACGCCTGGACGACCGCCTGCGTGGGGCAGCACATGGGGTCATTGGGGCCATGTGTGATCATGTCCACGACAATCTGGTTGTTGGCAATGGTCACCGAGTTGATAACCACCCGGTCGCCCAACGGTGTAGTCGCCACGTTGGCCCACTGGCCATCCTGCTGCAGTGCTACTGCCAAATCGACGAAAACACCTGTGCCGCCGCCGCTGGAGGCTAAGATGACGGCAGCAGCGGGCTGGCCGTTCAGTTCGCCGAAAGCCACGGGATCGATAAGCTGCACCATGGCCATGATGGCTGCGTCGGCGTCTACTGTCTCGGTGTAGACGCCGTTGGTCAGCAGCACGGTATCCGTGAACACACTTGTTCCCGTGTATTCCATGTTCTTCAGGGCCTCGATGTCAGCCGTCATGTCTGGCTCTGGCTCGGTCGTGGCAGGTGCAGGCTGGTTCACGAAGGAAGCCACCAGCGCGCCGTCCGCCGTGCGCAGCTCGAGCTTGTCCCCGCGGATATCGTAGGTAGCCGTAGTGGTCAGGGCGGCCAAGTACTCGGCCTCTTGCTCCATAACGCCCTCGGGCTCGCCGCAGAACATCCTCGTTGTGGCTGCCGGCTCGATCGTCATGGCGTTGCCATCAACCTGGTAACTCGTCATATAGTTGTTGCAGCCGGCCGAGCCGGTCAGGCTGCCATCCTCGCCGAACACGGCGGTGATCTCGGTGCCGCCGAGCACCGACACAACCGCTTGCCGGCCGTTGTTGTAGCTGATGGCCACCCAGTTGGTGCCGGTCAGGGGCGTCGGCAACAGGGGCGCAAAGGCCAAGACTGTGGCGCCGTCAGCGTTCAGGATTTGGAGCTGATCGGCGGTGATCGCGTAGGTGGCAGCGCTTTGCATGTTCGTCACGAAGAGCTGTTCCTGCGCCATGAGCGGCTCAGGGCACGCCATCATCGTCATCCCGCCCATGGTGATCGCCAAGTTGTTGCCGTCCACCGTGTACGAGCCGAAGTAGGTGTTGCAGCTAGCGTTGCCGCCCACCTGACCATCCTGGAAAGTCGCGGTAACTTCACTGCCGCGCACCGGCATGATGAGCTGCCCTTGGCTGTCTGCCAGGGCGATCAGTTGCCACAAGGTTCCTTCCAGCGCGACCGTGGAAGCCACCGGCGTTTTGCTCACCATCTCGACCAGCGTGTAGGTGAAGGCGGAGGCGTCGGCCGGCACATTCTCGCGCTTCTCGCGCTGAACAAGCAGCTCGTACATGTAGCCGGCCTCGAACTCGAAGCCTGCGATTTCGTCGTAGAACAGCTTGTACTCGGCTTCAGGGCTGTCCTTCACTTGGTAGCACATGCGGGGTGCTACGCCTGTGCAGGGCATGCGATTGGGGCCCACGAACAGGGTCAGTGTCTCGGCGCTCGGCGCGGCGGGCGCTTCCGGGGGGCTGGCCGGCTCTTGGGGCTGAGGGGCGGGTGCCGGCGCGCCGACGGCGCACGCGGCCGCTACCAGCCCCACCACGGCCAGTGCCATGAACAGCAGCCAACGGCTGGATTGCGAAGGGGTCTTCATTGTGTTTCTACTCCTCTTATAGATGCAGATGTTGTTGACAGCAGCGCACACGCAGTCTTGAAGAGCCGACCGCAGGCGCGCTTGTGAGTGTATTGGACAGTGTACTCACCTATCCAGGGAAGAAGCCCGCTTCGGTCTTGGAGCACTTGAACTGCTGCCAAGGGATCTCCGGATCGCAGCTCACCTGGAACGACGTCCACTCGTCAGCGGTGCAGTTGCGCCACACTGTGATCTGTGGCTCCGTTTCGATGGAACCTCGATTGGGCGCATTCCAGGCGCCGTTGGACTGGAAGCAGTTGACCTGGTGGCTGCCTTGCTGGATACAGGACGTGTAGTCGCCGAACTGGGTTTGCACGCTGCTGGCCGACTGGGGGCCGCAGTTGTTCGGGGGTGGCGGCGGGGGTGGCGGCGGCGGTTGCTGACCGCCATCTGGCTTGATGTACTGCCAGTTGACGAAGATGTAGGCCGCCTGAGTGAACTCGCGGAAGAGTACCTCTACCCGTTGGGTTCCCTGGGAGTTGAAGGGGATCGTAACGGAAAAAGGCTTGCCCGATTGTCCGGCATTGCGCGTGTCGAGGAAGGTCACGCCGTTGACGATCAGCGCAAAGTCGTCGTCGGCTGTGATGTCGAAGCGGTAGGTGCCGGCGTAGAAAAAGGCGTCGGTGGTGAAGCGCGCAGTGAAGAAGTCCACCGGCACCATGGGCCCTGGCGAACCGAAGCCCCAGTTGAACCAGACGATCGGCACGAACTGCGTCAAGACGGGGCTGCCGGCCCAGTCAGGGTTGTTGAAGTAGTCGGCGCGCCAGGTGTTGCCGCTTTGTGCAGTCACCGGCGCGTTGCCTGCCAGCGGCACTGCGCAGAGCACAGCCACCGCCAGGATGATCAGTAGTCGTTTCATAGGTCTTGCTCCTTCGGCGCGAGCCCCGGCGCAGCCGTGCGCCGGTGCTCGCGGCAGTTATTGCTGCGGTCCCAACACGGCGGGCACGGCCTCGGCGCCTGGCGCAACGACCAAGCGACCGCTAACCGGCGTGCCAGGGTCAAGGCGCCCAACGAACACCAGATAGGGCCCAGGGGTGGCCGAGGCCACCTCGACCAGCGGGTTGACGTTCACGCCGCCCTCGAAGTCGTCGGCGCACAGGATACGACCGTTGGGGGTCACCACTACCAAGGTCGCGTCGCGGTTGCCTTCAAACAGGATGCGCAGGGCTCCCGGTTCGCCTTGCCAGCCGAAGATGTAATCGGGTGTGTTGGCGATGAAGCCGTTGCAGCGCGCGCCGATTACCGGCAGCTCGAAAGCGGCCAGCGAGCCTGCGGCGGTGATCTCCTGTACCAGGGGCGCGGCCCCCGTCTGCACGGTCGCCGCCGGCTCCAGCTTGCTCTGCAGGGCCTGGGTGATCACGCTGGTGTCCACACTCGGCGTCGGCAGGGGCACTTCTTTGGCTACCGGAGGGCGCCGGATCAGGCCGCCCAGGTTGAAGGTGCCGATGTTCACCTCTGGCTTGGTAGTCATCACCAGCACGCCGGGCAGCAGCTGACCCTTGGCGTAGCTGCCGACCCAGATGCGATAGGTGCCTGCGGGGGGATTCTCGATCCGGATCGTTGGGTCCAGCAGTTGTTCGTTGGTGTCGTCGTTGCACAGGAAGCGGCCATCCGGCGTCAGAACGACCAGTGTCGGATCGTGGTCGCTGACGAAGAAGGTCTCAATGTAGTCAGCCTGGCCGCTCCAGCGCACGGTCACCACGGGCTTGTCGTTGATGAAGCCTGTGCAGCCCCCGCCTAGCAGGCTGGCATCAACCTCACCGCCGCCGTTGACGCTGACGAAGGTTGGGTCGAGCGGGAACCCGGCCGCAATGTCCAGCGTCACCAGCGCCTGTTCGATGTCATTGACCACGCTGGCCGCCTTGCGCAGGGTAAGACCCTCCGAGCCGAAGATGTTCTGGTCGAATTCCACGGCCTTGAGCAGGTCGCCCTCCTGGGCGAACTTGATCACGACCGGTTCTACGAATACTCTGTCCGGCCGGCCGGTGATGGTCACCGTGAGCGTGCCATCGCCGTTGTCGACCCAGGTGCCGATCTCGAGGATCGCCGGCTGGTCGTTGTAAAACTCCGTGCCGTACTGGACCGTGCCATCGTCGTTGAGGCTCAAGGCGTAGAGGGCTGAACCGCCGCCAGAGGCCGTGCGGCGCAGGCCTAGGTAGGCGTTCTTGATGACAATGGCCGCAGGGGCGGTTGTGGTGACGGGAGCTGTCGTGGTGACGACAGCTGTGGTCGTTACCGGCGCCGTGGTCGTGACGACAATTGTGGGCGTTACGGGCTGCGTAGGCGGCGCCGGCGTTGTGGCGGTTGCAGCAGCGGCGGTTTCACCGGTTGAGCGCACCAAGGTCACAGCTTCGGCCTGGCCCTGGCGGGTGACAAGCAGCTGGTCCCCTTGCAGTTGCAAGGTAAAGGCTACCGGCTCGAAGAAGGCTTGGCCATCCTGTGCGGTTAGAACGGCGGTCACCACGCCGTTGGCGTCAGCTTGCCAGGTGCCGGTCTCAACGACGGACGCAGCGCCATTTGCATAGTCGCTGGTCACCATCACGGCGCCATCCTTGCTCAGCACGACCGTCACGTTGCGACCGGGACTGTCGGCAGCCGGCAGCTGCGCCGTGTAGACGCCAACATACTCCGCGGGGAGGGCGAGGGGCTGGGCCGGCGCCACGGCCGTGGCAGCCTCAGGTACTGCGGGCGCAGGCTGCTCAGGCGCCGGCAGCTGGGCGCCGGGCAGGTTGCAACTGGCAACCAGCAGCGCAAGCGCTGTCAGCAAGATCAAAAAGAGGGGTTTTCGCAGCATGGGAATGTCCTTTCGTCACTCTGGCCGGGCTGAAAGCCGGGCCAGAGTAGGCGCGCCACCCTGGCAACCGGCTGAGCGCCAGGGCAGCGCACACACAAGCTTAGCGGGCGGCGCTGAACAGCAAAACCGTTCCACCGCCGCCGTCGAAGATGGCTAGATTAGGGCCGTTGATCTGATAGCGGGCTGCCGAGCCCAGCAAACCGAGGTAGGTTTGCTCCTGCTGCAGCACCTCTGGCGGACAGGCCATATTGGTCGTCGTCAGGCCGCTGATCGACAGCCCGCCGTCGGGCGTCGTCGCGTAGGTGCCCCTGAAGGAGTTGCAGCCGCTGTTGCCGTTGATCTGGCTACCGCCATCGAAGTTGGCCGTGAGCGTGGTGCCGGGCAGCGGGTTTTGGCCGTTGAGCTGCAAAAGCGTCCACGTACCGATGAGCGGCGGCGTAGCCGGCTGCACGTTCACGGTGATTTCCTGGAAGACGGACGTGCCGGCGCCGCGCGCTTCGAGCTGGTAGACCAGAGCGCCCGACTCCCCCGGACACTCCTGCAAGTTGCCGCTCAGTGGCCCGTTGTCGAGGATCACGCCGCCGTTGCGCGTGATGCGGGTGGATTGCGCGCCACCGCTGGTGCTCCAGGACAGATTAGTGCACTGTCCTACCTGGATGCCGGGCGGGTTGGCGAAGAAGCTGTCGATCTGCGGCTGGGGGGGCGGCACGGGCGTTGGCGTCGGCGGCACAGGCGTTGGCGTCGGCGGCACAGGCGTCGGCGGCACCGGGGTGGCCGTGGGAGGCGCCGGCTGGTTCACTGCGACATAGGCCACGGCCTGGCTGGTGCCACCGGGCCCGGTAGCTTGTAGCTGGTAGGTCATGGTACCGGCGTTGGTTGGGCAGTCTTGCAGGTTGCCGCTCACCGGCGCGTTGTCCCATAAGATCACGCCGTTGCGTGTCAGCTGGACCCTGGTGACCGAGCCTTGCACGCCCCAGTCGAGGTTGGTGCACTGGCCCAGGGTGAGCGGGCCGGGCGGGTTGGCGACGAAGCGCACAATGGCGGGTGCGTTGGTCAGGGGGGTGACATAGATCGTGATCTCGCGTGTTTGCACGCTGCCGTCGCGGTTCACCACGCGCAGGAAGTAGGTCGTCGTGACCGGTGGACACTCGGTGCGACTGCCTTGGCCGGCCACGCCGTTGTTTTGCCAGCTTTGGTTCTGGTTGTAGAAGTACACTTCCTGCACGTTGGTAACGTTCCACTGGAACGTCACGCATTGCCCGGCCGTGATGTTGGTTTGATCCACGGTGAACACGATGCCCGGCACGGGCGTTTGGGTGGGCTGGGGCGGCGGCGTGGGCGCAGCAGGCACCCGGATGCCAACCCAGATCGTTTCGCCAAAGCGCTTGCCGTTGCTGCCTGTCATCTGCCAGAAGCCCTGGTAGGTTCCGGGCGCGGTTGGCGCTGTCAGGTTGACCTGAAAGTCGAAGGTGGCCCCCGGCGCGACCTGGCCGCGCACGAAGACCGGTTGGCCGCCCATGGCTTCGCCTCTGACGAAGCCCAGGAAGTACGAGCTGTCCCACGTGCAGGTGCCGCTGTTACGCACCCGCCATCCTTTGACGAACGTTTGTCCCGGTTGCAACACAGGCGGCGCCGTCATATTCCGGTCGTCGTAGCTCAGGTCGGCGACCCAGGTCATGCCGTCGACGCACCCGGCCGGTGGCGGCACAGGGGTGGCAGTGGGCTGAACGGGGGCCGGTGTCGGCGTCGGCGGCTCTGGCGTTGGCACGGGGAGAGGCAGGACGTCCTCTCTGTCGACGCCCAGGTATTGCTGGGCCAGAGCGGCTACTACGCCCTCGTTCTGTAGGTCGGTTAAGGCCTGGTTGATCACGCGGCGCAACGCCACTTGGCCCTTGGGCAAGGCGATGGCGAAGCGCTGTTTGTTGAGGCCCTGGGCGATGATCTTGACTCCGCCTTGGGCGACGAAGTTCTGAGCCGGCTTCAGGTCGAGCATCACTGCGTCGATCAAGCCCGTTGCCAGGTCCTTGACGCCTTGCTCGATATCGCTGTATAAAAGCAGGTTCTGCTCTGGCAAAATGCCCGGTTCGACCAGTTCTTTTCTGAGAAAGGCCTCGTAGACCGATCCTCTTTGGGCACCGATACGCAATCGGCCGGCGTCCTCTTTGCGAGCAATCTGCGCTGGGGCATCCGACCCGGCGAGCACAGCATCTTCCCCCACATAGTAGACGTTGGAAAAATCGACCAGCTCCTGCCGTTCGGGCGTGACCGAAATGGCAGCAATGGCAGCATCGATCTGGCCCAGAAACAGGGCGCCGCCCAAGCCGTCGAAGGCGAAGTCGTTGAATTCGATTGATACGCCGAGCTTCTTGCCGATCTCGCGCATCAGGGCGATGTCGAAGCCGTCCAGTTGAAAGTTGGCGTTGTAGAACTGGAAGGGCGGGTAATCGACGGCGGTGCCGACAATCATCTTGCCCTGTTGCTGAATACGTTGCCAATAGTCCGGCGTTGCCGTTGGTGTGGCCGGCGCGAGCGTCGGTTGGGGAGTCGCTGTTGGTTGCGACTGGGTGCCGCAGGCTGCCAACAGAGCCGCTGCCAAGACTATGAGGGCAACGACGAGAAGGCGCGAGCTTAACTTCATGAAGTATCTCCTTGGTTTCTTGGTTTATGGTTCGGACACGAGACGAGGACGAATGCGGCGCAGGCCGACATCGCCCAGTTGTATACACGTGTCACTGGCCTCTCTTGTTCAGAGGAGACGCCTATGTGTTCGACGCACAGCCATAGCGGAAAGTGGCGGGCTCGGCGGCTGCGCGTAAGCTGGCCCGAGCGATCTTCCGGTCAACCGGAACGCCGGGTAACGGGAGACCGGCTGGGAGGGCTGGCAATTGCCCTCGATCTGCCTTCAAAGCGGTCGTTCGTCGCCCGGAAAGCATTCAGCGGTCCATGCGGGTTAGCAAATCGCCCAGTTCCTGCTCCCACACGTCGTCTAGGGGCAGAAAGGAGACTTCCGTGAACTCACGGTTGAGCTGTTCCAGATACTCGCGAATGCGTAGCTGTGGCGCTTGCCGCTCCAGCTCGGCCATCTTGGCATCGAGGGATGCCACCAGCTCCTCGCTCTGTCGCGCCAGCTGCGACAAATCCAATGGGAGATCGAACATGTACTTGATCCGGCGCATGACTTCGTGCCAGGCTTTGAAGTCATTGTCGATACGCAATCCCTGCACGGTCTGCGAGACTTCGCCGAAGTCGTAGGCCGGCACGAAGGCGTAGAGATCGACTACTTCGATGCCCCGCTGTTCCGCCTGGTGCACCAGATAGGTGCCGATTGTCGCGCCCCCTTCGTAGTTAGAGAAGATCACTCCGTACTTGGTGAGCTCCTCTTTCATGCCCGGTAGGCTGTACACGCAATGGACGTTGCGATCCTTGTCGTAGGGGATAGCACCATAGACACCCCCCAAAGCCACCACGCGCTTGACCCGCAGGGCCTCTACAGCGTCCAGCAGCGTGGCAACGTAGTGATCGATGCGCAGATGCGGCTCGTGACCTAGAAAGATGACCAGACCCTTGCCCTGCAGCTCAGCGTAGTAGAAGGCGTTGGCGTAACGCTCGATGCGCTGCCGGTAGCCATCCTGTAGCTTGATCTCCGGCCGCAAAAAGTGATGTGTGCCCGGCACCTGGAACAGGTAGAAGCCATCGTCCCTGATCTCGCCGATCTGCCGGGCATCCACATGCTCGATGAGGTATTCAGGGAGCCCAGAGGAGAGGTTGCCCGCGTCAGCCCACTGGTACCAGCCTGCCAGCAGATAGACCTCCTCAGCGCTGGGTTTAGCCCAGAGTTGTAACGCGGTGTCCATATTGCGCACTCCTCAGCGACAAAGTAAACATATTATACTGACCGCCGTTGCAAAGTACAAACGGTCTTGGCCAGCAGTGGGTCGGCTTTGTCCCGCCGGGATAAGCGGTGTATACTGCCGGCGCTGTCACACCGCAGAATCTGGCGTCGTTTTGCGTCCTTTTCTGCTGTTGGCGCTGATACTCATCCCGCCAAGGAGCGCATCCTCATGAGCGATTACATCCTCACCGACACCCAAGAAAGCGTCTTGCGCATCCGCTTTAACCGGCCTGAGAAGAAGAATGCCATTACCCTGGCGATGTACGAGGCTATGACGGCCGCGCTGTTGCAAGCTGAGGCCGACAGCGCAGTGCGGGTGATCCTGTTCACCGGCACGGACGACTGTTTCACCAGCGGCAACGACCTCAAAGATTTCATGCAATCGCCCCCGACAGGGGAGGATAGCCCGGTGTTTCGCTTCCTCAAGACCCTGATCGCGGCGCAGAAGCCGATCGTGGCGGCCGTGCAGGGGGTGGCCGTGGGCATCGGCACCACGATGCTGCTGCACTGCGACCTGGTCTATGCCGGCAGCGGCGCACGCTTTCAGTTGCCGTTTGTCAACCTGGCACTGGTGCCGGAAGCTGGGTCGAGCCTGCTCTTGCCGCAGCTCATGGGGCACCGACGGGCGGCCGAGCTGTTGCTGCTGGGCGCGATGATCGACGCCGAGACCGCTTGCGCCTTGGGCCTGGTCAACGCCGTGCATCCCTCGGCTGAGCTGGACGCCGCTGTTTGGCGCGTGGCGCAGCAGCTTGCGGCCAAGCCGCCGGCCGCCTTGCGACTGACGAAGATGTTGATGAAGCGCACGGTGCGACCGGCCATCGCGGAGGCGATGTCTGCCGAGGGCGCGCATTTCATGGCGCAACTGCGCTCGCCGGAGGCCTTGGAAGCGATGCAGGCCGTGCTGGAGCGGCGCAAACCGGACTTCGCACGCTTTAGCTGAGCCGGCGCCGGGCGGTCTCCTTGGCGTATGGGCCGCTCGGCCAAGCCCATGCCGGGGCGGGCCTGGCCGAGCGCATCGTTGACTGCCGCGGCCGCCAGCCCCGACGGCGGCACGGTCACTTGGCGCCGCCGGCCGGGGGTCGATCGATGGCGGATAGCTCGCGGGCCTTGCGCATCGTGGAGGCTAGGAACAACGCAATGAGAATCAAGGCGATCGCCCCCACCAGCAGATCATAGATCTTGAAGCTGCCAAACGGCGTGGTGACGCGCGGCGCGCCCAAGAAGAACATCATCGTGTTGAGCAGAAAGAGAATCACGCGCACCTCGGTCGGGCCGAATTTGCCGTAAGAGATCTGGAAGACGCCCTCGACGAAGGTGCGCACGTAGACAAAGATCGACATCAGCAGGTAGCCGATGAGGGCCATGGCGGCCACGTTAAAGCTGACATAAGGCGAAAGACCGAGGCCCAGCACGATCAACATCTCGTTGAACGCGTCCACGGTGTGGTCGATGAAGAAGCCGTATTTGGGGCGCTGGATGTTGCGATAGCGGGCCAGCGTCCCGTCCAGGCTGTCGCCATACCAGTTGATCAACAGACCCACGTTGACCAGCCAGAGCAGGGCCGGGTTGTAGCGACTGGCCCAGTAGCTGAAGAAGATGACAATGGCGCCAAAGGTGCCGATGGCCGTCAGTTTGTCGGGGGTCATCCAAGCTGGGGAGTGAGCCGCCAGCCAGTGCAAAGCGGGCCGCTCGATCGGCCCTAGCAAAATGTCGTTGACGCGCTTGTGGTCTTTGGGGGTTGTCATAGAGCCATGTTTCCTGAGGAGTGGGAAATGAGATCGGCGGACGAGCTGGCCTGGGGCTATCCGTCCGCGTAGCGTAACTACTCAGCCATAGGTGCCGGGCATTTGGATTCTAACCTGAAAATCGCTCGGGCCGGTCTCCGACCGTGCCCGCCGCGCTTTCA
>DAOUBX010000105.1:0-5920 GCA_034432445.1 Anaerolineales bacterium
CAGCGCATGGGCATCTGGTTTGCAAACGTGTCTGCGAAGCCAACCTAGGTCGCAAATCGCCTACAAATGCCCGGCACCTGAGCAGTTACTACTGAACTTGGAAATGCACAGAGGTGGAAGGCTGGCGCCTTCCACCTCTGTGCACTTTTGGTGGCTCGCGATGATCTCAGAAGAGCCAGGCGTCAATCGCTCGTTCGTAGCTGACCAGCTCACTTTCGTCGAACCACAGCGCTAACTCGGTGGCCGCCGTCTCGGGCCCATCGGAGCCATGCACGAGGTTATATCCGATGTCGAGGGCGAGATCGGCGCGTATCGTGCCAGGGGCAGCGTTGCCGGGGTTTGTGGCGCCCATCGTGGCGCGGGTTACGGCGATGGCGTTCTTGCCCTCCAGTGCCATGACGACGACAGGGCCTGAGGTGATGAACTCGATCAAGCCGGGGAAGAAGGGTCTGCCCTCGTGCACCGCATAGTGCTTCCGGGCCAACTCCTCGCTCACCTGCATGAGTTTCATACCGATGATGCGCAGGCCGCGGCGCTCTAGCCGCGCGATGATCTCGCCGATCAGGCCGCGCTGCACAGCGTCCGGCTTCAGGATAACTAGAGTGCGTTCCATTGAATACTCCTAACGGTTTTTTCTAGAGGCCGTGGGCGGCACGTACCTGAGCCAACAACGTGCTGGCGTCGCGTTCTTCCCAAGGCGAGGGTCCTAACGGATCGCTGATAGGGGCGTCACGATCGGTCATCAGGCGCAGGGTGGTCAGTACCGCATGCGCCAGCACCTCGAGGTGATAGCCGCCTTCCAGCGTGAAGACGATGCGCCCGGCGCACAGCTCGTTGGCCAGATCGAGCAACCGCGTCACCAGCGCGGCATAGCCGGCGATACTGAGCTGCATGCCGGCCAGCGGGTCGTTCCAGTGCGCATCATAGCCGGCCGAGACCAGGATGAGCTGAGGCTGGAAACGCTGGGCCAGCGGCGCCAGCACTTGATCGAAGACTGCGGCGTATCCCACGTCGCCGACGCCGGCCGGAAAAGGCACGTTGACCGTTGTTCCAGCACCGGCGCCGCGGCCTGTCTCCCGCCAATGACCGGTGCCGGGATAGTAAGGATATTGGTGCGTGCTGAAGAAGAGCACGCTGCCGTCCTCGTAGAACACATCCTGCGTACCGTTGCCGTGATGTACGTCGAAATCGACGATCAAGACGCGCTCGATGCCGTGCTCGGCCTGGGCGGCGCGCGCGGCGACAGCGACATTGTTGTACAGGCAGAAGCCCATGCCGCGGTCAGGGGTGGCGTGGTGACCGGGTGGTCGCACTAGAGCAAAGCCGTTGGTGGCGCGGCCGCCGAGCACCGCGGCGACGACCTGGCATAGCCCACCAGCCGCCAGCCGCGCCGCCTGCTCCGAGTCGCTGCCGACGTAGGTATCGGCGTCTAAGTGTGCGTTGCGCTGGGCGGCCAGCGCCACCATCTCCAGGTGCCGCCGGCTGTGGACGCGCAACAACTGTTCGGTGCTGGCAGGAAGGCTGGGAGTCTCCACCAGTTGCGCAAGAATGCCATCTGTTTGCAAAAGCTGCCAGGTACCACGCAACCGCTCCCGGTTCTCCGGATGGCCGGCGAGGTGATGGCGCAGGTTGAAGGGGTCGTAACAGAAGGTGGTGGTCACGGCCAATCTGGTGGCAGATGCGCCTATCTGAGTGTGCTGGTTGGACATCGAGGCGGCCAGCGGCAAATCCAGCCAGATCTTGCGTTGGTCGCGAACTGTTCAGGCGCCGGGCACTGGCGTCCGCTTTGCGGCGTAAGTCGGCTCTGCAGGGACCCTGACAAACGCAGACGCGAGTGTCCGGCACCTATGGCTAAGGTCGTTGCTTTTGCTGTCGTGATGCACTCCTCGCAACAGCAAAAACTGAGAGAACACGCAACTATTCAGCCCTAGGTGCCGGGCGCTTAAGGTTGCGCTGGCCAGGGCGTCTGCAGAGCCGGCTCAAGCTGGGAACCGGTCGCAAGTGCCCGGCACCTGAATAGTTACGAGAACACAAGCATTCTCCCAGCATAGTGGTCAAAGCGCCGGACACTCGTGGGGTGGCCCGCAGTGCCCGACATGACAAGAGGGTTCGTTACACCAGCGATGCCGGCGCCCGCTTGCTGCGCCGAATGACATAAGCCATCGACGCCAACAGCAACAAGGCCACGACAATGCTGATCGCCATGTTGTCCTTGTAGGTCACAATGATCGGCGCCACAATCAGGCTGATCAGGTTGATGACCTTGATCATGGGGTTGAGCGCAGGACCGGCGGTGTCTTTCAGCGGATCGCCTACGGTGTCGCCTACGACGCTGGCCTTGTGACGCTCCGAGCCTTTGCCCAGGTTATGCTCCGGATCGCGCGGCTCGTCCTCCACGATCTTCTTGGCGTTGTCCCAGGCGCCGCCCGCGTTGGCCATGAACACCGCCAGCAGCTGGCCGGAAAGAATCACGCCTGCCAGAAAACCGCCCAAGGCCTCGACTTGCAGGGCCAAGCCCACTGCGATCGGCGCCGCCACGGCCAGCCAAGCCAGGTTGATCAACTCCTTCTGCGCAGCGATGGTGGTGATAGCTACCGGCCGCGCGTAATCCGGCTTGACGGTGCCTTCGATCACGCCAGGGACGCGGAACTGGCGACGCACCTCTTGCACGATGTCAGCCGCAGTGCGGGAAACGGCTTTGATCGCCAAGCTGGAGAACATCCAGGGGATGGTACCGCCGATCAAGAAGCCCACGAAGACCAAGGGCCAGGAGATGCGGATGCCGCTCGCCAGCGCTACCGGGTCGATGCGGCCGACGTCGGTGATGAAGGAGCCGAAGAGGGCCACCGCGGCAATCACGGCCGAGCCGATGGCGATGCCCTTGGTGATCGCCTTGGTGGTGTTGCCCACGGCGTCCAGGTCGGCCATGATCTGGCGCGCGCTGTCCTCCAAACCGGCCATCTCGCCGATGCCATTGGCGTTGTCGGAGATGGGGCCGAAGGAGTCCATGGCCACGTTGTTGCCTGTCAAGGTCAACATGCCGATGCCGGTCAAGGCCACACCGTAGAGGATGTAGGCAAACTGCTCAAGGGGATCTGTGCTGACGCCCTGGTAGATGAAGATCGAGGCCAAGATGGTGCCGGCAATGATCAGGGTGCCCCACACCGCCGACTCCATACCCACGCTCAAGCCTGACAGAATCGTCGTGGCAGGACCGGTGTCATGGCCTTTCTTGATCTCCTGCACGGGTGTACCGTGGGTTCCCGTGAAATAGTCTGTGACTCGGTCGATGAGAATGGCCAGCAAGACGCCAACCGCTGTGGCCAGGAAGGGACGCCACCAGCCACCAGGCACACCACGCATGTAAAACAGCGCCACGCCTAAGAACAGCACCGTGGAGATGGCGGCTGAAGTCAAGAAGCCGCGAAAGATAGCCTTCATGGCGTCGCCCGACATGCCAGGCTCGGATTTGACCAGATAGGTGCCGAAGATCGAGGAGAGCACGCCGATGCCACGCACCAGGAGCGGGTAGATCAACCACTCGTTGTGCCCGGTGATGTGACGCAGGGCCAGGGCCAGGATCAAGGCCGAAACGATCGTGACCTCATAGCTCTCGAAGATATCGGCCGCCATGCCTGCACAGTCGCCCACGTTGTCACCAACCAGATCAGCGATCACGGCGGCGTTGCGTGGGTCATCTTCCGGTAAGTCCTGCTCGACTTTGCCCACCAGGTCTGCGCCCACGTCGGCTGCTTTGGTGTAAATGCCGCCGCCCACGCGCATGAACAGCGCCAGCAAGGTGCCGCCGAAGCCGAAGCCCAGCAGCGCATCGGGAGCAGCCACGCCGAAGATGATGAAGATGATCGTGCCGCCGAAGAGGCCTAGGCCATCGGTGAGCATGCCGGTGACCGTGCCGGCACGATAGGCGATGCGCAGCGCACCGTTGAAGCTGCTGCGGGCGGCCTCGGCCACGCGCACGTTGGCTTGCACCGCCATGCGCATGCCGATTTGACCGACAAGCAAGCTAAAGACAGCGCCCATCACAAAGGCGCCAGCCCGGCCCAGGCCGATCACCACTTGGAGTTGCTGCATGCTCAAAGCAGCAAAGCGCTCCCGGGCTTCCGGTGTTGGGTCGACGATGTAGACGCTCAAGAACATCAGGATCGTGAGCGCGACGATAAAGGGAAGAATGGTTTTGAGTTGGCGCGTCAGATAGGCGTCGGCACCAATGCGGATAGCGTCCCATACCTCAACCATCTGCGTCGTGCCCTTGGGCTGGGCCAAGACCTGGCGCCGCAAGAACAAGGCGTAGAACAAGCCAAGGATGGCGACGACGAGCACCAGCCAGACGGCGATGGTCTCGAACGAAGTGAGTCCCATTGCGGACATGACGAGTTACTACCTCCCTGGGCAAAAAAGATAGGCATAACCGGCCTGCAACGGCCGGACAACCGACGGTGGTCGTCCTGTTAGGGAACCGGATTTGTGAACAAAATGGGATAGCATGGCCGGCACACGTGGCGCCGATTGTGGGACAGAGAGCCACACCTAGACCGCTTTGCTGCCTCTGGGCTAAGCTGCTGTGGGCGGCCTTGAGGGTGGTGAAGACTTGCGCATTATAGCGCGATGGTGATCATTAGTCAAACGCAAATTCTCAATTGACATCCGTTTTGAACGCGAGCATAATAGCGGCAGTCGAGCCTGTTCACTGCGAGGAGCTTATGAGTGTTGCAGCAATAACCCACCAACGCCTCACCTGGGTCAATATCGTCAATGCGTCGCCCGAAGATGTGGCTTATTTGCGCAAACACTACAACTTCCACCCGTTGGACCTCGAAGACGTGCTGAGCCAAAACGAACGCCCGAAGATCGACGAATACGACGACTACCTCTTCATCGTGATGCACTTCCCGGTCTTCGACGCCGCAAGGCAGCTCACGCGGTCGAGCGAGGTGGACTTCTTCATCGGTGCAGGCTATTTGATCACCATCCACGAGGGACAGCTCAAACCGCTGAACCGCCTCTTCGACGCCTGCCACGACGATGGCGTAGCGCGTTCCAAGCACATGGGCCGCGGCGCAGGTCGCTTGCTATACACGATTCTGGATAGCATGGTGGACTACAACTTTGCCATCCTACGCAAGGTGGACGCCAAGATCAAGGCGATCGAAGAAAACATGTTCACCGAGGACATGCGCCATATCGTCCAGGACATCTCGCTGATCCGCCGTGACATCATTGCCCTGCGCCGCGTGGTCAAGCCGCAGATCTCCATCGTGAGCAACTTGGAACGCAAGGACAGACCCTTCATCCAAGAGGAGCTGGACGTCTACTTCGGCGACATCGCCGATGGTTTCTCGCGCGCCTGGGACATCCTGGAGGACTATCGGGAGGTCATCGAGGGCTTAAGCGCCACCTCCGACTCGGTGACCTCCTATCGCATCAACGACGTCATTCGCGTCCTGACCGTTATCTCCGTGATCATGCTGCCGCTGACCCTGGTGACGGGCATTTACGGCATGAACTTGGAGTGGCTGCCGGCGGCCGACACCATCTACGGTTTCTTCATCATCATGGGCATAATGGTCCTGATCGCAGGCAGCATGCTGCTCTATTTTCGCAGGCGGGGATTCATCTGAGTTGCGGTGTGGCTCCTGAGCCCCGGGCATCGGACGCTGAGAGCGACGCAAGGATGACATCGACAAAGCTGCCTTGCGACTGCGCTGCGGACGCAAGCGTCCCGCACTTGAGCGCACAACCGTTGCTGAAAGCACGACGGTCTCGGTGATTGCACGCAGAGCGGCCCGAGTTTTTTTGCAGGTCGTAACTATTCAGGTGCCGGGCACTTGCGACCGGTTCCCAGCTTGAGCCGGCTCTGCAGACGCCCTGGCCAGCGCAGCCTTAAGTGCCCGGCACCTAG
>DAOUBX010000106.1:0-12711 GCA_034432445.1 Anaerolineales bacterium
CAGCGCATGGGCATCTGGTTTGCAAACGTGTCTGCGAAGCCAACCTAGGTCGCAAATCGCCTACAAATGCCCGGCACCTGAGCAGTTACTAAATAACAAGCCTCAGCAATGTTGCTGAGGCTTGTGCCGTAAGTTGAAAAAAGTGGAAGGTTGCGTAGCGGAGCTACCGGCTCTGTCCGTACCGCAACGTGCGACTGAGGATCTCCTCCTGGTCGTTGCGGCGGTTGTAGCGTTGTTTAGCGCCCCGACGACGCTTGCGATCTCGCTCGGATTCCCCACCGCTGTCGAAAGCTTGGCGAAAAGCCATCTCCATCAGCGTCGGCATGTCTTCGTCTTCTTCGTCACTGATGCTGTCAGTCGTCAAGATGTCAGGCAGAGCAGGCGCCTCCGCTTCTTCGGCCGGCGGCCGCAGCCCTTTCAGGCTGAGATCGATGCGTCCGCGGCGGCGGTCAATGCCGATGACCCGCGCCTCGATCTCATCGTTCACCTTGACCACATCCTCAGGCTTGGCCACATAGCCATCCGCCATCTCCTTGACATGGAGCATCGCATCGCGCTCCAGGCCGATATCGACAAAGGCGCCGTAGTTGGTCAGGCGTTGCACGACCCCGGTAACCAGGTCACCTTCGTTTAGCTCGCGGATCGTCTTGGTGCCAGGTGGGATCATCGTCAGGCTGATGCGATTCTTCTCGCGGTCTAGCTGTTTGATCCAGACCTTGATCTCATCGCCCTCTTTGACGACATCGGTGACCTTGTGGACGCGCCCGCGCGACATCTCTGAGATGTGCAATAGGCCGTCCCGTCCCACACCGATGTCCACAAACGCGCCGAATTCGGAAGTACGCTTCACCTTGCCGGTGACTTCCATGTCGACACTCAAGACTTTGACGATCTTCTGGCGGGGTAGCGCCTTAACTTTCTTCTTGCTCCCCTCTGCCTTCTGAGGCTTCGCAGGCTGCACAACCGCATGGGGCTCGGTGGCCGGCGCAACAGCCTCCGAGCTTGTGGTGGGGATCGCTTCTTCTGACATCTGTTGCCCTTCCTCGTACAGGGATCGGGAATTGCCCAATAAGTATGCCGCATAGCGCCACGAGAGCTTCTGCGGCATGCGAGGTGGAATCACTGCTGAGCACAACCCGAATAATGACTGCAAGCGATTATACCCAACATAGGATGCGGTGTCAAAGTCATGAATCCGCGCGCAGCAAGTGGGTGACGACACTGTAGGGACACCTACAGCAAGTCAAGGGCGTCAAAATGAAAATCTGTTGACACGTGGTTTTTTCCGTGTTATACTTGCCAATAGTGACCCGAGGCACTCATTACCTGACTCATCAGATAGCGCCACTTGGTGAACCATCTTTTGGCAGCCTGCCCACAAGGGAGAGGCATAGATCAGACAAACGACCGGTTCTGCCTAGCTCCCCCCCGCATGTTACAAGGCCAATCGGTCGTGTTGCGTGTCGCTTGTCGGCGACCTCGTCTGGCTGAACAGGTCTAGTCCCTCCGGTATGGCTGCCTACCTGACTATCTTGCCTGATTGATCACGCAGCAGTTCATTGCGCAATCGTACTCGCGATCAATCTGGAGTGTTGTTATTTGACGTATGACTGACGCGCCTATTCTGGACAACACCGAACACAACGCTGCACTGACGGAGCTATTGAACAAGGCCTCACGCCAAGGTTACATCACCTACGACGAGATCCTAGAAACCCTGCCCGAGATCGAAGAGCGTCTAGACGTGCTCGAGGACCTCTTTGCCCGACTGCGCGAGATGGATATCCCCGTTCAAGATCAGATCGAGGAGAACGAGGATGAAATCGAGCTGCCGCCCAGTCGCGTGATCTCGCCCAAGGATGAAGATGATCTGGCTCTCGCGCGCGATGCCGTCGATCTCTACTTTCGCCAGATGGGGGCGCACCCGCTCTTGACGGCCGAGGAGGAGAAGATCTTGGCTAGTCGCGTGGTGGCGGGAAAACGCGCCAGTCGGCGCTTAGCGCGCGGTCAGGCGACGCCTGAGGAAGAAGCGGAGCTGCGCGCGGTGATCGAGCTGGGTCAACAGGCGCGGCGACGCATGATCGAGTCGAACAGCCGGCTGGTGATCAGCGTGGCCAAGCGCTACATCGGCCATGGCGTACCGTTCCTCGACCTAATCCAAGAGGGCAATCTGGGACTGATGCGCGCCGTCGACAAGTTCGACCCGGAGCGAGGCTACAAGTTCAGCACCTACGCGACTTGGTGGATCCGCCAGGCAGTCAGCCGCGCCGTGTCGGATCAAGGCCGGACAATTCGCCTGCCGGTGCACATGAGCGAAAAGCTGCTCAAGCTACGCCGCACCAGCCAAGAAATGGAACAGTCGCTGGGCCGCGAGCCCACCCCCGAAGAGCTGGCCGAAGCCTTGGACCTGCCGGCCGAGCGCGTGCATCGTTATCTGCGCACCGCTGTGCGGCCGCTGTCGTTGGAGCAACCGGTCGGCGAGGAAGAGGAGAGCACGCTGGGCCAGTTCATCGAGGACGACGACAGCCCTGAGCCTTCGGAGCGCGCCGAGCAGGCACTCCTGCGCGAGAAGCTAGACGACCTGCTGGATACGCTGCAACCGCGCGAAGAGCGGATTCTGCGGCTACGCTATGGCCTCCTCGATGGACACACCTACACCCTGCAAGAAGTCGGGGAGATGTTCGGCCTCACACGCGAGCGCATTCGCCAGATCGAGCAGGAAGCACTGGCTCGGCTACGCCACCCCAGCCGCAGTCGCCAACTACGCGATTACCTGTAGAGAAGCGCCCAGATAACCGACCATGGCCAGAAGCAAACAAGCGGATAAGAAGTCAAAGCCTACTGCCGCGCCCCCACCAGCCCGCTTCGTGAGGCGTCGCCGGTCGTCGCGCAAGCGGCGGCCCGATAACAAAGGGGCAGCGCTGAACCAGAACACGCCTGAGGTCGAGGCAGCGCCTTTCGACAACAACGCAGACTGGCTTGGCGCAGGAAGGTACGACCAGCGTTGGGGAAAGGCCCCACGCCCGGCAGAGCCGCCTCCGCGTAATCCTAACGTCTTCAGCTACACCTATCGTGTGTGGAAAACATCTTGACATACGCCCTCTCCGGCTGGCTGCCCAAACAGCCAGCCGGTTTGCTGTGCTGGCGATTTGCAGCTTGCTCCTGGTGAGCGCGCCGTCAGCCGCCGCCAATCCATTTTCACCCCCCCGCGAGGACTCCCCACCTGAGCAACAGAGTGGCGAGACTATCGCATTTAACCCGCAACACCAGCCAGCCTGTGACGCGACAGCTACTGCGTCTCCCTGCCGGGTCTTTTTGCCCAGTATCGAGCGTCCGTTGGTGCGCTACGTCTCCCTGCCGGTCGGCTTGAACGCCGGCGGGGATGCCGTCACCTTGAGCAACGGCCGCCGTTACCAGGCCGACCGGCCGTACAGCGTGACGGACGGCATCGGCTATGTGGACGGCTCGCCAGTGGCCGCCGACTGGGACTGGGAACCTATCGACGGCACTGCGGACGACACGCTCTATCGCGCCGGCCGCGCGGGCATGACGGCTTATCGCTTCCACGTGCCGCCCGGCAACTACCTCGTGCACCTAAGCTTCGCCGAGATACGCCGCCACGGGCCGGGGTTCCGCGTGTTCGATGCCTTCATCGAGGATACGCGCGTCATCCGCTCGCTCGATATCTACGAGCAGGTGCAACACGATTACGCCTTGGACTACCGCTTTCCGGCCAAAGTGCTGGATCGCTCCCTCGACATCACGTTCGTTGGAACTATCGAGGAGCCTGTTCTGAGCGGCATCTGGATCAGCGCGCGGGAGCCGGACGTAACGGCCCCACCCGTTCCAACGAGCCTGGAAGCCATAGGGGGGTATGACGAGATCATCCTGGACTGGGCCGACCTCGCCGACGATGATGTGCAGGGCTATCGCGTCTACAAAGGCGGGCAGGCCACGGGGCCCTTCACCCTCGCCCACTATGGGCAAATGGTTCTCTCCCGCTTCGTCGACCGTGCTGTGACCGCCGGCGACAACACCTGTTATCGCGTGGCCGCAATTGACGTCTATGGCAATGAAAGTGGGCTGAGCGCTGTAGCATGTGCGGCAGCCGTCTCGGCGGCAGACGCTACACTTCCCTATTTCCAACTGCAGGTCTCCGAAAGCAACTTGCGCAAGCTCAATGGAAGCCCCGCCGCCAACGACTACGTGCCGGCAACCCTGCAATACGACGGTAATAGCTATCGCGTCGAGACTCACTACCGCGGCAACATGTCGCGCTGGTGCAACAAGAAGTCATGGAAGATCCGCTTCCTCGACCCCAGCCCCTGGCCTAACACCGATGTCCTGCTGTTGAACGCCGAGTGTCACGATCCGACGTTGATCAAAGAAAAGGTGACGTATGACCTGATGCAAGACCTAGGCGTGCGCGCAGGGACAGCACGCTTCGTGCTCCTCCAGCTAAACGACCGCTTTGTGGGCGTTTACACCCAGGTGGAGAACCCCGATACTTCCTTTCTGCTGCGCACAGGCCGTGATCCCAACGGCAACCTGTACAAGTGCAGCGATGGTCTGGACCTGGAACCAGACTGCGCCAACCAGGTTCACGAGAGTCGCGACAAGACAGACCTCTACAATTTTGCCGCCTTGGTCAACAACACTCCTGACGGCGAATTTGCGTGGGCCATTGCCCAAGTCCTGGATGTGCGTGGGTTCCTCGACTATCTGGCGGTGAAGGCGCTAGTTGGCGACGCGGACGCCACTGTCGATTATCTGCTCTATCATGACGTGGTCCACGATCACTGGGAAGTTCTGCCCTGGGACAACAACGCCGGCTTTCAGCCCCGGATGACCACACTCCCGGTGGACTACGGCTCAGCGCAGCACCCCGACTACAACGGCCAGCAGAACGTGCTGATCACGCGCGTGCTCGCTGTGCCACAGTTCCGCGCCTATTATGGACAGCGATTGGCAGAGCTGTCGACAACGCTGTTCAGCGAGCCGGCCATGCAGCGCCGTTTCGACAGCGCCATCGAGAGCATCTGGTCTGACGCAACGCGTGACCTGTGGAAGCTAAACCGTGAGGACAACGCCGCCGCCCGCGCCGCGGTAGACCTGCTGCCGGCGTTTGTTCGTCAACGCACTGCGTACCTGAGCAACGTTCTACCGAGTTATACGCCTGCACAAACGACATACCTGTATCTCAACGAGGTCTTAGCGCACAACACCTCCACGCTGATCGATCCCGCTGATGGCGACACCGAGCCCTGGCTAGAACTCTTTAACGCAGGACTGCGGCCGGTCGCCTTGGGCGGTCGCTATCTGAGCAACGATCTGCGCGCCCCCACACGCTTTCGCATTCCGCCCGGCACAACCATTCCGGCCTTGGGTTACCTGGTGTTCTGGTTGGACAACGAGCCGCTGCAGGGGCCGCTGCACACGAATTTTACTTTACCGAGCAACGGCGGTCAGCTTGTCCTGTTTGACCAAAACAATGGCACTTTGCTAGACCAAGTCGAAGTGGCCGCCTTGCCGGCCGATGTTGCGTGGGCGCGCTTTCCTGACGGCGGCGGGGGGTGGCAAGCCTTCTCTCACCCCAGCCCAGGTCGCTCGAATGTGCTGCTGGCTCCGCTCATCGCTGCGGTGCAACACCTCCCCCTCTACCCGCAGGCCGACAACCGCCCGGTTGCAGTGACCGCCAGGGTCACCGACCCCGACGGCCAGATCACCGCCGTGGATTTGTACTTTCGCGGCGATCGCGGGTTCACTGTGTCGCCTATGGCGGATGATGGCCTGAGCAGCGATGGCGATGCCGGCGATGGCGTGTACGGCGCGCTGGTGCCGCCCTATCCCCTTCACACCGAGGTGCTGTATTACGTCGTGGCGCGCGACGACCAGAATCGCACAGCGCGCTCGCCTGAGGCTGCGCCCACGCTGACCTATCGCTACCGCGTGGGTTTTCTGCCACCGCTCGTGCAGATCAACGAGTTCATGGCCGCCAACGACAGTACAATGGAGGACCCTGACGAGCCTGGTGAGTACCCTGACTGGATCGAGCTACATAACCTGAGCGCGCAATCGCTGGCCTTGGGCGGCATGTATCTGACCGATGAGCTGTCGGACCCCAGGCGTTTCCGCATCCCTAACGCGGTGACAATCCCTCCTGCGGGCTTCGTGATCTTCTGGGCTGACGATGATCCCGCGCAAGGGCCAACCCATACGAATTTCAAGCTGAACGCCGGCAGCGAAGCCGTGGGGCTGTTTGCCGCCGATGGCGCGACGTTGATCGACTCGGTGTTGTTCACCAACCAGAGGCGCGACGTGTCCCTGGGTCGCTGTCCGGATGGCGTTGGCAGCTGGCGCTCCCAGTTTATCCCCACGCCAGGTCGCACCAACGCTTGTCGGACGCTTTTCTTTCCCAGATAACTGCTCAGCTGCCCGGCGCCTGAGCAGTCACTTTCCCAGATCGGATCGGTCTGGCAGAGAACTAGTAGAACCTGACCACCGGCCAACCTTGCTGCTCGGCCCAACGCCGCAGTGGCTTGTCCGGGTTGACAGCAACGGGATGACTCACACGTCGCAGCAAAGGGAGGTCGTCGATGCTGTCCGTGTAGAAATAGCTTGCTTGCAAGTCAATGCCATGGCGTGCAGCGTGCTCCTCGGCCCAGTACAACTTGCCCTCGCGGTAGCACATCGGCTCCACCATCCGTCCCGTGAAATGTCCGGCATAGACTTCAGCGCGTGTGGCCAACACGTCTTGCGGCGGGATGCCGAGGTGTTCAGCCAGCGGAGCGGCAGTATAGATCGGAGATGCCGTGATCAGAATCGGCCGATGCCCTGCCTGGCGATGCGCCTCCAACACCCGCCGTCCTTCAGGGGCCACGTAACGCACCAGTTGCTCTCCGAACCAGAGCTTGCTAAATGCAACTCGCTCGGCCTCGGGCTGTCCGGCCAGTTGCGCCACCAACGAACGCGACAGCGCACGCATGTCGAGCACTCCCAGCTTGTAGCGCAACAACAACGGAACCAGGTGCAGGAACTGCTTAGCCGTCATCTCGCCCCGCTGGCGCATGTAGCGCAGCCAAAGAAAGCTCGAGCTATCGGTCAGCAGGGTCCGATCCATGTCGAAATACGCAGCAATCATCGGCAATTCTCGTAGCGGCTCAGTCGCCAGGCACTCACCACCGACCAACAGCTATCGACAGCTTCACAGACGTGGCTACGGGCGCAGACTCAAGTGCCCGGCACCTAGATAGGCACTCTTATGAACAGCGAACGCACCGACCTTCTGCAAGATCTTCCCGCCAATCGCATCTCTGCATTTGAGCAGGCCGGCGGCCTCATGCTGGCGCTGCTGTTGACCGCGGCAAGCGGCCTGGTGGCAGGGCTGCACCATAGACGGCGCGCCGGGCTGGCGCTCGGCGCAGCCGCCTTGGCAGGGGCAGGCGGACTGAGCTGGGTGTTTCGCCATCCGCAGCGCTCAGCTCAAGCTGGGGCCGAAGCGATCCTCGCGGCGTGCGACGGTCGCGTCCTGGCGGTCTCTCCGGTGTTCGAGTCGCGCTTCTTGCACAAGCCTTCCACCTGCGTCGAGATCGCGACAACACTCACGCAGGTGCAGGTCAACTGGGCGCCGAGCGCGGGCGTGATCGCTTATCGCCGTTACGAGCCGGGCCGCCGGCAGGCGGGCGTCGGCGCCGATGACAGCAGTTGGCTCGGCATCCAGCGCTCAGATGGCCAGCGTCTCCTGCTTCGGCAAATAGCGGCCAGAGCGTGGCGTCCCATCCCATGGCACTTGGCTCGCCGCATCATCTGCTGGCCAGACATCTCGGATCGCGTGGCCAGAGGAGAAGTCATCGGCCATCTGCCGCTGGGGGGCACCGTGCAAGTCTACCTGCCGGCCTCGGCTGGAGTGCAAGTGCAGCGCGGCCAACGCGTGCGCGGCGGCGAGACCGTGCTGGCACTGCTACCGGCTGCGCCGACCAGATCCTAGCTATCCCACCGCAGGATGATCTTCTTCTGCCGGCGTCGGCTCACCCAACACGCCGGCGATTCCTGTTCCTGAAGTGTTGTGTAGCTCGTCAGCCAAGGCTTGAGCCTCAGGCGGCAAACCAAGCTCGCTGGCCGAGCGCACGGCGGGCGGCTGAGCGCCCACAGCGCGCGGCTCCGCCAGCGCCGCAGCAGGCGGTCCTGCCGGAGGCTTAGGCGCAACCGCTCGGCCACCCGGCACATAGGGCTGCCGCCCAAACCGCGTCAAGATCAACGCACCTGTGCCGAGGCTCACGACAATCACGCCGAAGACGAAGTCTAGACAAAAGATCAGGCTCACCAAGAAATAAGCTAGCAGCAGGACCACCGTGCCTACCACCGCCTCGACCACCAACGAGGGCTTGCGCATGTTCAGCAGGCCCAGCAGCTTGTGGCCGAGCACCCAGCCCGTTGCCACCCAGGCCAGCACCACAACGCCCAACAGCACTAGGCCGAGCAATATGGCAAAGGGGAGCAGACAGATGGTAATCACCATGATGATGGCCAACCCCAGCGCCAGCACCCAAGTGAGTAGGCCAACAGCGAAAGCCAATAGCGGCTGCTCCATCTCGGTTCGCCCCACACGCTCCACGCCTTTGGGCCAGATGAGGGCGATGATCAGGGCCAAGGCGCCGAAGGCCAACGTGAGCCCGATGTTCTGCAAGAAGCGCAAAAACTGCACGAGCAGCCATTGACCGGGATCTCTGGCCAGGTCGACTTGGGGGGCCAATCTACCCATCTCCAAGCCGGGCGCGAACGGCAGGAGGGGGCCGATTGCCGGCAAGGAAAACCTTCCTTCTGTACGGAAGTCGCCGTTGATCACAGCGCCGGGATCGCGATCGACACTGCCGCCAAAGCTCACGACGTCGCCGTTGACAACCGCTGTGCCGGTCAACTGCATGCTGCCACCAAAGACCGCCACATCGCCGTTGACCGTGCCCGCAGCGCGCAGGCTGCCGCCGAGCACCAACACGTCGCCAAAGACTGCCGAACCGCTCTGCAGCGTGGCGCTGCCGCCGGCGACCACAAGCCCGCCGCGCAGGACTTCGCCGCTGCCAAGGGTATACACACCGCCCACAACCAGCTTGCCAGGACCCTCCTCTTGGGCAAACACCGGCAACGCCAAAGCTGAAAGCAACAAGATAGCCAGGATCAGGCTCAGCGCCAGTCGTTTTCGCATGTTCGTAGCCTCCATATGTTGGTGCGTGACGGTGGCCTGGCAGCCATCCCGCCTAGTGCTTCTCAGTTGCGGTCAACGGACGTGTAGCCGACATTCAGATTGCCAGCCGACGCGCCGGACAGAGTCTGCGAGTGGCTGGGCGGGATGAAACGCAACCACACAAGGGCCATCGCCATCAGCAGCGCACCGCCAAACGCCACTAAAAGTGGGCCCGGTATGCTGGTCAGGAGGCTCGTGCGCCAGGCATAGAGCGTGTTTACGAGGACGCTGAGGAACTGACCGCCAAAACCGAGCAGCTCAAGAACCTGCAAGCGAGCGCCGGGATTTAGCCACAGCCAACCGATCAAGTACAACAGCGCGCCCGCCGCCAGCACGGCCCAGATTGACATCGTGCCGCCAACCAAAACCAAACCGCCCAACCAGCGCTCACGCCGTTTCTGGCGCTCGATCAGCCTACGATCCACACGCGCAATGAAGCCGGGCGCTGGCCCAATCAGGGGCTCGTTGCGCAAAACGGTGTCGAGACGCTGCCAGATAGACCAACGCGCAGCACAGCTGGCGCAAGCCAGCACATGCTGGTCGAACTGGAGACGCTCCTCTGGCTCGAGCAAGCCATCGAGCGCCAGTGACATGGTCACCGTATCGACATGGTCTCTGGGAGCGGCGAAATAGTTTTCACTCATGATCTACCCTCTGTTCAGGCCGGCAAACGCAACCACAAATGGCAAGGCGCCTGACGAGGGCGCAGACGCCTCACGAGGCGATGGTGGCGACGTGCTGCGCCCATCCGTGCGTTGCCGCCGCTCGATCAGCTCCGCCAGCTGCAGACGGGCCCGGTGTAGCCGCGACTTGAGCGCCGACTCGCTGATGTTCATGGTCTCGGCAATCTCTTTGTACGACAAATCGTACCAATAGCGCAAGACCACCGGCGTCCGGTAGTCTGGGTCAAGCTGGTTGAGCAACAGCTGCAGCTCACGTGCTTGCTCCGCGCGTAGAGCGGCGGCGTCAGGCTGTTCGTCGTCGCTGGCCAACCACTCCACAGCCGGGTCGTCTTCGATCGAGAGCCATGTAAAGCGGCGCCGGCGCAAGCGGTCAATGCAGTGGTGCGAGGCGATCGACAAGATCCAATTGCTAAACTTCATGTCAGGCTGATAGGTGTTGAGACGGCTATAAGCCTTGAGAAAGGTCTCCTGCGCCGCGTCTTCCGCTTCGTTGGCGTTGTTCAACATGCGATAGGCCAGATTGTACACGGGAATCTGGTATGCCTGCACCAATCGCCCAAAGGCAGTGCGGTCGCCGCGCCGCGCCGCAGCAATCCACACCTGCTCTTCATTATCGACCACGTGATGCTCCAGATGATGCAACTACTGCGACCTAAGCGGCGAACCGGTCGCAAGTCCTTCCGGGATGTTTCCTGAAGGCCGGTACCAGAACAGTTACCAGCACAGGCTGTCACCGGCGCCAACTCGACCGCCCGGCTGCAGGGGCCACGCAGCACCGAAAACGGGGACGAGGAAGCGCTCAGAGCGCCATTCGGCTCGCGTCGCTTGGTCAATTGCGTCCACAGGTGGCGGTTACCTGCATTCTACCATACGGTTGAGCCGCAGAAAAGGTTGCGATGGCGTGACACTAACCCTTTTGACTTTTGCCGCCTATGCGGGTATCCTTTGCTGTCAGAAGCTGTGCGCCAAACCACAAAGCGCAGCCTGCTTGGCGCACCCGTGCTTGCCTCTGGTGCGCTGGCGACCTGTTTGACCTACCGCATTCTGACAAGAGACCGCTGTGCCATCCAACGTCTACATCGCTATCGAAGGTCCCATTGGCGTGGGGAAAACTACCTTAGCCCGCATCTTGCACGAGGAGTTCGACGGCCAACTGCTGCTGGAGGTCTTCGAGGAAAACCCCTTCTTGTCCGATTTCTACGCCGACCGAGCGCGCTATGCCTTTCAAACGCAGATCTTCTTCTTGCTCAGCCGTTATCGACAGCAGCAAGAGTTCGTGAGCCAAGCGCTGCAGAAGGGTTGGCTGATCAGCGACTATCTCTTCGCCAAGGATCGACTCTTTGCGCACCTCAACCTGGCTGGCGATGAGCTGGCCGTGTACGAGCACTTGCATGCTGCGCTGGCCGAAAAGATCCCCACGCCCAGGCTAGTGGTTCATCTGCGCGCTGCGACTGACGTGCTGATGAACCGCATCGCCTTTCGCGATCGCTCCTACGAGCGCACGATGTCACGCCAGTACATTGACGACTTGCGCGTGGCCTACGAACGCTTCTTCGCCGAATACACCCAGGCGCCCGTGCTGAGCGTTGACACCACCGAGCTGGACTTCGTCGCCAACCTGGAGCACCGCCGCCATGTGATCGCCTTGGTGCGCGCCGCGCTCGACCACGGCCCCTATCAGCAACCGCTACCGGAGATCGCAGTGGCCCTGCGTGACACGGCAACGTCACCGCTCAGCCAGCGTCAGCTTAGCGAGTTGCAGCGTTCACAAGAGTTGCTCGATCGTAGCCTAGGCGCCATACCCGATGTTTACTTTGACTATCTGGGATTGGTGCAAGAAATCGGCGAGCTGGGCAGAGAGCTGAAGGTGCTTTGGTTAGAACAACATCATGAGGCTGCAGCGACGCCGGCCCAGCCGCTCTACGGCGCCAGCTGGCCACAACCAGCGGACGATGTGCATGATCACCTGCGCGCCAGGCTGGCGGGCATCCTGGCGCAGCTCTTTACAATCGCCAACAACCTACAAGTCGACCTGGAAGCAGCCTACACCGACAACACAGCACGCGTGTAACTGCTCGACGATAAGTGCCGGGCGCTTGCACTGGCCGGCATCTCGGTAGTTGCGAACGCGTCGAGCAAGGAGACAGATAAGCGAAATGGATTCTCCTGTCACAATCAAGCGCTTCATTGCTATCGCGGGAAACGTTGGAGTGGGCAAGTCCACCTTGACCGAGCTGCTTAGCCAACGTCTGGGCTGGGTGCCCTTCCCCGAGGCCGTGGATGACAACCCTTATTTGGCGGACTTCTACAACGACATGCGTCGCTGGAGCTTTCACTCGCAAATCTATTTTCTCAGTCGACGCTTGCGCCACCACCGCCAATTGCTCACCCACCCGACCTCGGTGGTGCAAGATCGCAGCGTCTATGAGGATGCTGAGGTTTTCGCCCACAACCTGTATCGACAAGGCCACATGGACGAGCGCGACTACCGCAGCTACCGCGAGCTCTATGAGGTCTTGACGTCATTCCTGCCACCGCCTGACCTGGTGGTGTATCTGCGCGCCTCAGTGGACACTCTGATCGGCCGCATCCGGCGCCGCGGGCGCGAGTTCGAGCGCGACATCTCGCCGGCGTATCTCGCCCAGCTGAACGAGCTCTACGATGCCTGGATCGAGCGCTTCGACCTATGCCCTGTGCTGACCGTGCCGGCAGACAGCCTCGACTTCGTGCGCAACCCCGCCCATCTCGACCTAGTGATCAGTAAGGTGCAGGAAAAGCTGAGCGGCA
>DAOUBX010000107.1:0-19300 GCA_034432445.1 Anaerolineales bacterium
GCAAACCAGATGCCCATGCGCGTCGGCGCACAACCGTCAATGAAAGCGCGGCGGGCACGGTCGGAGACCGGCCCGAGCGATTTTTAGGTTAGAATCCAAATGCCCGGCACTTATGGCTGAATAGTTACGTCGTTACGTCTGAAGTAGGCTATAATATGCACAGACGAGGCTATGAAAGGAGGCGCAACGATGATCGAAAACATCCACTGGCTTGGCCACGACAGCTTTCGCATCGACGGCGAAGTGACCATCTACATCGATCCCTGGCAGTTACCTAAGGACAGCCCGCCGGCTGATCTGATTTTGGTCACACATGAGCACAGCGACCACTTTTCGCCCGACGACATCGCACTGATCCGTACACCGCGTACGGAGATCGTCGCCATTGCCGCTGTGGCAGCCCAGCTTAGCGGCCGCGTGCACACGGTAAAACCAGGCGACCATCTGACGGTTCAAGGCGTAGCCATCGAAGTGCTGCCGGCATATAATCTGCACAAGAAGTTCCACCCGCGCGCCAAGGGCCATGTGGGCTATGTGTTGACGGTCAACGGCCAACGCATCTACCACGCCGGCGACACCGACGCCATTCCCGAGATGCGTGGGCTGAAACCTGACATTGCCCTGATCCCTGTCAGCGGAACCTACGTCATGGATGCGGCGGAGGCGGTGGAGGCCGTCAAATTGCTGCAACCGGGCCTGGCCATTCCCATGCACTACGGCGCCATCGTCGGTTCAGAAGCGGACGCGCAGCGCTTTCAGCGGCTGAGCCCGACGCCGGTGCGCGTTCTGTCGCGCGCATGAGCGGTCCCGAGCTCGATTCACCTGCAATGGTAGGCCGGCGCCGGCGTGTTGGTGACGGGATGTTGCTGCTGGGCGGCCTGGTGGTGATTCTAGTCTTGTGGATCGCCACGCCCGGCAGCCTGCTCGACAAAGCAGATCACGTCGGTTATGCGGTGTGCCACCAAATCCCGGCGCGCTCCTTCTTCTTCGGCGGCCGACAACTGCCGCTGTGTGCGCGTTGCAGCGGCCAATTCTTAGGCGCGCTCTTGGGGCTGGGGGTGTTGTTAGCGTTGCGCCGCGGCCGCGCCGGCCTGCTGCCGCCAACAGCCATGACACTGGCTCTGGTGGGCTTCTTTGTCCTCTGGGCCTTCGACGGCTTCAACTCCTATCTCACGCTCTTTCCAGCCGCGCCCCACCTGTATGAGCCAAACAATCTTCTGCGCGTGACGACCGGCGCGCTGCAAGGCGTGGCCTTGATCACGCTGGTGTTGCCTTTCTTCAACACGACCCTGTGGGCCAATCCCGGCCAGCAGCGAATTCTCGGGCGTTGGCGTGAGCTTAGCCTCCTGTTGCTCGTCGTGGCTGCGATTGTACTGCTGATGACCAGCGAACAGGACGCCCTGCTCTACCCGCTGGCGCTGTTGAGCGTTGGCGGCACGCTCATGCTGCTGACCATGGTCAACACGATGATCCTCACCTTGGCCTTGCAGCGCGACGGCCAGGCGCAACGCTGGCGCGACGCTGTGCCGCTGCTCACCGCCGGCGTAGCCCTGGGACTGGTCGAGGTGTTGGCCATCAATGTGCTGCGCGCCTGGCTGACCGCGGCGCTGGACCTGCCGTTCTAGAGCGCATGCTGCCTCGGCAGAACTTCTCCGGCGCCCTCAGCCCGCGCGCCTCACACTTTCTCTGTCGCTCTTCTCTTTGCGTCTCGAACCTCACTTCCTCCTCTTGCCTCTGCAACCGACACCCCACCTGCGCCGTATAGAGGGCAGCGAGTTCGACCATGACAAGTGCGCCGAACCGCAGACGCAGCGTATACCTCAGCAGGCGCAGCCCCGAGCGGTTGGGCCTGACAAGGGCGCAAAAGAGCATGTAGGAGGAAACGATGAATATCGCACAGTCGTTCAAGTACATCTTTGAGGACAAAGATTGGCTGAGCAAAGTCCTGATCGGCAGCCTGATCGTTCTGGTCAGCTTTCCCTTGACCGTGATCCTGGTCGGCTTTCTGGGCTTGGCGGTTGTAGCTGGCTATAGCCTGGAAGTGTTGCGCAACGTGCGCCAGGGCAGTGCCACGCCGCTGCCTGAATGGCGCGACCGTTGGAGCGAATGGATGGTGTTGGGTCTCAAGGCGATGCTGGTGCTCCTGGCCTGGAGCTTGCCAAGCCTGCTCTTGCAGTTCCCCGCCACCGTAGGCAACAACCTGGCTTACAGCAGCAATGACTTGGTGCAGGCGTTTGGCTGGATCCTAGCTGCTAGTGCCGGCCTGCTCTCCTTCGTTTGGGGGCTGATCGTGCTGCTAGTGACCCCTGCTCTGTACATCCGGTTGGCAGAGACGGAGGACCTGGCGAGCGCTTTCCGCTTCCAAGAGATCATCAGCTTCACGCGGCGCCATCTCGGCGATGTGATTATTGCCGCGTTGATTGCTCTGCTGGCCGGCATCGTGATCACCCTGCTGGGCTGGATCGTCGGTGCTCTCCTGTGCCTGGTGGGCCTGGCCCTTACCGTGCCGGCGGCCTATTTCATCAGCGCCTTGGTCAGCTCGCATCTTTATGCTCAGATCGGCCTGGGCCGGCCCAAGAGCGGGGCCCAGCCCATCGTGCCGGAAGTTGTGCCTCCGGCTGATGTGAAGAAGGGCGGGTAACACTGCAACCGCTCAAGCGGGTCGTCGGTGATCGCTCCATGCGGGGCAAGCTGTGGCTGGCAACGGTCGCAGCTTGCCTCGTGGTTGGTCTGCTCTTCGATCTTGGGTATAATCGGATGGCGACCGTACCGCTTCCAAGCTGCTCCCCGTCACTGTGCGGGACCTGTTAGCCCACTGCTAGTCTCTTGGAGGACATATCTATGGACATCGGCAAGTCATTTAGCTTCATCTTCGAAGACCCTCGTTGGATCAACAAGATTCTGATCGGCACTGTGGTGCTGCTCGTCAGCTCGTTGTTGTCCCCCATTCTCATCGGCATTTTGGGGATAGCCATCGTGACCGGCTACGCCCTGGAAGTGCTCAGGAATGTGCGCCGCGGCGACAAATATCCGTTGCCGGAGTGGCAGGATCGCTGGGGCGAATGGCTTGTGCTCGGCCTCAAGCTGTTTGTGGTGGTCCTGGTGTGGTCTTTGCCCATCTTGGTCGTCTCCCTCCCCATGGCAATCGGCCTTAGCCTCACCGAGCAACAGGGTGCTGAGATGATCGGCGGCCTGCTGGCGGTCTGCTTCGGCTGTCTGGTTCTGCTGTGGACAGTGGTCCTAATCGTGGCCACGCCGGCGATCTACATTCGCCTCGCCGAGAGCGAGCAGATCTCCGCAGGCTTGAAGTTCGGCGACATTTTGTCCTTTACGCGCGACCACATCGGCGAGGTGATCATTGCCACCCTGTTGTACTTGGTGGCGTCGCTGGTCATTGGCACGCTTGGTGCCATTGTCGGCATGATCCTGTGTCTGGTGGGCCTGATCGTCACCGTGCCGGCCGCCCAGTTGATCACCATGCTGGTTCAGTCGCACCTATACGCCCAGGTGGGCATGGGCTCGCCCAAGCCGTGGCAGCAAGCTATCGTGCCGGCGGAATACATCCCTGAGCCGCCGCCTGCTCCGCCCGCGGTTGCGCCCGAGGTCCTGCCGCCCGATACCCCTGCCGAATAGGGCTGACAGGCGATAGCTCGAGGACGCTGAGCGAGGGGTAGACCATGATCGAGAGCTTCTCCAGCATCTTGACGGCCTTTGGCCTGTCAACTGCGGCAGGGTTGAACGCCTACCTACCGCTGTTGATTGTGGCTTTGACCGCGCGCTTCACGAACCTGATCGAGCTACAGGGACCATGGGACGCGCTTACCAGCTGGTGGGTGATCGGTCTTCTGGCCGTGCTGCTGGTGATCGAGGTCGTTGCCGACAAGATTCCGGCGGTGGACCACGCCAACGACGTCATCCAGACGGTGGTACGGCCGGCGGCCGGCGCCATTCTGTTCGCGGCCAACGGCAACGTGATCAGCGACATCCATCCTGTGTTGGCGTTGGCGTGTGGCATCCTGGCTGCGGGCAGCGTGCATGCCGCCAAAGCCACTTTCCGTCCCGTAGTCACGGCGACCACCGGCGGCCTGGGCAATCCGGTAGTCAGTACAGCGGAAGATGTGGCCTCGTTCACGCTCACCGTCCTTGCCATACTCGTCCCAATCCTGGCCTTTGTGCTGCTGATAGCCGTCGTTTGGCTGCTCTGGCGGCGATTGCGAGGCCGCCGGGCCAAATCTGCGGACCCAGGACTCGGTCCAAACAGCTAAGCGCAGCTCCGGCCGCGCGCAACGCGGCGCGCTGCGCTGGGCGGGCACTGTACCAGCGTGCTTGTCCGCCTCTTGCCAGCGCAGGGCGCTAAAGGGCGAGCTCGATCTAGTAACTCGTCATACCGCAGGAACCGTTAGACAGACGTTCCTGCGGTTTGCTTTGCGACCGGTTTCCTCAGCTTGACAGCCCCCTGGCAGGCCAACCCGCAGCGTTCTGTTGCGCGACTCACGCCAAGATGCGCGCGATCTCGTCTACAGCAAAGTGGGGATAAGGTACGGCGGCGCCGCCGCGGCGGGCGCTGAGCGGGCCGCCCCGGGCAGTGGCGCGACCGATGATCTGCGCCGGCAGTTGCGCCTGCCGGCAGGCGGCCAGCAGCCGGCCGCTCTCCTGCGGCGGCAGCGCGACCAGCAGCGCGCCCGACGCAATCACGCCCAAGGGGTCTAGTCCGTAGACGGCGCACAGCGCCTGGCTTTCCGGCGGAATGGGCACGGCGTCGAAGTCTACCTCCAGCCCGACGCCCGACGCCTGGGCCATCTCCCACAGGCCGGTAGCTAATCCGCCCTCAGTAGGATCATGCATGGCGTGGACCCTAGCAACCTGCACGGCCAGCGCGGCGGCGCGCACTACGCTGATGCCCGGGTCGTGCAAAAAGCCCTGGGCGCGACGCAGCAGGGCCGGGTCGAAGCCACGGGCCAGCAGGTCGGCCTCCTTCTCACGCGCGATCAGCGCCGTGCCTTCGATGGGCGCGTTGCCCACAAGCACCAGATCGTCGCCCGGCTGCATGCCCGACGAGCGCACCAGGCGCTCAGGCGTAACCTCGCCCAACATCGTGCCGGAGACGAGAGGGCGATCCAGTCCGACGGTGATCTCGGTGTGCCCACCCGCCAGGGCGATGCCTAGATCGGCGCAGGCGGCAGCGATTTGAGCGTAGATCGCCTCAGCCAGTGCCGGCGTCGCTTTGCCCGCAGGCAGTAGGATCGTGGCCATGAACCAACGCGGGGTGGCGCCCATGACGGCGATATCATTGGCGTTGACGTTGACCGCATACCAGCCGATCTCGGCCGTGGCAAACGTAATGGGGTCGGTCTTGGCCACCAACAAGGTATCGCCCATGTCGATCACGGCCGCGTCGACGCCCATCTGCGGGCCGACTAGCAGCCGGGGATCATCGCTGGTGAAGCGGCGCAGCAGGCTGTCGAGCAAGGCGGGCGGCAGCTTGCCGGCCGGGAGGATGTGAGAAGTCGTCATGACCGCACGGCAAAAGAAAAGCGCCATGCCCCGCCTGAGTTCCTCAAGCAGGGCATGGCGGCTGGTGGGAGGATCAGCGGCTACGCCTCTTTGAACTCACCCTCGACAACGTCTTCGTCGCTGCCGGGGGGCGGTGGGGTGCTGCCGTCGCCGCCAGGCTGCTGGTACATCTGGGTGCCGACGTGTTGCCAGGCTTGCATCAGCTCATCCGTTGTGCTGCGAATGCGGCTGATGTCGGAGCCCTGCATGGCCGAACGCACGGCTGCGATCTTGCCCTCCAAAGTGTCCTTGGCGTTGCGGGGCAGGTTCTGCGTCTCGCGCAAGAACTTCTCCACCTGGTACACGGCGCTGTCCGCCTGGTTGCGCGCCTCTACCTCTTCACGGCGCCGCTGGTCTTCGGCGCGGTGCGCCTCGGCCTGCTTCACCATGCGGTCGATCTCCTCTTTGGAGAGACCGCTGGAGGCGGTGATGCGGATGCTCTGCTCGCGGCCGGTGGCGCGGTCCCTGGCGCTGACATGCAAGATGCCATCGGCGTCGATGTCAAAGGTCACCTCGATCTGTGGGATGCCGCGCGGCGCCGGCGGGATGCCGTCCAGAATGAAGTTGCCCAGCAGCTTGTTGTCGGCGGCCATCGGGCGCTCGCCCTGCACCACCTTGATCTCCACGCTGGTCTGCATGTCGGCGGCGGTAGAAAACACCTGGCTCTTCTTGGTCGGAATGGTGGTGTTGCGCTCGATAAGCGGCGTAGCCACGCCACCCAGGGTTTCGATGCCCAGAGTCAGCGGCGTCACGTCCAGCAACAGTACATCGCGTACCTCACCGCCCAGCACGCCGGCCTGGATCGCCGCGCCGATCGCCACTACCTCATCCGGGTTGACGCCCTTGTGCGGCTCGCGACCAAAGAACTTGCGCACAGCCTCTTGCACGGCCGGCATGCGCGTCTGGCCGCCCACCAGCACCACCTCGTCGATGTCCGAGGGCTTCAAGTTGGCGTCTTCCAGGGCGCGGCGGCAGGGGCCAATGCTACGCTCGATCAAGTCGGCGGTGAGCTGCTCCAGCTTGGCGCGCGTCAGGGTCATTTGCAGGTGCTTGGGTCCGCTGGCATCGGCCGTGATGAACGGCAGGTTGATCTCGGTTTGCATGACCGTGGACAGCTCGATCTTTGCCTTTTCGGCGGCTTCCTTCAAGCGCTGCAACGCCATGCGGTCCTTGCGCAGGTCGATACCCTGCTCTTTGCGAAACTCGTCGGCGATCCACTCGATGACGCGCTGGTCGAAGTCGTCGCCGCCCAAGAAGGTGTCGCCGTTGGTGGACTTCACCTCGAACACGCCCTCGCCCACGTCCAGGATCGAGATGTCGAAGGTGCCGCCGCCCAGGTCGTAGACCGCCACGCGCTTGTCGATGTTCTTGTCCAGGCCATAAGCCAGGGCCGAGGCGGTTGGCTCGTTGATGATGCGCAGCACCTCGAGCCCAGCGATGCGGCCCGCGTCCTTGGTCGCTTGGCGCTGGCTGTCGTTGAAGTACGCCGGCACGGTAATCACGGCTTGGGTCACGGTCTCACCCAGGTACTGCTCGGCGTCGTGCTTGATCTTCTGCAAGATCATGGCCGAGATTTCCGGCGGTGAGTATTCCTTGTCGCCCATGATGACTGCGGCGTCGCCGTTCGGACGCTCGACGATCTTGTAGGGCAGCACCTTGATGGCGCGCTGTACCTCAGGGTCGGAATACTTGCGGCCCATCAGGCGCTTCACCGAAAAGATCGTGTTGTCGGGGTTGGTGACGGCTTGACGCCGCGCCACCTGGCCTACCAGGCGCTCGCCAGTCTTGGTGTTAACTGCCACCACCGACGGAATCAGGCGCGAGCCCTCGGAGGAGGAGATCACCACCGGCTCGCCCTGTTCCATGACTGCTACGACCGAGTTGGTCGTGCCTAAATCGATGCCAATAATCTTGCCCATTTTGTTTGAGACTCCTTGTTACGAAAGGTCGTTACTAGTTCTTGTGTGTGACTACTGGGCGACCTTGACCATGCTGGGGCGCAGCACGCGGTCTTCCAATAGGTAACCCGGCTGGAGCACCTCCAGCACAGTGCCGGGCTCGACGTCCGGCGTCGGTTCGCTGATCACAGCTTGATGACGGGTGGGGTCGAAGTGCTGGCCGAGCGCCGGAATTTCGCTGACCCCTTCGCGCTCGAGCACGCTCTTCAGTTTGCGCTGGATCAAGGCGAAGCCCTCGACCCACGGCGACTGCTGCTCATCGGCCGGCACGGCGTTAAAGGCGCGCTGGAAGTCGTCCACCACCGGCAAAATGGCGGCCAGGATGCGCTCGCGGGCGGCCCAAATCTGGTTGTCAGCGCGCATCTCGGCCCGTCGCCGGGCGTTCGCAAATTCAGCCGCAGCCCGCAGGTATTTGTCTTCCCATTCGTCGCGCGCCTTGATGGCTTCCTTGTACTCTTGAACAAGACGTATGACGGGATCGGTGCTGTTGGCCGGCGCCTCCTCGACGCTGTTGACCAAGTCTTGCCAATCGCCAACCGGCGGCGCCTCCAGCGATGCGTCGGCTGCCGGCACAGCGGTCGGTTCTACCGGTTCGGTCATTTCTGCAGACGTGTCTTGATAAGTGGTCATAAACGGTCTTTTTCCTTTGTCGATAGTTGTTTAGGCGTACCAATCGCTTACCATGTCGCTCATCAACTGCGCTACATAGCGCACCAGAGGGATCACGCGGCCGTAAGGCATACGCACTGGGCCGACAACGCCTAGGACGCCGGATGCGCTGCGGTCGAAGCCGTAGCGCGAGAGCACCAGGCTCAGATCGCGCAGCGCTTCGTAGCGGCCTTCACCGCTGATCAGCACTTGGACGCCCTCGTGCTGCCGCACTCCTTCGAAGATAGAGCCTAGCAGCGGCGGCCGTTCCAGAATGGCCACGGCCTGATGGACATCGCTGACGTTGGCAAACTCTGGTTGGGTCAAGATGTGGCTCAGACCCTCGCGGTAGACCGTCTCGGTGCCGGTCTGGTCCTCGCGCGCCATAAGCGTGCGGATGACCGCAAGAACCTCGTTGCCCAGCGGCGACAGCCTCAGCGCCAGGGCGTCGATCTCGGCGAGGCTTTTGCCCTGCAGGACATCGTTGAGCTGATTGGACAACTGGCTCAGCTCGTCTTGGTCGGCTGGCAGTCCTAGGTGTAACATTTGCTGGCGCACCATGCCCTGGTAGAGCACCAGCACCAGCAACACCAGCCCGTCGCGCACCTCGACCAGCTCGACATGCTTGAAGCGCGAGGTCTCCACGCGCATGGGCGTGGCCAGGCCCGTCATGCGCGTGGTGTGCGCCAGCACCGCGGCCGCCAATTGCGCCCACTGGTCCAGCTCTTGGCGCACCTGGTAGAACTGGTGCTGGATCATGAGCTGGTCGTCGATCGGCAAAGGTTGTTCAGGCAACAAGTGTTCGACGAAGTAGCGGAACCCTTCTTCTGTGGGCACACGACCGGCGGACGTATGGGGATGGCTCAGGTAGCCCTGTTCTTCCAACGCCTTCATCTCGTTGCGAATCGTGGCCGAGCTGAGCTTGAGGCCATAGCCTTCTACGACCGCCTTCGATCCCACGGGTTGCGCCGACGCAATATACTCTTGCACTACCAGAGCCAACACGGCCTGCCGGCGGGGGCTCATCTCATGTACTTTTTTCTTTTGCATCTGCCGTACCAACAAACCTACCGTCTAAACGCCCGGTGCCGTCTGGTCTCAATGCCTGCGCCGGAGTGGCTTCTATGGCCGGCGTAGGGCGATTTTGAGTAGCTGCTTAGCCACAGGTGCCAGGCGTTTGTATCCGCGTTGGCCAGCGTGTCCACAGAGCCGGCTTGAGCCGCAAACCGGTCGCAACCGCCCGACACCTGTTGCGCTCTGATCAACCTCCTCTGTTTTAGCACTCTCGTGTTGAGAGTGCTAAAGCTGCGAGCTACATGATACCATGAACCAGCACTGGTGTCAAACCGCATTGGGATTGCGCAACGAGCTAGCGGTAACTGCTCAGCCGCAGGTGCCGGATGCTTGGATTCGCGTCAGGGGTTAGGCAGTTGGCCGGTTGAGCGGGGCCGGTGGGCAGCCTGAGGCGCCTGGGCGCCGTCCATGGGCAGCGCAATCCCATGCCAGTTCACACGAAGCTGCGCCGGATTGGGGTTATGCGATTGTTGCCTAGGAAGCGTGATCGGAGAGGGGGTAAGAAAGGGTGGGATATCAGCGCACGAAGTAGACGAGGAGGCCATTGAGGACGCAAAGGAAGCTGATCAGCAGCAAGCCGAGTGAGATCGCTGCGCGACGCGGGCGAGCGACGAACAGGTAGCCTATCAGCAGAACGAAGACGCCCGCTGCGCACGCCAGATTGATCAAGGCAAACAGTTCACGAGTGGCTTCACTCAGCACGAGATGCGCTCCTGAGATGCTCTCAATAGGCCTGACGGTCACCGAAGATGCGCACCACCGTGCGCAGGAGGATGCGGAAGTCGAGCGCCAGCGACCAGTTTTCGATGTACCACAGGTCATACTTGGTGCGCTCGGCAATGGACGTGTCCCCGCGCAGGCCATTGATCTGCGCCCAGCCGGTGACGCCGGCCTTTTCGCGGTGACGATCCATGTAGCGGGGGATGGTCTGGCGGAACTGCTCGACATACACCGGCCGTTCTGGCCGCGGTCCCACCAGGCTCATCTCGCCTACCAGCACATTGATCAGCTGTGGCAGCTCGTCGATGGAGAAGCGACGGATGAACGCCCCAAAGCGGGTGCGCCGCGGGTCGTCAGGGGTCGTCCATCCCGGACCGTTCTGCTCGGCGTCGACGCGCATCGAACGGAACTTGATCATCGGAAAAGGCTTGGCATCCAAGCCCATGCGCTCCTGTACATAGAACACCGGCCCCGGCGATTCTAGCTTGATCAACAAAGCAGTCAGCATCAACAAGGGCGAGAGCAGCACCAGGCCTACCGCGCTGAAGACGACATCGATCACGCGCTTGACAGCCAGTTGCCAGCCGCGCATAGCCACATCGCGCATGGTGAGCAAGGGCATGCCAGCCAGGTCACTGATGCTGACTTCCGAGGCCATGATCTGAAACACATCCGGGTAGATACGAATGCTGACCCGCTCGCGCTCGCACCAGGATACAATGTGAATCAGCTCAGCATCGGAAGCTTCGGGGAGGCAAATGATGACTTCGTCGACTGCCTGCTCTTCGATGATGCGCGGCAGGTCAGCCGGCTTGCCCAGCACAGGTATTCCCAGCACCATGCTTGCGCCGTTCTCCACGTCCACCAGTCCTACCGGCTTGTAGCCCAGTTGCGGCGAGTTGAGCATCTTCTGCAAGACCATGCGCGCGACCTCGCCCGTGCCCACGATGACGATGTGGTTGACGGCAATGCCGCGACGCATGAGCGCTCGCTGCAGTTGGATGTTCAGCATGCGGCCCAGGATGATCAACAACAAGGCCAGTGCCCAGGCAAAGACGATCATGGGCCGCCGGTAATCCAGGCTGTTCTTGAAGAAGAAGGAAATCAGCGCCACGGCGATCAGGGTGCCCACGGACACGCTGCCGAAAACCGTTACGAATTCCTCGAACTGCGGCCGGCCGCGCCGACGGCGATAGAGGCGATTGAAGAAGGAGACGGTCAGAATCGTGCCTACAAAGATCACCAACATGGGCAGATACTGGAAAAATCCACCCACGGAGGGATCCAGAAGCAAGTTCAGGCGGTAGGCAAAGACAAACGCCGCACTCGCCATCAGCAGATCGCTTATGAACTGCAGTAAAACGAGGAGCACTTGTGAGCGCTTCATGGTGTCTTGCTTTCCGGTTGCGCCTGCGCCCACCTGCGGCCGGCTAGGTCCAGGCTGCCACGCAGGCGGATGCCGCCGACAATCAAGTAGTGCAGCCAACGCGGTGTGTCGGCCTCGTAATGTTTAGCGTAGAAGATCTGCATGGCGCGGTAGAACTCGTAGCGCGCTTTGGGGCTGCTCTTGCTGGCCGCTTCCTTGACGTGGAGGACGGTCACCGCCGGATTATACCACACTTGCCAGCCTTGCTGCTTGATGCGATAGGCCCAGTCTAAGTCCTCTCCGTACATGAAGAACGCCTCGTCCAGCAGACCGGCCTGCTGGATCGCCTGACTGCGCACCAACATGAAGGCTCCCACCACGGAATCGACCTCGGCTTCCTCGTCAGGATCGAGGAAGGTCATGTTGTAACGGCCAAAGCGCCGGCTGCGCGGGAACAGCTTGCTGAGACCCAGCATGCGATAGGCCGAGACTTCTGGCGTAGGAAAGGAGCGGCGACACGCCAGATCCAGGCTGCCATCCAGGCGCACCAGCTTGGGCCCTGCGACACCGCACTGCGGCCGGCTGTCCATGAAAGCTACCATCTCGGCCAGAGCGGTCGGTGGCACTTCGGTGTCAGGGTTCAGAAGCAAGGCGTAACGCGGCAGCGCGCTGAGGTCGCCCTGGCCGGGTTGATCGGCAAAGCCGAAATGGCGCAAGCCCAGGTTGTTGCCATAGGAAAAGCCGCCGTTGACGGCGCTAGCAATCAGCGTGGCTTGGGGGAACTCGGCGTGCACCATCTCCGCGCTGCCATCGCTGGAGGCGTTGTCCACCACGCACACCGCGTAGCGGAGACCGCCCTCGCTGGCGAACACCGTGCGCAAGCACGCGCGCAGCAAGTCGCGCGTGTTGTAGTTCAGAATGACGATGGCGAGATCGAGCGGCGACATGGTTGTGGTGAGCCGTAAACGGTAAGCGGTGGGCGGTAACCGGTATTCCGTGAACAGCGTGCAGCCTGTCGAGCGACCGTCACTGTCCATCTTTGACCGACAACCGATTACCGATCACCGAGTCTATCCGTACTGGTTACCCTTGTCAAGCTCCTGGCGCCAGAAAAGTTCACGCCGGCGACGGTTGGCCCAGCGCCAGCGCACGCCGGCCGGGTAACCAAGCATCTTGGCAACGTCGCCGGTGGCGCGAATGATGGGGATCCAGAGCAGCGCGACCAGCCGTTGCGGCCAGCCGTAGCCTTCCCACTGGGCGCGCAGCCGCTGGGCCGGTCGCCGGCAATACGCCAGCACGCCGGCCAACAAGGCCATGGCCCACAATGGGTGGTGCAAGACTGTCAAGAGCAAGAGGACGGGCAGCGCCGCCAGGTAGGTGAAGTAGCGCAGCGCATGGCGTTGGCGCCACAGGTCGGCTTTGCCGTCGCCGCGGGCGTAGCGGTAGTACTGGCGGGCAAAAGCGCGCAGGTTTGGTCGCGGGCGAAAGCGCGCCACGGCTTGCGGCGCCCAGGCAAAGCCACCGCAGACGTCGATCAAACGAAAGTCGAAGATGAGGTCCTCGCAGTAGTCCAGCCATTCGGGGTAACCGCCGCTCGCCTCGAAGGCGGCCTTCGTGAAGGCCACGGAGCGGCTGCTGGGCAAGAAACGGCCGGGGTCGACGTCGTCAACCAGCGGCAGGGTGGTGGCTCCCAGCGCCAGCTCAAACGTGTTCTGGGGATCGGGCAGAAAGAAGCCAGCCGTTGCATAGCAGCCGGTAAGCCGCTGCTCAGCCGTCAGGCCGGCAAACGGCTCTACTAGCCGTTCCAACCAGTCCGGCTCCAGCCGCACACCGGCGTCGGTGCTGGCGATCACCTCCCCCGTGGCGCGCTTGATGGCCAGGTTGCGGCCGCGGCTGATGTTGGCCCCACGCGCCTCTTGCAGCTTGAGCGGCAGCCGGCCGGCGTAGCCCATGATGACGGCCTGCGTGCCGTCTGTGCTGCCGCCATCGACAATGACTACTTCGTCGGGTGGCCGCGTTTGCGCCAGTAAGCTGTCGAGCAGCCGGCCGATGGCAGCGGCTTCGTTGAAGACGGTGCAGATCACAGAGATGCGCATACCCGGATTATACCCAAGAGCACAAGGTTCCGAAAACGCTGCACGGCCCAGGCTGCGGCTTGGCAGGTTGTTTGGCGCAGCCAACCTCCTGTGGTATAATCGGCGCGCAGTTCTTCTGCGGCTTTGGCGAACCAGAACCTCACAGGAGCCCCAGCAATGGTCGAAGTGACAATTGATAGCGTGCGCGTAAGTCTGATGTCCCAGCACCGCGTGGTTGTGTTGAAAGAGGTTGATGGCGAACGGTATCTGCCGATCTGGATCGGTCCTTTCGAGGCCGACGCCATCACCATCGAGCTGCAAGGGGTCGAAGTAGCCCGACCGCTGACGCACGATTTGCTCAAGTCTGTGGTGAATATCCTGGGTGGGGAGGTCGTGCGTGTGACGATCAACGATCTCCAGAACGACACGTTCTACGCCCGCATCGTGCTGGACGTGGACGGCGACGAGACCGAGGTGGACTCGCGACCGAGCGACGCGATTGCGTTGGCCGTGCGCTGCTCTGCGCCTGTGCTGGTGGCCGATCATGTGATGGACCGGGCGTCGATTGTTCCCGAAGAGGATGTGCGCAGCGGCGTCGAGATGGAGCGCGAGAGCAAGAGCAGCGATGACCTAGATGTCTTTCGCGACTTCGTCGAGGGCTTGGACCTCGAAGGGCTGGGCGACTTCTAGATTGTAGGCAGGGCGTCGCACTGCCACCCTGCGTTTCGCAATAGCCAGGATATTCGTTCTGCACCACACGGCGAGGCAAACGGCCTCGCCGTGTTTGATCCAGGTCACCGGCGCTGTGCAAGCCGAGGCCTGGAGGAGTCGTACTTGTGGACAACGGTTACAGCGCTTCCTCTCTCGATAGCCGCGATCGCTTTGTGCCGGCCAATCCCGAGGCTGAGCAAGCGGTTCTGGGATCCTTGCTGATCGATCCCGATGCTGTTCTGCGCGTGGCTTCCTTCTTGCGCGCCGAGGACTTTTACCAGGAGAAGAACGGCTGGATCTACCAGGCGATCCTGGACCTGCACGAGCGCCGCGAGGCCGCCGACTTCGTCACGGTCACCGACGAGTTGGAACGACGTCGTCAGCTAACCGAGGTGGGGGGAGCGTCCTATGTCCTTGACCTGATCAACGCCGTGCCGACGGCCATCCACGTGGAGCACTACGCGCGCATCGTCGAACGCACGTCGGTGCTGCGCAAACTGATCCGCGGCGCCAGCCAAATCGCACAACTGGCCTACGAAGAGACGGCCGAAGATATACAGGATATCGTAGATCGCGCCGAGCAGATCATCTTCGGCATCGCCGAGAACCGCGTGCGCCGCGATTTGGTCCCTGTCAGCGCCATCATGGGCGATGTGGTCGAGCGCATCGACTATCTTTATCGTCATCGTGGGCAGATCTCAGGCGTGCCAAGCGGCTTCAAGTTGATCGACCGCGTCTTGGGCGGCTTCCAGAAGAGCGACTTGATCATCCTAGCTGCCCGACCGGGTGTGGGCAAGACTAGCCTGGCCTTGTCCATCGCGCAGAACGCAGCGCGCAAATACGGCAAGCGCGTGGCCATTTTCAGCTTAGAGATGTCCAACGAGCAATTGGTGCAGCGCTTGCTGGCGGCAGAGACCGGCATCGACTCGCAACGGTTGCGCTTGGGCGACATCCACGGCGAGGAGGAGTGGCACAAGCTGATGGAAGCCGCCAACGCCCTTGCAGAGTCGCCGATCTACATCGACGACACACCTGCTCTTTCGGTCATGGATTTGCGCACTAAAGCGCGGCGGATGTACCACGAGCATGGGATGGACATGCTGGTGGTGGACTATTTGCAGCTGATGACCGGCGATCGGCGCTCGGAGAACCGCGTCCAGGAGATCAGCACCATCTCGCGCGCGCTCAAAGGGCTGGCGCGCGAGCTCAGCGTGCCCGTCCTGGCCCTCAGTCAGCTCTCGCGCGCCGTCGAAGGCCGGCAGGACAAACGGCCGATCCTGTCAGACTTGCGGGAATCAGGTTGCTTGACCGGCGACTCACGCGTAGTCTTGGCTGATACCGGTGCGTCAGTGCCCATCTCTGAGCTTGCTGGCAAGTCAGGCTTTCGGGTGCTGGCGCTCAACGAGGCCACGCTCAAGCTCGAACCGTGCGAGGTGAGCCGGGCGTTCTCCACCGGCTGGAAACCGGTGTATCGCCTTGTCACTGCGCTAGGCAGAGAAATCCGGGCTACGGCCAACCACCCATTCAGGGCTTTTAGCGGTTGGAAAAGGCTAGATCAACTCACAGTCGGTGATCGTATCGCTGTCCCGCGCCGCCTCCCCACGCTGGGAATAGGAACGCCTCTATCCACCGCCGAAGCTGCGCTTCTGGGACACTTGATCGGCGATGGTTGTACGCTATCTGGGCATGCCATCCAGTACACAACGTGCGAGTTCGATCTTGCTGAAGAGGTGATGAAGCTAAGCCGCCATGTTTTTGGATCACGCGTGCAGCCCCGTGTCAACCATGAACGCCGGTGGTACCAAGTCTACTTGTCGGCCACAGATCACCTGGCGCAAGGCGTGCGGAATCCTGTAGCTGCCTGGTTGAGTGACCTGGGTGTTTTTGGACTTCGTTCGCATGAGAAACGTGTCCCCGACGTGGTGTTCCAGCAGACAAATGAAGCCATCGCTAGCTTCTTGCGCCATCTTTGGGCTACAGACGGCTACATTCGCCCGCCCCACATCCAGCAACGCCATCCTGCTCTGTACTATGCCACCTCCAGCCCACAACTGGCGCATGATGTGCAGTCCCTGCTTCTGAGATTTGGCATCAACGCAGTGCTGAAGACCAGGAAACCGAGTAACAAGGGGCGCACGCCGTATTACGTTTGGATCATGGGACGCACCGACATCCTTGCTTTCGCAGACAGTATCGGAGCGGTAGGCGAGCACATGACTGCTTCGTTAGCCGAATGCGAGCAGTGGTGCGAGTCACGTGTTGCCAATGCTAACCGTGACGTCATTCCGCGAGATGTCTGGTGCTCTGTTGTAGTCCCTGCCATGACGCGTAATACCGTCACCGCGCCGCAGATGCAGAAAGCCCCTGACTCAGCCTACGCCGGCACAGGTCTTTACCGTCAGAATGTGCGCCGGGAGCCGGTCTATCGCTTGGCACCTGCTGTGGGAGGCGACGAACAACTCACCAATCTTGCATCTAGCGATGTTTATTGGGACGAGGTAACGAGCATCGAACCTGCAGGTGAGGAAGTAGTCTTCGATCTGACCGTCCCGCGGCACCACAATTTCGTGGTCAACAACATCATTGCGCACAACTCGATTGAACAAGACGCGGACGTTGTCATGTTCATCTACCGCGAGGAGATGTACGTCGAGGACACGGAGCGGCAGAACATTGCCGATGTTATTGTAGCCAAGCATCGCAACGGCCCCACGGGCACGGTGTCGCTTTACTTCCGCAAGGAACTGACCCAGTTCCGCGACTTGGAGCTCAAGCGCGAGGAGTTGGAGTAGGTAAGTAGACAAGTGGACAAGTAGACAAGTAGACAAGGAAAGAAGGGAAAACAGGGAAAGAAGGGAAAACAGGGAAAGAAGGGAAAAGAGGGAAAGAAGGGAAACGATCCGGTTCCGTCCCTGCCTACTTCCACCCTTGTCTACCAATCTACCGGTCTGCCAATCTACCAACCACCAGTCTACCAAATCTACCAGTCTACCAACCACCAATCTACCAGTCTACCAAATCTACCACCCCCCTATGCAACCATTCACCGGTTTTCCCGCCGGCAAGCAGACCGTTGTCCGCGTGCCCAACGCTTTCTTCACCGAGCTGCTGCCGGCCATCGACGACCTGGCCGAACTCAAGGTCACCCTCTTCTGCCTGTGGCTGCTCAACCATAAGCAGGGTGACTTCCGCTACACGCGGCTAGAAGAGCTGGCCGCGGATGAGCGCTTGATGGCCGGGTTGACCACCCCTGACGAGGCAGGGGTCGAGGCGTTGCGTCGCGGGCTGGAGCGGGCCGAGGCACGCGGCTTCTTGCTGCGCGTCCGGGTCAGGCAGGCTGGCGGCGACGAGGACTGGTACTTTCTAAACAGCGAGCACGGCCGCGCCGCTGTAGAGCGCATTCGCCGCGGCGAGCTGCACAAGCTGGCCGAGCCGCTGCCCGAGGACATCAGTCTGCAAGCGCAACGACCCCACATCTATCAGCTCTACGAGCAGAACATCGGCCTGATCCAGCCCATGCTGGCCGAGGAACTGCGCGACGCCGAGCGCACCTTCCCGCGCGATTGGATCGACGAGGCCTTTCGCATCGCCTCAGAGTTGAACATCAGGAACTGGAAGTATATCCGCACGATTCTGGAGCGCTGGGCAGCGCAAGGAAAAGACCGTGGAATCGATAAGCGAGACGCTGCGGCGGACGATAGCTACGAAGCCCTCAAGCGACGCTACGTCCCCAGCGGATACGAAGACATCATCGAGCACTAGCGATCGCGGCGCGCCGGCCAACGCCGACACATCTGATGTCTGCCCTATCTGCCTGGGTCAGGGCTTCGTTGTGCGCGATGTGCCCGTCGGACACCCTGATTTCGGCCGCGCTATCCCTTGTCAGTGTCGGGCCAGCGAGCGCGCCCGGCTGCGCCAGGCCGAGTTGACGCGCGTCAGCAACCTTGGGCACCTGCAACACATGACCTTTGCCAACTTCTACCCCGAGGGTGTGGGCCTGCCTGAGGACAAGCGCGACAACCTGCGCAAGGCCTTTACCGCAGCGCGGCAGTTTGCAGCCCACCCGGAAGGCTGGTTGCTGTTCACCGGCGCCTATGGCTGCGGCAAGACGCACCTGGCGGCCGCCATCGCCCACGAGGTGATCGGCCGCGGCGAGCCGGCCCTGTTCATCGTGGTGCCCGACCTGCTCGATTACCTGCGCGCCACCTTTGGCCCCAGCTCCGAGATCAGTTTCGACGAGCGGTTCGAGCGTGTGCGCACGGCGCCGCTGCTGATCCTGGACGACCTGGGCAGCCAGAACACTACCCCTTGGGCGCAGGAGAAGCTCTTCCAGCTTCTCAACTACCGCTACGCGGCGCGGCTGCCGACGGTGATCACCACCAACCTCAAGCTGCCGGAGATCGAGCCGCGGCTGCGCTCGCGGCTGGCCGACCCCGATCTCACCGAGATCGTGCCCATCACGGCGCCGGACTTTCGCGGCAGCGGCGATCCCATGGCCCAGGAGCTCAGCGTCCTCGCCCTCCACAGCGACCAGACCTTCGACGAGTTCGACCTGCGCCAGGCTGAGCTGCCGGCCGAAGCTCACCGCAGCCTGGCGCACGCCAAGGCGCTAGCCGAGGCCTTTGCGGTCGATCCGCACGGCTGGCTGGTGCTGGTTGGCCCCTACGGCTGCGGCAAGACCCACCTGGCGGCTGCCATCGCTAACCGCCGCGCCAGCGTCTATCACGAGCGCGCCATGTTCGTGGTCGTGCCCGATCTGTTGGACTACCTGCGCGCCGCCTTCAACCCCAACGCCGTGACCTCGCTCGACGAACGCTTTGAGGACGTGCGCCGCGCGCCGTTGCTGATCTTAGACGACCTGGGCACCGAAAGCGCCACGCCTTGGGCCCGGGAAAAGCTCTTCCAGCTGCTGAACTACCGCTATGCCGCCCGCCTGCCCACCGTCATTACGAGCAGCAAGCCGGTAGAGGAGATGGACGAACGCATTGCCAGCCGTATGCTGGACACCACCCGCTGCACCGTGGTCTCCATCTTGGCGCCGAGCTATCGCGGCAGCAAGGGGCAACGGGCACAGAAACGCCGATCCAGGTAATTCGTAGCTTACACGTAACTGCTCAGGTGCCGGGCATTTGTAGGCGATTTGCGACCTAGGTTGGCTTCGCAGACACGTTTGCAAACCAGATGCCCATGCGCTG
>DAOUBX010000108.1:0-18345 GCA_034432445.1 Anaerolineales bacterium
GGTCTCCGACCGTGCCCGCCGCGCTTTCATTGACGGTTGTGCGCCGACGCGCATGGGCATCTGGTTTGCAAACGTGTCTGCGAAGCCAACCTAGGTCGCGAATCGCCTACAAATGCCCGGCACCTGAGCGGTTACGCTTGTTCGATCAACCAGCGTTGATCAGCGGGCATCAGCGAGATCAGCGTTCGGTCCAACCTTCCCCCGAAGTAGTTACCAAGAATCTCTTCGTAGGCGTCGGGGTTCTTCGCCGGACTCGCGTGACAGAGCCGCTACAGGGACGGACCCGCTCCTGCAAACGCGTGATTTCGGCAAGATCCGGCCTGACAGACGGCCAGACTCCTCACTCCTGTCGCCCTCGCCGGCCGGCGCTGCGCGCGTTGGGCCCGTTACCGCTCGGCAATGCTGATGATCGAGGTGCCGATGGGCAAAGACACGCGGCTGACTAGGGCCGCTTCCACTTTGCCCACGCCGGTGAGCACCTGGTTCAACAGCGGCGGCGCCGGCTCCATCTCGACCTGATAAGCGTCGTCGTCGAAGTGGGGGGAGGCTAGCTCGGGCTCGGCCCGGCCGCGCCGCGCCAGGATAGCAGCAGCGGCCAGTGGGAAAATGAAAAAGTTGTTGTAAGAGGCGCGCAGCACGTGAAAACCGTGACGGCTGAGCTTATCGCGCAGCTCGGCGCGCGTGTAGCGACGCTGATGCGCGTTGATCACGTCGTTGTTGCTCCACAACCACATCAAGGCCGGCACCGTGACCAGCAGCTTGCCGCCCGGCTTGAGCACACGATGACACTCGTGGAACGCGGTGTCCTCGTCGGGGATATGTTCCACGGTATCCAGCAAGGCCACAAGGTCAAAGCTGCCGTCGGCAAAGGGCAGCTCGGTCGCGCTGGCCTGGCGCACGTCCAGACCGCGCTGCCGTGCGACTGCCAGTGGTTTGGGAAAGGGGTCCACGCCCACCACTTGGCCATAGTGCGCCAGGTGATGGGCCATGTTGCCGGCGCCGCAGCCCACGTCGAGAACACGGCGATCCTGGCCCGGCCCCACATAACGATCGAGATAAGCCAGAATGGCGCGCGTGCGGCTGGCAAACCACCAGTGTTTGTCTTCTGCCAAAACAGTTTGCATGGGGGTTTTGGGCATGGTTTGGCTTTTCCTTCGTCGAAACAGTTTAGGTGCCGGACATGTGCGATCGACTGGCGGGCTCGAGTCGGCTGCCTGCACACGCCTGTGCGCGCCTACTCCCATGTCCGGCACCTAAGGTTGAGTAGTTGCCCGTCGTCGAGCACGTGAGTGGAGGTGGGCGGCGCCGCGACCAGTCAAGACGTCGGCGCAGGAGACGCCAACAGACGACCGGCCTCGGCGAGGACCTGCGCCACGGCGATATCGCGCACACAGCCATGGTCGCCTACGACGCTGTCCGGCCAATCCAGACGGTTACAAGGGATGCAGGCCCACTGCGATGTCAGCACAACGTGGCGGTGAGGACTGCCCCAAGGCCCAAAGGTGCGCTGATCCACCGGGCCGTAGAGGTGGATCGTCGGCGTGCCGACCGCCACAGCCAGGTGTAAGGGGCCGCTGTCCGGGCCGATTACCAGCGCACAGCGCTGATACACAGCCGCCAGGACGCCCAAGCTGGTCTGGCCGGCCAAGGAAAGCGGCGGGCAGGACAACGCCCGATCCTTTTGCAGCAACGCCAACACCGGGGCGATCAGCTCTGCCTCGCCGGCAGAGCCGGTGAAGATCACTTGCACGCCGAACTCATGGGCGAGTTGCGTGGCCAGGTCGGCCCACGCCTCGGTGCGCCAGCGCTTGACAGCCGCGCCGCTGCCCGGATGAATGGCTACCAGCGGTCGATCGGCAAGGCCGGACAAGAGCTCCTGCGCGACGGCAGTGTCGACGTCGTTGACCGAGAAGCGCAATCGCCAGTCGTCGCCTGTGGCGTTGTTTGCCAACCAAGCGCCGGCAATGGACAACTTTTCGCCTTCTGAGGCGGCCATCATCAGCGCCAGATTCTGCACGACCTCATGCCGACCAGGCACATACGCCACTCGCCGGGTCAGAAAGGGCGCCACCTCGGCGATGTCATAGCCGACGCGCACGGGAATGCCGGCCGCGGCCGCCAGCCACGCGCCCCACCAGTGATCGAAGCGCAGCACCAAGGCCCAATCGAACTGCGCCGCGCGCAGCCGCTCCGCCTCTGCCTCAAGAAGCCGATAGGGCGCCCAAGGCGCGCCTTTGGGCTGACGCGTGAAGCCGGGGAAGGGGCAGGTCAGCAGCTGGTCGACGTCGGGGTTGGCAGCCAAAGCTGCTGCTCCCCATGGACCGACCAAGGCCGCGATGTGCGCCGCGGGCCAGCGGCGTCGCAGCCAGTGGAGCGCCGGCGTGGCAAACAGCAAGTCGCCAAGATGATCAGGGCGGACAACTAGGATGCGCCGGGGCGGGACGTCGCCGGAAAGAACCGCCGAATAACGCCGGGCAACCCGCTGCAGCCAGGACAGGCGGGCGCGTTGGCGCAACGTACGCTGCGAGGACGTTGCGCGGTTGCGCAGGTGTTTTTGCGCCAACCGGTCGCGCTCGGCTGTGGAGGGAGGAGCAGCCATGGTAGTCTAGGCGCCCTGTGGTTGTACACCCAAGGCGTTGTAGACCGCCTGCAAGCGCGCGATGATCTTGTCCCACCTGTAGTCGGCTTCGACAAAGCGGCGGCCTGCCTCGCCCATGGAGCGGCGACGGTCGGGATCGCGTAACAAGGTCACCACGGCCTCGGCAAAGTCAGGGGCGCTGTCAGCAAAGGCGATTACCTCGGCGTTGGGGAAGGCGAACCCCTCGGCGCCCAGATGGGTGCTGACCACTGCGGAGCGCAGCGCCAGCGCCTCCAACAGCTTAAGCCGGGTGCCGCCGCCGATGCGCAAAGGCACTACGAAAACTGCCGCCGCCGCGATGTAGGCGCGAATGTCGGGCACCCAGCCGGTGACCGTTACGCCGGGCAACTCGCCCAGGGCGACCACACGTGGGTGAGGCTGTTTGCCGGCGATGACGAAGCGGGCGTCGGGTACTTGCTGGCGGATAAGCGGCAACACCTCATGGGCGAACCAGGTAACGGCGTCGATGTTGGGACGGAAATCCATCTTGCCCGTGAAGACCAAGGCATGGGGACCATAGTCAGGCGGTTGAGGATCGTTGGCCCGGTCGTAGGCGCCGTAGTAGGCCACATCGACACCGTTAGGTACGACGGCCACGTCCAGCGTAGGATCGAGCTGCAGCAGCGCTTGTCGATCGGCCTCGCTGACGGCGATCACCTTGTCGACCTGCCGGCAGATCTGGCTTTCGTAGCTGCGCAGCTTGCGCTGTTGAATAAAGGAGTAGGCTGCGGCGTGCCAGCGGCGCACGCGGCGCACGTCGGTCTCCCAGGCGCGCTGTTGCAAAACATACTCCGCGTTGTGGTCGTCGAACACCAACCGTGGGCGACCAATCGGTATCTCCGGCCGGTCCTCCTTGACGCGCGCGGAGCGCCACAGGGGGTGATGCGTGAGCCAGAGGCCGTAGGGCGCCATCTCGATCCCCTCCAGCTGGATCACGTCGTAGCGATGGCGTTCGACCAGCATGCCCAACCGCGCTTGAAACTCGTTGGATGCCAGGCGCAGCGCCATATCTGGCGCCGGATGAAGCAAGGTGGTGACGGCGCGCTGCGCCAGCGAGCGCCGGGGGGCGGGCACAGACGCGACCTCAGAACAGAAGCGCGCCAGCGGTGAATTTTCTGGCGGCTCGTCGCCCTCTTGCGCAAACGTCAGGAGGTCTACTTGATAGTCGGCGGCCAGCTGCGCAATCAAGTTGTAGTTGCGGATGGTTGTGCCCTGGTGCGGTGGATAAGGCACCTGAGGGGTCAGGAACAACAAACGCGCCATGGTGGACAGCCGTCAGCCCTCCTCAATCTTGCGCCAGGGCCTTGTGGTAAACGGCCAGCGTCTGCTCGGCCGCCCGTTGCCAGGAAAACGTCTTGGCTCGCGCCAGCCCCTTGGCGCGCAGCTCTGCGTGCAGGGCGTCATCGCGCAACAACCGGTACAAGGCCACGGCCAGCTCATCTTCGTTCTGTGGGTCGATCAGCAGGCCGGCGTCACCGACAACCTCCGGCAAGCTGGAGACCTTGGAGACGACAACGGGCGTGCCGCATGCCATGGCCTCCAGCGGCGTGAGCCCAAAGCCTTCGTAGAGCGCCGGGTGGGCGAGGCAGCGCGCAGCGTTGTACAGATACACCAGGTCCTCGCTTTCGACACGGCCCAGAAAAGTCACATGGGGCCGCAACTCCAGGCGTTCTACCTCCTCAAACACTTGTTCGGACAGCCAACCGATAGCGCCGGCCAGGACCAGGCCTGCCGTCACTTTGTAGTCGCGGCGCAGCCGGCTGTAGGCGCGCAAAAGGAGGCCGATGTTCTTGCGCGGCTCGATGGTGCTGACAAACAGAATGAACTCGTCCGGCAACGGGAACTTGCCGCGCAGAGCCGCCAGGGCATCGCGGCGCTCGACCGGGCGGAACAACGGATCAGCCGCTTCATAGACCACGGTGATCTTCTCTTGTGGCGCGCCCAGCCGCTCGATCAAGTCGTTCTTGGTGCTTTCGGATACGGCGATGATCTGATCGGCACGGCGCACGGCTTGATCGACCTGTCCATAGTAACGCGCCGCCTCTTCGGTCAGAAAGTGCGGCCAATTCAGGAACGCTAGGTCGTGCACGGTGATCACAGAGCGAAAGCTGGTGAGGCGCAACGGGGGGATGAAGTCGGTGCTGTGTAGGAGATCGACCTTGAGCCGGTGCAGCGGCAGTTCGACGGCTAACAGCAGCTGCTCCAGACGATGATGGCTGGGTGTCCACAGGCTAATGCGTCGCACGTTGGGCCGAGCGGACAAGGGTTTATGGTCCTTGTGGCTTTGCAGCAGCACGAACTCGTCGTTGGGCGCCAAGGCCGCCAAGGCATCGGCCAGGTGAATGGTATATTGGCCAATGCCGGCCTTGGTGTAATGGACGATGCGAGCGTCAATTGCGATGCGCATAAGCTGATCACTGTGGTCCCAAGAACCAACACCCGCCGGTGCTGGCGAGAGCGCTTTCTGGCGCTGAGAAGGATGGCGTTTCCCTGTTCCGGTGAAGGATGCGAAAGGAGGACACAAAGCCTGCCTGACACAAAAAAGCCTCCATCGCCGAGACAGGTAGGCAAGGAGGCTGCGACGCCCTTAGGTCCAGGCAGGTTATACCACAGGCTCGGAGGTCGCGTCAAGTTTGGCAGCCAGGCAAGGCTGTTGCAGATGCCCTTTGCACGCCGCTTTGACCCGTGCTATAATCCTTGCCGTAACCACCGGGCGCCGGGCGCTGGAGTGTCCGGCGCCTTTAGCTGCCGCCTGGGCAAGGAGAGTTGCCATGAGCTTGCTCGATCGCTTGAACCATGACCTGACCGAGGCGATGCGTGCCAAGGACGAGGTGCGCAAACTGGCGCTGCGCTCCGCCAAGACCGCCGTTCTCAACGCTGAGGTGGAAAAACGCGGCAAAGAAGGGCCACAGGCTACCTTGACCGAAGAAGAGGTGCTCGCCGTGTTGAGCCGACAGGCCAAACAACGCCGCGAGTCGATTGCCGAGTTCACCAAGGGAGGCCGGATGGATTTGGTGGCCCAGGAGGAGGCTGAGCTGGCGGTGCTTGAAGCGTATCTGCCCCGTCAGCTGAGCCAGGATGAGATCATCGCCGTGGTGCGCCAGGTGATTGCCGAAGTGGGAGCTACCGATCCCAAGCAAGTTGGTCTGGTGATGCGGCCGGCCATGGAGCGCTTGCGCGGCCAGGCCGATGGTAAACTGGTCAACCAAATCGCACGCGATCTTCTGGCCAGCATGTAACCTCGGGGTGCGGGGCGCTCCAGGCTGCTGGTGCCCGACGCCAGCAGCTGCGGCTGCCACTCCAAGTGCTGCGTGCACAATGTGAGATACAGGACAGGACATGAATAGCCAGCCGATTGCCGGCTTGCCTGTGGAGAACAAGGACCGATCGCGCCAGTCCCGTTGGCGCAGGCTTGTCAGCGCCCTTGCCTTTGGGGGTGTCCTTGTTTTGATCGTAACGTTGGCTCTTGCCGTGCGCTGGCCGCTGGCCGGTCGTTTCGACTTGGCGGTCGGCGACGTCGCGCCTGCCGACATTCGAGCAGTACGTTACATCGCTTTCATCAGCGATAGCCTGACGGAAGAGGCGCGCCAACTGGCAGAGCGCCGCGTGGCGGAGGTTTTTGAGCCGCAGCGCCGCGTGCGCTTGGACCAGGTGCGCCGTTCGCAGCAGGTATTGGCACTGATAGACACTGTGCGCAAGGACGCTGAGAGCACTACCGAGGAGAAACTGGCGTCGCTGCAAGCCATTCCCGATGTCCAATTGAACGCAGGAGACTGGGAGCGTCTTCTCATGCTGGACGAAGATGCCTGGGCGCGCGTCCAGCAGGAAGTCCCGGATGTGCTCAACACCATCATGCTGGGTGAAATTCGCGAGACGCAGCTGCCGGCTATCCAACGCCGCGTGCCCAGCTTTATCGATTTGGAAAGAGAGGAAGAAGCTCAGGCCGCCACGGCCCTGGTCCAGGCGCTGCTGCGACCTAACATGGTGGTTAACACTGAGCGCACGGAAGCCTTACGCCAACAAGCGCGCAACGAGGTCGTGCCTCAGACCGTGAGCTATGAAGAGAACGAGATCATCGTGCGCCAGGGCGACATCGTGACCCAACAGCATATCGAGGCTTTGGAGGCGTTGGGTCTGAACCAGCCCAGTTGGGATTGGTGGCAGGTGCTCCAAGCAACGTTGATCGCCGTCCTGTTCGCCTGCGCCTTCAGTCTGTACTTGTGGCGCTTTGCGCCGTCGATCCTGGCGCAGCCACGCCGCTTGGCGCTCTTGGTAGCGCTGCTCGGTACCTTCCTGTTCTTGGCGGCGTTGATGTTGCCCAATCACACGCTGCTGCCCTACGTCTTCCCCCTGGCTGCGCTGGCGATGCTGATCACGCCGCTGTTGGGCGTCGCTTTGACCTTCTTGGTCCTGCTCAGTTTCGTTGTCGTGGTGGCCTATTTGAGCGGCGGTTCAGTGCCTGTGGTCGTGTACGCTGCGCTCGGTTCTCTGTTGGGCGCTCTGGCGCTGGGGCGCGCCGATCGCACCAGCAACTTTGTGCGGGCCGGCGCTGTTGTGATGCTGGTCAATGCTGTGACAGTGACAGCCTTCAGCCTGCCGTTGGGCGAGCAGGATTTGACCGGCTACCTGCAACTGCTGGCAGCAGGCGTGGTCAATGGTGGCTTGGCGGCCAGCATTACGCTGATCGGGTTCTATCTGTTGGGCGCCATCTTTGACATTGCCACTCCCCTGCGGCTGATGGAGCTGTCGCGGCCAAATCACCCCTTGCTCAGCGATTTGATGATGAAGGCGCCCGGCACCTACCACCATTCGTTGTTGGTGAGCAACTTGAGCGAACAAGCCGCCGAAGCAATCGGGGCCGACGCCTTCCTAACGCGCGTGGGCGCCTATTACCACGACATCGGCAAGATAGCACGCCCTTACTTCTTTGCCGAAAACCGACTGGAAGGCGCCAGCCCACACGACCAACTGGACCCTTGGTCGAGCGCACAGATTATCATCAACCATGTGCGTGATGGCCTGGAGATGGCGCGACGCCACAAGCTGCCGGGACGCCTGCAGGATTTCATCGCCGAACACCAAGGCACAGGCCTCGTGCGCTATTTCTATCATGCGGCGCAAGAGCTAGCCGGCGACGAGGTGGTCGACGAGAAGGACTTTCGTTATCCGGGCCCGCGACCCCAGTCCAAGGAGACTGCCATCCTCATGTTGGCAGACAGCTGTGAAAGCGCCGTGCGCGCCGAACGTCCTGACTCGCGCGAGGGTGTCGCAGAGGTGGTGAGCAAGATCATCAACCAGCGCCTGGTGGAGGGTGAGCTGGCCGATAGCGATCTCACCCTGCGCGATCTGGAGACGATTCGCCAGGTGTTCGTGCAGTCACTGCAGGGAGTCCATCACCCACGCATCAAGTATCCTGAGATCAAGGTCACGCCCCAACTGGTCACCGGTGATGCAACAGCCACTGCCCCCCCCATTGCCCAATGAAGAAGCTGCTCCGTCGTTGCTTTACTTGACGGAGGAACCGATTGTCGTGCAAGCGTTGGCCGCCTATGCCGACCGGCTGCCGACAGAACGTCTGCTGCTGGCCGTCGAAGCCGCGCTGACCCAGGCCGGCTTTGCCGGTGGCGAAATGTCGCTCGTTATCGCTGACGACGAGCTGCTGCAGCAGCTGAACCACGCCTATCGCGGGGTCAACGCGCCTACGGACGTGCTCTCTTTCCCCAGCCAAGGGGAAGACGACGACCGCGCAGGCCCCTCTGTTCAGTCACCTGAAGCTGAAACCTACTTGGGTGACGTGGTCATTTCCTACCCCATGGCAGAACGCCAGGCGAACAGCGCCGGACACAGCATCGAGGATGAGCTCTGCCTGCTGGCAGTGCATGGCGCCTTGCACCTGCTCGGCTACGATCATGCCACACCGGAGGAAGAAGCCATCATGTGGGCCGAGCAAGAGGCAGCCCTTGCCGTGCTCGGCATTACGATTGCACCGGCTCGCCTGGCGTGAGCAAGCCCCATGAAGAGCCGCAACCGTTGGCACTCCTTCACCTGCGCGGTGCACGGCGTTGTCTACACCGTGCGCACCCAGCGTAACACGTGGATCGAGCTCGCGGCCGGCGCAGTGGTCTTGTTGGCCGCGGCCTGGCTGCGTCTTCCCGCTGAGGCGTGGGCGGTGCTCGTGTTCACGATCTTCACCATCCTCGCCCTCGAGGCCGTCAACAGCGCCATCGAGGCCGTCGTGGACCTGGTGTCGCCCGACTACAACGAGCTGGCGCGCATCGCCAAAGATTGCGCCGGCGGCGCGCTGCTGCTGGCCGTGATCGGCTCTGTCGGCGTGGCCATCGCCATTTTCGGCCCCCCCTTGTGGCGTCTTGTGCGCGGCTAGACACTGCAAGCCAACACGGTCTACCCGTCCGCCGCGCAGCTGAGCCCGCCCCCCTTTGCCGTTATGCGCTCTGCGCCGGTTGTCCCTCAACTACAAACAAGAAGTGCCCGGGCAGCACGTTGGTCGCCCTGACCACTTGCACGCGGCCACAAATGATCTGCTGGTCGGGCAGGACGCGCGCGTTGACATAGCACAGCCGCGGCGGTTGCCCGAACTTCTCTTGAAAGCGGCCCGCAGCCTGCGCAATCTTGGCCTCGAGACTGGCTTTGGGGTCGTCTTCGAGCCACAGCCAGCCCAAGCTCACGTGCGCTGGCCCTGAAGTATCCATAGCCGATCCTTGCGCGGCGCCGGGGCAGACGCTGCCGCACTCGGCACCGACACCATCCGTCGATAGGTCAAAGGCCGGCGCAGGCGGCGCGGCAGCGGGTAACGGGGCGTCGTAGCACGCTGTGCGCGCAGCAGCCATAGCCGTAGCGGCCAACGCTTGACCCGCCACTGTGCGCGCTCAGCCGCGCCACTTCCATCGGAACTCGCCACCGTTTGTTCGAGCAGGAAGCTGCCGTCGATGCAGCGCACCTGAAAGAGCCGCCGGCCGGCGGCCGTCCAGCACTTCTCGACGGTTAGCACGGCAAAACGCCGCCCGCGCCAGCGGAAAGCGGCGGGAAAATAGCCATACCGTCGCGCCAAAATCTCGATTGTCTCACCACGACTGCTGTGCATGCCTTGGGTCTCCTGTTGCTCAATCTTCCCAGTCCAGCCAATGTTCGTCTTCGCCGACGACCTTGTAACGCCTTCCGGACTCGCCAGCCGCGTAGCTGTGGGGCGGCAGCGGCAATTGCGCCGACAAGCCGGCCGCTTGCCAGGGCGCAGGCACCTGTTGGCTTCCGTTAGGGCTGACGATGTAGATTTGCGGGGGAGGCGCCTGCACCGGCCCTGGTGTGAAGTCAGGTCGGTGATAGGTAATCGGTTCTTCGCGGCGTGAGCGGGTTGCAGCGACGATGAGCAGACTTGTTGGAATGCTCGCGGCCACGCCGAAGACCACGCCGATCGCTACGGCCATGGCGTCGGTGCTCATGCGCTGGCCGATGATGATCGCCAGGGTGACGCTGGCGGCCAAGAGGGAGAAGCCGAGTAGTTTCTTCATGGTTGCGCCTCGGAGGGGGTTTGTTGGGACAACATCGATCGTCTATTGCGCAGCGGCCACCGGCCCTGACAACTGGCGCCTGCCGTTGCTGTGCAGCGCTGTGACCATCTGGGCGATCTCTGTCTCACTGGCATAGGCCGTCTGAAAGCGCACGGTTTCGCCCTTGGCCACCAGCAAGAAGTCGCCGCGGCCCAGCAGTTTCTCGGCGCCTGTGCCAGCTACGCCAGCCGCCACCCGCGCATCGTCGGCGCTGGCGACTGCGCCCACCAGCCGTACCGGGAAGTTGGCCTTCAGCACGCCGCTCATGACCGTTGCGGCCGGCTTCTGTGTGGCGCACACCAGATGAATGCCTGCCTCGCGACCGCGCTGCGCCAAACGCATCAGCGCCTCTTCCACTGCCTTGCCGCCCACCGCCAACAGGTCCGCCAGCTCGTCCACAGCCACGACGATAGCCGGCTGGCTGATGCGCTCACGGTCGCGGCGCTCCATCTCGGCGACCAACCAGGTCAGTGCTTGTGCGCCTTCCTCGGCGCTGGCCGCTATCCGCCCCAAGACGTGGGGCAGGCCGGCCAAGGGACTGAAGCCGCGACCTTTGGGGTCGATCAGCAGCAATTGCACGACGCCTTGGCGGTTGTACAGCGCCAGGCTGAGCAGCAAGGTGCGCACCAGCGCGGTCTTGCCTGAGCCGGTGGTGCCTGCCACCAAAACGTGCACGACATCCGGGCTGGTGAGCCGCAACAGGAGGGGCGTCCCCTCCTCGTCCACGCCCAGCACCGCGGTCACCGGCGGGATGCTGGCCGGCCGCAGGCGCTGGCGCAGGACGCTCAAGCGCACCCCTTGGGGCCGCTCCAGCGGCACTTCCACCTGAATGGCGCCGTTTTGGCGGTACACCCGCGCCGAGGGCACGCCCAAGCTCATGGCGATTTCCTCGGAAAGCTGGGCTACCTTGTTGACTTTGACGCCCAGGCCGGTGGTCAGTTGAAAACGTACAAAACGCGGGGTGACCGTGCCACCCCACACTCGGCCAGGCACCCGATGCGATGCCATGACCGCCTCAATCCGATCAGCTTGCATTTCCAGTCTCCTGCGCATCGCATTCCTCCTGGCAGCAACCAGGACAGCGACAGCTCATCCTCCTTTCGTGCAACATCTCATCAAGCTAAGGTCCCAGATTGACTGCTGATTATTGACTGCTGACTAACGAAGTGCTCGCTGCATAACACGGCTAACGACGAATGATCAAAACCACCTTCCCGTGCACGAGGACGTTTGTCTCCTCCTCATGGCGATCGGGATAGCGCGGGTTGGCTGGCCGCAGGCGGCGGATGTGGCGTCCTTCTCTGTAGTAGCGCTTAAGGGTCGTCTCGCCGGGATCCCGCAGCCACGCTGCAACGTGGCTCGCTGTTGCGCATCACACGGGGACCTCCGGCGCGCAAGCAAGGCAGGTACGGACAAAATAAAAAGAACAAATGTTCTGATGCCATTCTATCAGAACATTTGTTCTTTGTCAAGCACAATTCGCGGCAAAAAACCTGTCAGGGCGCCACGCCGTTCTCCCGCGTCACCCGCGCATACCAGCGACCGCTTTGCTTGATGATGCGCTGCTGCGTAGCAAAGTCCACGTAGATGAGGCCAAAGCGCTGCTGATAGCCCCACGCCCACTCGAAGTTGTCCAGCAGTGACCACACGAAATAGCCGCGCAGCGGCACGCCTTCGGCCAGGGCGCGGTGCGCCTGTACGAAGTGGCTGCGCAGATAGGCCTCGCGGCGAGCGTCGCGCACCGCACCGTCAGGCCCGACCACATCAGCGAACGCCGCGCCGTTTTCCGTGATGTAGATTTGACCAACCCCGTACTCGCGGTGCAGGCGGGTGAGCAGCTCGTAGAGCCCCTCCGGATAGACCTCCCAGCCCATGGTGGTGTACTCGCCGGGCGGCTGCACCGGCGCAAGGCGCAGGAAGGTGTCGCCGTCGTCGGCCTTCACCACGCTGCGCGTGTAGTAGTTCACACCCAGGAAGTCGATAGCTTGAGCGATGATCCTCAGGTCGTCCGGTTGCGGCTGCGGCGCGCTGCGTCCGTACCAGGCGACCATGTCTTCCGGATAGCTGCCGCGCAACAGGGGGTCCAGAAACCAGCGGTTCATGCAGCCATCGTTGCGCTGCGCGGCCTCCAAGTCTACGGCGCGGTCGCCGGCCGGGTGTACGGCGTAGAGGTTGAGCGTGATGCCCACTTGCGCGTGCCGGCTGTTGGCGCGCAGCGGCTCCAGCGCCAGCCCGTGGGAGAGCAACACGTTGTGCGCCACGCGCAGGGCCAGCGCCAGGTCGCGCTGGCCTGGCGCATGCTCGCCGTAGAAGTGGCCCATGAACGCCACGACCCACGGCTCGTTGTGCGTGATCCAGCCCTGCACGCGGTCGCCCAGCCGTCGCGATGCCACGTCGGCGTAATCGACGAACCAGCGCGCCACGTCCCGATTGTCCCAGCCGCCCAAGTCCTGCAGCGCCTGGGGCAAGTCCCAGTGATACAGCGTGACGAACGGCTGCACGCCGGCCGCCAGCAGCGCGTCTACTAGACGGTCGTAGAAATCCAGGCCGGCGGGGTTGACCGCGCCGCGGCCGCGGGGCAGCACGCGTGGCCAGGCGATCGAGAAGCGATACGCCCCTAGACCGAGCTCGCGCATCAACTCGATGTCGCGCGGGTAGCGGTGGTAATGATCGCAAGCGATGTCGCCGGTGTCCCCGTTGCGCACCTTGCCCGGGGTGTGACTGAAGCGATCCCAGATCGACTCACCCTTGCCGTCGGCCTGCCAGGCGCCTTCGACTTGATACGCAGCTGTGGCTGCGCCCCACAGGAAGTTGTCTGGGAATTCCAACAGGTGTGTCACGCAATGCTCTCCTGGGCGTACTAGTTCCGCCGATCACCGCGTCCCTGGCTGGCCGATGGCGCGGGCTACGGTTCAGCCAGACGTCGAGGCCGCCGTTGGCAAACCCGGCAACACGGCTGCGATCTCGGCCCACAAGCTGCGATAAGCGGCAGTGGCCTCCGAACGCGCGGCATAGGCCGGCAAGGGTTGGCGCACGACGCCCATGCGCTCGACCTGGGCCAGGTAGGGGATGGCTGTTTGTAATAGACCGTCGAACTGGCTTGTCGCCAGGGCCATCTGTTCCCGGTGGAGCTTCTTGCGTCGGTCGACCATGGAGAAGAAGGTGTGCACGCGGCGCAGGTCAAAGCTGGCCTCGCTCAAGAACGCCAGCAAATGCTCATGCGCGCGCAGCGACAAGGGTGTAGGAATCAGCGGCACCAATAGGCAATCAGCAGCGCGAAAGAGCTGGTCGGCTAGAAAGCTGAGCGTAGGCGGCGTGTCCAAGATGATGACATGATACAGGTCGCGCAGCGGTTCCAAGGCGCGCCGCAGCTGACTCTTGGGGTGCTTGGACTCCTTCAAGTCCACCATCAGGTTGCGCAAGGCGAAGTCTGCCGGCAGCAGGTCAAGGCCGCGGTAGTCGGTGCCTCTGACGTTCTGCTCCAACGTTTTGGCATCCTTGACGAAGCCCTTGACGCCCCCTTTGAGGCGGGGCTGCACGCGAAAGTAGAAGGTGGCGGAGCTCTGTGGATCGAGGTCGCACAGCAGCGTGCTCAATCCCGACTGGGCAGCCAGATAGGAAAGGTTGACGGCCGCAGCGGTCTTGCCGACACCGCCTTTGTTGCTATAGAGTGCCAAAACGCTCATCAGCTTTCTCGCTTGGTCCGCGATCAGGAAGTCGGGCAACACCAACGGCGGTGGCACTGGCCTGCCGAGGAGCCAAGACTGCGCCGCGCCTTAGGGGGCCAACCACGGGCAGAGGGCGGTACGTCGACAGGCGGCGGTCGCAGGCCGCTGGCGGCTATTGCAGGCGCCACGCCGGGCAATCAACCGGGCGGCCACCCCATGCGCCGGCCGCCCATGAGGTGTGCATGCAGGTGGTAGACGACCAGGTTGGCATCGCGCCCCATGTTGATGGACAGGCGATAGCCTCTTTCGGCAACACCCACCGCGGCCGCTACCTTGTGCGCGGCTGTGAGCACGTGTCCGACGGCGGCCGCGTGCTCGTCTTGCAGCGCCGCCAGAGAGTCGATGTGTTGGTTGGGGATGATCAACACGTGGACCGGCATCGCGGGTCGAATGTCGTGAAACGCGGTCACGTAATCGTCGCGGTAGACGATCTCGGCCGGGATCTCGCCGGCCACGATCTTGCAGAAGATGCAATCTGGCGACATAGGAAACTCCTCGTCTCGCCGCTAGGAGCGAAGCTATCGAAAAAGTCGGCCCGCTTCAGCAACCAGCGATCTCGGCCCAGACCAGGCCGTTCTCCCAGCGCCGCAGAGCCGCGGGCGTGATGCGATTGCTCAGATCGCTGTCGGCGGGCGCCGCTGTCAGCACGCGCAGGTAGTTATCGGTCAAACCGCTCCAGAGGTGGCCATCGCCGTCAGGCTCGGCCTGTTCCCAGAGCACAGGCCGTGTTTGACCGACAAAACTGCGCCAGACGGCCTCAGCCGTGCGCTGGGCAGTCTCGTGCATGGCTGCCGCACGCTCACGCCGCACCGCCGCCGGCACCTGGTCGCCGAAACGCGCAGCGGCCGTGCCCGTGCGCGCCGAGTAGGGAAAGACGTGCACGTGACCAAAGCGCATTTCTTCGACGAACTGTAAGCTCGCGGCAAAATCAGCGTCGGTTTCGCCGGGAAAGCCGACGATCAGGTCGGTAGTGATCACCAGATCAGGGATGCGGCGATGCGCCTCATCGGCTAGGCGACGGAAATCATCCGTGCGGTTGCGCCGGGCCATGCGCTGCAAAACGCGATCGCTGCCGGACTGCGCAGGCAGGTGCAGGTGAGGACACAGGCGGCCGTTGCTCTGTGCCCACAGTGCAAAGAAATCGGCCGACAGGTCCCACGGCTCCAACGAGCTGAGGCGCAAGCGCGGCACATCCGTCTGCTCCAGAATGGCTGCGACGAGCGCCGAAAGGCTGACGCCGATGTCGCGGCCAAAGCCGCCCAGGTGCACGCCGGTCAACACAGCTTCCTGGTAGCCGCTGGCGCCCAGTTGCTTGATCTCGGCCACCAGGTCGGCGATGGGCCGGCTGCGCTCGGCGCCTCTCAGTTGGCTGACGATGCAGAAGGTGCAGCGGTTGTTGCAGCCATCCTGTACCTTGACGAAAGCGCGCGTGCGCGCCAGCGGGTGTGGCGCAGCGTCCGGTTGCAAACGCCGCCAGCTTTCGCGGTCCAGATCCACCGCCCACTCCTGCAGCAGATCGGCCAGCGCGTCTTTGCGTCGGTTGTCCACAACAAGCGCCACGCCCGGCAGACTGCGCGCCTCGTCCGGCGCTAGAGTAGCGTAGCAGCCGGTGATCAGCAAATGCGCTGCCGGGTTGGCGCGGACCAGCCGCCGCGTCCACTGACGCGACTTGCGCGTCGCTTCCCCGGTGACAGCACAGGTGTTGAGGATGCACACATCGGCATCGGTAGGGTTTGGCACCACCTGATGGCCAACCGCAGTGAGTTGGCGGCCTAAGGCATCCATTTCGGCGAAGTTTAAGCGACAACCAAGGGTTTCGAGATAGACATTCATGGCGCTGCTAGCATAGCATGACCCCCATGGGCTGTCAAACGAGGAGGGACAGTAACGCCTCAAGCGCTGCGGGGTAAGAAAAACTGCCCATGCCCCAAGTTCGGTGGGCGACTGGGAACCTGTTACGATCAGGCTACCGCGCGCCGGCCACCGCCGGCCAGGCAGATTACTGCCACGTGCGCTGGTCGACCAACGGCGCCGCATCTGCCGGAATGGCGCCGACAGGGTTCACCTCGAGCTGCACCGACATCTTGAGAACATCGTGGAGCGCGCGCTCGATGGCAACGAGGTCTGAGGCGAGGTCCGTGCCCGGCGCCGGCTCTAGCCGGATGGTGAGCCGATCCATGGTTTGGGGGCGGTCCACCACGCCTTGGAAGCGGGCCACACCCGGAAAGCGTTGCATGACCTGTGCAATCTGGCGCGGATGAACGAAGAGGCCGCGCACTTTCACGGCCTGGCCAATGCGTCCCAGCCAGCCTACCAGCCGGGGCGTTGTCCGACCACAGGGGCAAGGTTCGGCCATCATGGCTGACAAGTCGCCGGTGCCGAAGCGGATCAGAGGGTAGGTGGGGTCCAACAAAGTCACGACGACTTCCCCCGCCACACCCGGTGGCAAGGCGTGCCCGGTGTTGATATCTACCACCTGCACGATCACGTCGTAGGGAATGTGCCAGCCAGGGCCCTCGCCGCATTCGAAGCCGAGATTGCCGGTCTCGGCCGTGCCGTACCCCTCGCGCGCCACGATGCCGCGCGCCTGAAGCGCCCGACGCAACGAGGGGGGAAACGGTTCGGCGATGACGAAGGCTTTCTGCAGGCGAAAATCGCGTTGCCAGTTCCACCCGTCGGCCTCGGCCTGTTCGACGAGTTTCATCAGGTAGCTGGGCATGCCGGTGTAGGCGGTAACGCCCAGCTCGCGCATGATCTGGAGCTGCGCCTGCGTGTTGCCGGGACCGGCAGGCACCACCGTACAATCCAGCAAGCGCAGCGCCTCGTCGAACATGAAACCCAGCGGCGTCATGTGATACGAGGCTGTGTTCTGAACAATGTCGGCAGAGTGAAAGCCCGCTGCATGCAACGCTTGCGCCCAGCGCCAGTAATCGGGCACGTTGCCTTCTGGGTCGTACAGCGGGCCCGGCGATTGATAAATACGCTTGACAGCGGTCAGTCGTACGCCGAGAAAGCCGCCAAAAGGTGGGGCGGCCCGCTGCAGTTCCACCAGCTCATCTTTGCGCGTGATTGGCACCTTATCCAGATCGGCCACGGATGACACGTCCACAGGCGACAAGCCTGCGCGCTCCAGCACCGCGCGCACGCCGGGCGCCTCGGAAAACGCATGCCGAACGACGGCTTGCAGTTTTTCGTCGAGCCAGGCCGTGCGCTGCGCGGCGGGCATGGTTTCGTGTGCGGCGTTGAAATAGGGAGAGCGGAGGGGGGATGAAGTGCTGTTGCTCATGGTGTTTGCGCCCATAACGACGGGTGGCAGCCCATGTGCGCCGGCCCAGGTGCGCCGTTGCCTCTACCGGCCTTGCATGAGCTACCGCAAATCGCCCAGGGGGTGAATACCCAGCCCCAGGTGCCGGACACTTGAATCCGCGCTGACAATGGCAGCAGCGCAGCCAGGTTGCACCGCAAATCGGTCGCAACTACCGGGCGCCTGAGCAGTTCCGCATGGCTATGACAGCCAGCGTTTGCGCCGCTTGTAGTGCTTCACGTCGCGGTACGATTTGCGGTGGCCGACATCGCTGAGGCCCAAATAGAACTCTTTGACGTCTTCGTTTTCTTTGAGTATGGCGGGGACGCCATCAAGCACGACGCGGCCGTTTTCCATGATGTAGGCGTAGTCGGCAATGCCGAGCGCCAAGGTGGCGTTTTGTTCAACCACCAGGATGGTGGTGCCTTGCTCGACGTTGATGCGCTTGATGATGTCGAAGATCTCACGCACCAACAAAGGCGCCAATCCCAGCGACGGCTCGTCGAGCAGCATCAATTTGGGGTTGGCCATGAGTGCTCGGCCAATAGCCAGCATCTGCTGTTCGCCGCCCGACAGGAAGCCGGCTTGCTGGTGGCGGCGTTGTAGCATGCGCGGAAAGTACTCATACACGCGTTCCATGTCGCGGTGCAGCTGACGTCGGTCGCGTCGCGTGTAGGCGCCGGCGAGCAAGTTCTCCTCCACCGTCAGGTGCTCGAACACGCGTCGTCCCTCCATGACCTGAAAGATGCCGGCGCGGACGATATCCTCGGCGTCGCGGTTGTGGATCGGCTGGCCAAGGAACTCGATGCTGCCATCGGTCACCTTGCCGTCGTCAGGCTTAAGTAGGCCCGAAATGGCCTTCAGTGTCGTGGACTTGCCAGCGCCGTTGGCTCCCAGCAGCGCCACGATCTGGCCCTGTTTGACTTCCAGCGACAGGCCCTTGAGCACGAGGATGACGTCGTTGTAGATGACTTCGATGTTGTTCAGCTGGAGCACGGTAGATTCCTTTGCCGGGCGTGACTACTCAGCCATAGGTGCCGGGCATTTGGATTCCGGTTTGCAAACGTGTCTGCGAAGCCAACCTAGGTCGCAAATCGCCTACAAATGCCG
>DAOUBX010000109.1:0-16688 GCA_034432445.1 Anaerolineales bacterium
GTGCCGGGCACTTGTGACCGGTTTACAGCTTGAGCCGGCTCTGCAGACGCCCTGGCCAGCGCAGCCTTAAGTGCCCGGCACCTAGGGCTGAATAGTTGCCATAAGTCGCTTCTACGAAGGCGACTCAGGCGACTGAAGTCGCCACTACGAAGGGGAAGATGGCCAAGGCTCATAGCTGGCATTGAGTTGCTTGGCCGGCAGGCCGAGAGTATAATGCCCGGCATCTGCGCGGAATTCTCACCAGGAGAACACGAGACGGGAGATGCACGAACCGACACATTTCCAAGCCGTTGCTCTTGACGTTACGCACTACGCCGAAATCCTCGACCTTTGGCGCCGCGCCGGGCTGCACATCCGGCCGGAAGGGCGCGACAGCCCGGAAGCTTTCGCACGGCAGATGGCCAGCGGCGTCCAAACCCCGCTCGGCCTGCGCGCCGGGGAGCAGCTGGTGGCGGTGGCCCTGGCTACGCACGACAGCCGCAAGGGGTGGATCAATCGCCTGGCCGTGGATCCGCACTATCGCCGCCAGGGGCTGGCTCTGCGGCTGATCCGCCTGTGCGAGGAACACTTCCAGGCGCTGGGCATCGACATCTGGGCCGCGCTGATCGAGGATTGGAACGAGGCATCGCTGGCGCTGTTCCGCAAGGCCGGTTATGCTCTGGCGGAGGACATCACCTATGCCAGCCGGCGCAAGCACGGCGCGGTGTGAGACGCACGAGACCGCGCTCAGCCAAAGGAAGCGCCGAGCGCCAGGCGTGTGGCCGCAGTGGCTCAGCCGGGATATCCTGATCGCGGCGCGGCTGGTCTTGTGGACAAAGTTCGTCTTGCCGGCGGCGCAGGATGATCGCACGCAGAAACCATGCGCGCTGGCCCAGGTCGTTGCACAGCGCGGGCGAGCAGAGCCGTTGTGAGGGGTCGTTTGCTGATGCCAGCCGGGTGACGCCCTATTCAGGCTGCACGCTGATGGCGCCCACGTCTGAGCGCAGGTACAGGGTGGTGCGGTCGTCGCCGCCCACTACGCCGCGCACAGACCGGCCAACCATCTGTTGATTGGTCTCGCCCACAACATCAAAGCCTACCGTGACCGCACCGACATTGCTGGCCGCGTCGATGGCAAAGGCGCTGTCGGCAGGCAGCACCATGCGCAGCGCGCCCACGTTGCTCGTCAAGTTGTAGCTGGCGCCAGGGGTCAAAGGGCCGCTGAAGCTGATCTCCGCAACGTTGGTCGCCACCACGAGCTCCTCGACGGCCTGCACATCGCTGAGACGGACACGTCCCACGTCCGCGGTGATGTCCACAGCACCCTGGGTACCCGACAAGGCAACGTCCCCCGCATCCATTTCAATGACAACGTCTGTGCGCTGCGGCACGGTGATGCGCACGTCGATCTGCGGACTGGCCCCGCGCCAGTTCGCGCCGAGCGGCCAACCGCCCGTCACGGTCACCGTGGCGCCGGACTGCGAGGCGTCGAAGCGCACTTCGTCCAGCAGCCTGGCCGCATTCAGGCGATCGCCCCCGCGCACCTCGATTTGGGCCGACACCGTGATGGTGTCCTGGTCGGCGGCGACGATCTCGAGGGTTCCGACGTCCAGATCGACCACCAGACGGGCCGGCGTGGCAACGGCGAAGCTTTGCTCGACCGAGCGGCTGGTGGTGACGGTGGTAGGAGCAAGGACAGGCCAGTTTTCAGCGCGCGCGAAGCCGGCCCGAATTGCTGCGAGCATTCCCACCGACAGGGCCAGGCAGCAGCATACGATGACTGCCAATACGGCCAAAACGATCCATAGGGTGCGATTGTTGCTGCTCGATTTGTCTTGCATGGCGTCCTCCTGGGGTAATGAATGGGCTGGGGCGCTGCCAACTTCCGCATCCTCGGCGTCAAACTGCCAAGGAGTGCACCGTCCTGCCGCTTGACGCTGGACAGGCCGGGCGTTTTCCGCCATCTGGCGCCTGCTGTGATCTGTCGAGCGCCTCGCAATCAGTAAGCCGTCTATTTTGCTGTACGGCAGAACCTCCGTCCAGGTTTCGGTCAGTTTGCTCTTAGACAAATGAGGCGGTGTGCGGTAGAATGGAGGCCCGCCCGCAACGGATGCCCAACACGCTCAGGAGGTCGACGTGACGGAACTGGAAAAGCTTGCCGACGAGATTCGCGCTTGCCAAAAATGCCGCCTGGCCCGAGGAAGAACGCGCGCCGTGCCCGGCGAGGGGCCCGAAGACGCGGTCTTGATGTTCATCGGCGAGGGGCCGGGCTTTCACGAGGATCGGCAAGGTCGTCCCTTTGTCGGGCCTTCTGGCGCCTTGCTGGAAGAGCTGCTGCATGGCATTGGCCTGCGTCGCCAGCAGGTGTACATCGCCAATGTCGTCAAATGTCGGCCGCCGGGCAATCGCGATCCCTTGCCGGACGAGTTGGAAGCCTGCCGGCCCTACCTGGAGCGCCAGATCGCGTTGATTCGGCCCAAGATCATCGTCACCTTGGGCCGTTACTCGATGGCGCGCTATTTTCCCAACCAGTCGATCACCCGCATTCACGGCCAGGTCAAGCGCGAAGGCGATGTGGCCTACGTCCCGTTGTTTCACCCGGCGGCTGCGCTGCGGCAGGCGCAGTGGATGGAGGCCATCAAGCAGGACTTCGCCAAGATCGCCGAGTTGTTGGCCGAGCTGGCACCCCAGACAGCAGCGGCGCCGACGGCCACGCCGGACGACGACTGGCAGCAGCTCAGCCTTTTCTAATCATGAGCAGCTTTACGGCCATCAACCTGCTTTTTCCTCGTTTCCCTGCCTGATCGCAACTCCCCAAGTGCCGGCACTTGCGACCGGTTTGCAGCTTAAGCGGCTCTGCGGGCACCCCTGTCAACGCAGACTCCAGTGCCCGGCACCTGTGGCTGAATAGTTGCTCCTGACTTTCTTGTGTTCTCGGAGGCGCCCTTTGCTGGAACCTGCTGCACGTCTGAACACCTCGCCCGACAGCGTCCTGCGTGTCATCCCGCTCGGCGGCGTGGGCGAGATCGGCAAGAATATGATGGTGTTGGAGTACGATGGCTATTTGCTGGTCATCGACGCCGGGCTCATGTTTCCGGAAAGTGATATGCTGGGGGTAGACATCGTCATCCCTGATGTGCAATACCTGGCAGAGCGCGCCGAGCGGGTGCTGGGCATCATTCTCACCCACGGCCACGAGGATCACATCGGCGCGCTGCCCTACGTGTTGAGCGTCATCGATGCGCCGGTCTATGCGACGCGACTGACGCGCGGTCTGGCCGAGATCAAGCTCAAGCAGCGCGGCCTGTTGAACGGCGCTGAGTTGCAAACCATCACCGCTGACGACGTGCTGCACCTTGGGCCGTTCACCGTCGAGTTCTTCCACGTCTGTCATTCCATCCCCGACACGGTGGGCGTTGCCGTGACCACGCCGGTGGGCCTGGTGGTCTATTCATCGGACTACAAGTTCGACCAGCACCCTGTGGACGGCAAGTTGACGGATTACGCCAAGCTGCAGGCGTTGGGCGATCGCGGCGTTTTGTTGCTATTGTCGGATTCTACCAACGCCGAGGTAAGCGGTTTCACGCCGTCGGAAAAACAGATCGAGGCCACCTTCGAGCGCATTCTACGTACGGCGCCTGGTCGCGTCTTCATCGCCACCTTTGCCTCTAACATCTCGCGCGTGCAGCAGGTGCTACAACTAGCGCGGCGGTGTGGCCGGCGGTTAGGGTTGGTAGGCCGCTCCATGCGCGAAAATGTGCGCATGGCCGCCAGCCTGGGCTACATCGACGTGACGCCCGGCGAGCTGCTCACCTTCGATGAGATGGAACGTCTGCCCGATCAAGAGGTGGTGATCGTTTGTACGGGTAGCCAGGGGGAGCCCACATCGGCCCTGGTGCGCATGAGTATGGAGGATCATCGCATCAGCATCCGGCCAGGCGACACGGTAATTCTCTCGGCGCAGCCTATTCCCGGCAACGAGGAACCGATCAATCGCACCATCGACAACCTCTTCCGGCTGGGCGCCGATGTGTTCTACAACGAGCTAGACCCCAACGTGCATGTCAGTGGGCATGGCAGCCGCGAGGATCACAAGCTGTTGCTCAACCTGGTGCGACCTCGCTACTTCATTCCGATTCACGGCGAGTATCGCCATCTGGTGCTGCATGGCCGCACCGCAGTCGCCATGGGCATTCCGCCGGAGCACATCTTTGTCGTCGAGAGCGGCCAGGTGGTGGAATTCACGGCCGAAGCGGCGTGGCTGGCCGAGCGAGTCACCGAGGGCCATGTGCTGGTGGATGGGCTGGGCGTGGGCGACGTCGGTCAGGTTGTCTTGCGCGACCGCCATCATCTATCACAGGACGGTTTTGTGGTCGCGATTCTGGGTGTCGACGCGCAAAGCGGTACCGTGCTGGCCGGGCCGGAGATCCTGTCGCGCGGTTTCGTCTATCTGCGCGATGCCGATGGGTTGATCCAGCTGGCCAAACAGGCCATCTGGAAAGTGTTGCAGCATGATGTGCCGACCTCGGCCATGTCCAATCTGATCAAGGAAGCGCTGAGCGAGCTGATCTACAACGAAACGCGCCGCCGGCCGATGATCTTGCCTGTTGTGCTGGAGCTATGAGCGCGGCTGCGCTTTTCGGTCCGCGCCGTTGTGTGCTATAATATGCACGTTTGTTCTATTGCTCAATCGCCACCTGTTACTCCCGGCGACGTCCCCTCGGGTAGTCGGCCGTGGAGGCAGCTAGTCTGCTTTGCCGTTGCATTCACCGACGGACGGTGACCGGCATCTGAGTTATCGTTGGTAAGCCATGACCAGCAAAGGCAATCGTCGCAGCAAGAAAAAGCCACCGGCGCCCCGCAAGACCGGCTGGGTGCTCGAGAGCCAGGTCTGGGGCTCGGTTCTCGTCCTGCTTGGGCTGTTCACGTTGTTGGCGCTTATTTCGCCGCGCCAAGGAGTGGTGACGGGGTGGTGGCTGAAGTTGCTGCGCACGGCGGTGGGCGGTGCTATCCTCTTGCTGCCCTTCATGATGATCGGCCTTGGGGTATGGGCCGTGTTGCGCGGGATCGGCAAGCTGCACGAAACGCATTGGCGGCGGCTGCTGGGCGGGCTCATGGTGTTGCTCGCCGTGGTTGCCGGGCTGCACATGGATGTGGACAGCGTGAACGCTAAGCAGGTGGCGTTGGCGGGCAGCGGCGGGGGGCTGCTCGGCTGGGCGCTGAGCGATATCCTGTTGCAGACCGTAGGGCGCACCCTTGGCTGGATTGTGGTGATCCTTGCCGGGCTGACTGGTCTCACCCTGTTGGTCGGACCCTTGTTGGTGGGCACGGGGCTGTTTGCCTTTGCCTGGATCGGCCAGCTACGCGACGCCATCGATCTGCGCCGCGCCGCCGGCATGCAGCAGCCGCCCGATCTGGCCGGCCCGCCGCTGCCTTCGGGTCAGCCGTCCTGGCGGCGCAGCCTGCAGCTTTGGCTCGCGGGCTGGACGCGGCGTTGGCAGCGTGAGGAGAACGAGGATGATGAGCTGCCGGCGCTGGTGATCGGCGGCAACGGCGCGCCGCGCAGCGACGCCGCGCCGCGCGTGATCGGCAAGGACACCGCCGGCGCCGCGCCGGCCGCCCCCAGCCAGCCGCGGCCGGCGCCCGGCTCGGCCGATAACCTCTTCCCGCGCATCATCGGCGGTGGGCAAGCGTGGCGTTTGCCCACCGTGGCCGACATCCTGGACGACGCTGCCGAGGTGGAGATCAGCCGCGACGAGATCCGCGAGCGGGCGCGTATCATCGAGCAGACCTTGGCCGACTTCGGCGTGCCGGTGCGCGTCGTCGAAGCCAACCAGGGTCCGGCTGTGACGCAGTACGGCCTGCAACCCGGCTATCGCCAACGGCGCAAGACCACCGACGAGCTACGCCGCGAGGCCGAGCAGATCCTCAAACAGCGCGGTTACGGCAGCGGCCGCCGGCCCATCACCGAAGACATGATCAAGCAGGTGGTGGAGGACGAGGTCGAGAAGTACGAGCGCGTCAAGATCAAGGTCTCCAAGATCCAGGCGTTGAGCAACGATCTGGCGCTGGCCTTGTCTGCTTCCCCGATTCGTATCGAAGCGCCGGTGCCGGGCCGGCCGCTGGTGGGCCTGGAAGTGCCCAACATGCACAAGACGCTGGTCTCGTTGCGCGGGGTGCTCGAGAGCGACACCTTTCGTCAGATGGACAGCCCGTTGAAGATCGCGCTCGGCCAGGACACCGCCGGTCAGCCGGCCGTGGCGGACTTAGGCCGCATGCCCCACCTGTTGATCGCCGGCGCGACGGGCTCTGGCAAGTCCGTCTGTGTCAACTCGATTATCGCCACCTTGCTGTTCACCCACACGCCGGACACGTTGCGCTTCTTGATGGTCGATCCCAAGATGGTAGAGCTGACCACCTACAACGGCATTCCTCACCTGTTGGCGCCTGTGGTGGTTGAGCTGGACCGTGTGGTGCCCTTACTAAGCTGGGCAACGCGTGAGATGGATCGCCGCTACAAGCTCTTTGCGCAGGTCGGCGCGCGCAACCTGGAGGCCTACAACGAGAAGCTCAGCAAAAAAGGCGAGCCGATCTTGCCCTACATGGTCGTGGTCATCGACGAGCTGGCCGACTTGATGATGGCTGCACCCGACGACGTCGAGCGCTACATCTGTCGTCTGGCCCAGATGTCGCGCGCGACCGGCATCCATCTGATCATCGCCACCCAGCGCCCCAGTGTGGACGTCGTGACCGGGCTGATCAAGGCCAACTTCCCGGCGCGCATCGCTTTTGCCGTCACCAGCCAGATCGACAGCCGTGTGATCCTGGACACGCCCGGCGCTGAGGCGTTGCTGGGCCGCGGCGACATGCTCTTCATGCGCCCTGACAGCAGCAAGCTGGAGCGCTTGCAGGGCTGTTTCGTCTCAGACAGCGAGCTGGAGAAGCTGGTGCGCTATTGGAAGGGGGCGCGGGTGACCGAGGGCGAGGTGTTGAGCGAGGAGGGCATGACCCCAGTGGCGCCGGGCGGCCTGCCCGCAGCGCCGCCGCCGCGTCCGGAGGACATCGTGCAGACTCCGCTGTGGGATGATTTGATCGCTCAACAGCGGCAGTCAGAGGACGAGGATGACCTCTACGAGGACGCCGTGGAGGTTGTCAGCAAGGCGGGTCGCGCCTCTGTGTCGCTCTTGCAGCGCCGGCTGCGCATCGGCTACAGCCGGGCGGCGCGGCTCATCGACTTGATGGAAGCGCGCGGCGTGATCGGGCCAGACCAAGGCGGCAGCCGCGGCCGCGAGGTGCTCGTGGGCGGCGCTGAGACGGACGGCGTCGATGCGGACGAGCCGCCCTGGGATACCGACGAGCGGGACGACGAAGCTGGCAGGGGCGGCAAGCGCGCCTCGCGCATGTGGTATTGAACGCCAACGATCTGTTACGCCGTGGACGGATGAAGAGCCCGGCCGCGGCCGGCTATGTGTCGTCAAAGAGTCACAAGCGGAGCATCGCCTTGTTCAGACCGAGCATCCAGCGCATTGATCTTCTCGCCATCCCCAATCTTCCTCTCATCCGGCCCGGCGATGACCTGCCGGGCCTTCTTTTGGCCGCAGCAGCGGCCGCGGGAATCGACTGGCGCAACCGCGACGTGTTGGTGCTGGCGCAGAAGATCGTCAGCAAGGCCGAGGGCCGGTGGGTGCATCTGGCGGAGGTCACGCCGTCAGCGCAGGCTGTGGAGCTGGCCGGCATCTGCCGCAAAGACCCACGCTTGGTCGAGGTGATCTTAGGCGAGGCGAACGCCGTGTTGCGTGTGCGGCCGGGCGTGATCGTCGTGGAACACCGCCTGGGCTTCGTCTGCGCCAATGCCGGCGTGGACCAGTCCAACGTGGCCGGCGACGACGAGTGGGCCCTGTTGCTGCCGGTTGATCCTGACGCTTCGGCGCGGCGGGTGCGGGATGCCGTGCGCGCAGCCACCGGCGCCGCGGTGGCCGTGATCATCGCCGACAGCCATGGTCGGGCCTGGCGCCTGGGCACTGTGGGGGTGGCGATTGGCGTGGCCGGGCTGCACCCCATCACCGACCTGCGCGGCCAGCCCGACTTGACCGGCCGGCCGCTGCACATCACCGAGGTGGGCACAGCCGACGAGATCGCAGCCGCGGCCGGCTTGCTCATGGGGCAAGCGGCGGAGGGGACGCCGGCAGTGCTGGTGCGTGGGGCGCGGTTCGTGGCGGGCGAAGGTCGGCTAGGCGAGGCGTTGCGGCCGCGTGAGCTGGACATGTTTCGCTAGCCGCGTGCTGATCTAGTAACTGCTCAGGTGCCGGGCATTTGCAGGCGATTTGCGACCTAGGTTGGCTTCGCAGACACGCTTGCAAACCAGAATCCAAATGCCCGGCACCTATGGCTGAGTAGTTACGTGTGCTGAACGCCGATGACTTGGTGCCTGCCTTGCCTCTTGTGGTATAATCACGGTACTCACGGAGGTAAGCGCCGATGCAGATCCTTGCCGTCGATGTAGGCACTGGCACGCAGGACATCTTGCTCTTCGACAGTGAGCGGACGCCGGAGAATTGCTTGAAACTGGTCATGCCGTCGCCCACCTTGTCGATTGCCGGACAGATCCGTAGAGCCACAGCCGCCCAGCAGATCTTGTTGCTCACCGGTGTCACCATGGGGGGTGGTCCCAGCGCCTGGGCCGCCGAAGACCACAGCAAAGCCGGGCTGCCCATTTTCGCCACACCAGGAGCGGCGCGCAGCTTCAACGATGATCTGGAGGCTGTGCAGCGCGACTTAGGAGCGGTGATCGTCAGCCCTGACGAAGCGGCGCGCCTGGCGATCCGCCCTGATGTCGTGCACATCTTCATGCGCGACTTTGACTTCACGGCTATTCGCCGCGGCTTTGCGGCGTTTGGGGTTCCCTTGCAGCCGGACGCGGTCATGGTGGCCGTTTTCGACCACGGCAACGCGCCGCCCGACGTCAGCGACCGCCAGTTCCGGTTGGACTACCTGGCGCAGCGGCTGCAGGCCGACGAGCGCCTGAGCACGTTTGCCTTTCGTAGCGACGCAGTGCCGCCGATCATGACCCGCCTGCAGGCCGTGGTCGACTCGGCGGGCGAGCTGGACGCGCAGCTGCTGGTGATGGACACGGCGCCGGCAGCCGTGCTGGGCGCCCTGGAAGACCCCCTCGTCGCCGGCCGGCCCGACGCCATGATCGTGAACGTGGGCAACTTCCACTGTCTGGCCTTTCAATATCGGGGCGGTGCAATCAGCCGGTTGTTCGAGCATCACACCGGCCTGCTGAGCCGCGAGCAACTGGAGGGCTGGCTGGCGCAGTTGGGGGACGGCAGTATTTCACATGCCCAGGTGTTTGCTCAGCACGGACACGGCGCGCTGGTGTTGGATGCAACACCGGTGCCTCTGGAGTTTGTTGCCGTTACCGGCCCGCGCCGCGCCATGCTGGCGCGCAGTCGGCTACCCACCTATTTCGCTGTACCCCACGGCGACCAAATGATGACCGGCTGTTGGGGCATGGTTCGCGCTGCCGCGGACTTGTTGCCCCAGTGGGCCGATGCCATTCGGCAGGCTTTGGGCGGCAGCGAGCCGCGCAGCCTTTGGTAAAACACCGATGAACCACAACGAATCCATTCGCCTTGCCTTGCGCTCCTTTCAGTATGGGCTCTACATCCTGACCTGCGGCCAGGGTCAGGACGCCCACGCTGCAACCATCAGTTGGGTTACCCAAATCAGCCTTAAGCCGCGCCGGGTGGCGATCGGCGTGCGCAAAGATAGCCACATCTACCCCGTCCTGCAACGCGCCGGCCGCTTTGCCCTGAACGTCGTGGGCGAGGGGCAAGAGGCACTGGCCAGCGTGTTCTTTCGCTATGTGCCGCCGGCCGACCACGCCTTCGAAGGCTACGCGTTCGAAGATGGCCCGGCCACCGGCGCGCCGCTGTTGCTGGATACGCCGGCCTGGGTCGAGTGCCAGATTGTCGAGGAGGCCAACGTCGGCGGCGATCACGGGTTGTTTGTGGCCGATGTGGTGGCGGGTGCGCTGCGCCACGCAGGCCTGCGCCCGCTCAACCTCGCCACAACGCCCTGGTCTTACGGCGGCTAGGACGGGCGCAACGCGTTCTGCTCGGAGGCGACATGCTCAGCAGACTAGTTGGTCCTTTTCAGGTTAAGCAGTATTTTCATTGGATCGCACAGGCGCGCCACTTGCAGGAGGACCTGCAGGAAGACCTGTCGTTCGTGCGCGCCATGCGCAGCGCCATGTTGCCGATCCCCGTGTTGGACCGTGAGCCGATCTTGGAAGCGGACCTTTTTGCCCATTGGCGGCCTTTTGCCGTAGAGTCGTTGCAGGGCAAGAAGATCGGCATCGTGGCCACGGGCGGCAGCGGGGCCATGATCTGCGCGCTGGGCGTGATGCGCGCTTGCCAGGAAGCCGCGCTGGATATCGCTGCGATTTCGGCTTGTTCCGGTTCCGCTCTGTTTCTGGCTCCCGTCGCTGCCGGGCTGAGCGTGCAGGAGACCGTGGAATTCATCTTCAGCTGGCGGCGCCAGGACTACATTCACCCGGAGTGGCGGCAGCTGCTGAAGTTTCCCCTGGCCCTGGGCCGCGGCTTCACCGGCTTGCTCAATTCTGAGGTGGTCGAAGAACTCTACGAGGAACGGTTGGGTGGGATCGTGCTGCACGACATGGCGATCCCCTTCTACGCCAACCTGTGGGATGTGGACCACAACCGGGTGCTGTACCTGGGCACGCGCTCGGCGCCAGGGCTGCGCCTGTCACGGCTGGTGCGTGCTGCGATCACCCTGCCCATGTTCATCCAACCCGTCGAGGTCAACGGTGTGCTCTGCGGCGATGGCGGCGCGGTGAACGTCTTTCCGGTGGAGCCGCTGGTGCGTTACCATCCGGAGATCGACTTCTTCATCGGCGTCAACGCCTTCTACCCGGAGAACTTCGACGGCGAAGACCTCAGCGGCTGGCAGCATCACCTCTTCAGCCCGGTGCGCGTGAGCCCGCAAGCGCGCCACAGCCAGCACCTGGAGGCAGCACGCATGCAGTTGCGCTTGATCGAGGAGCGTTGCCTGCTGCTGCACCCGGTGCCCTACACCGAGATCAAAGGGGTCAAGTTCTACGAGCAGTTCGTGGACCGCAGCCGGTGGCCCGAGTTTCTCCTGCGCGGCTATCATCACGCGCGGCGCAACCTGGCGCTGCTCGATCGCAGCCTGGCTGCCCCAGAAGCGAGGTAGACATCGTGGACGCAACAGCTGAACTGCAGGCCGGCGCCGCTGCCCTTGCCGACCAATTGCGCGCCTGGCGCCGCGACTTCCACCGCCATCCGGAGCTGGCTTTCCAGGAGCAGCGCACGGCCGGCGTCGTGGCGGCACACCTGGCAAGCCTAGGCCTTGAGGTGCAGACCGGCGTCGGACGCACCGGCGTGGTGGGCATCTTGGAGGGCGCCGCAGCCGGCCCGACTGTCCTGCTGCGCTTCGACATGGACGCCTTGCCCATCCAGGAGGAAACGGGTCTGCCCTTCGCCTCGGAGACGCCGAACCGCATGCACGCTTGCGGCCATGATGGGCATACCGCCATCGGCATGGGCGTGGCTGCGTTGCTGGCCCAACGACAACAGCAGCTGGCGGGTCGGGTCAAGTTCGTCTTCCAGCCGGCCGAGGAGATCGCCAACGGCGCGCTGGCAATGATCCAAGACGGCGTGCTGGCCAATCCGCAGCCTGACGTCGCCTTTGGCCTGCACCTGTGGAGCGAGATTCCGCTCGGTCAAGCGGTGGTCAAGGAAGGGCCGCTATGGGCGGCGGCCGATCGCTTCGACGTCGAGATCACCGGTCGCGGCTCGCATGGCGCCATGCCGCACCGTGGGGTCGACGCCATCGTCACGGCGGCGCACGCCATCGCCCAGTTGCAGACGGTGATCAGCCGCAGTCGCGATCCATTGCAGGCGGCTGTTCTGAGCGTCGGCACCGTGCACGGCGGCACAGCGTTCAACGTCCTGCCTGAACGGGTGCAGATGAGTGGCACGCTGCGCACGTTCGACGAGGGGGTGCGCGTCGGCATCATCGAGCGCATGCACGCAGTGCTCGGCGGCGTGTGCGCAGCTCAGGGCGCGCGCTATACCTTGACCTTCAGCGACCACGCGCCGGCTGTGGTCAACCACCCAGCGCCCACCGCTCACCTGCGCGCTGTGGCCGAGGCCGTTTTGGGAGCGGCCGGCGTGGCGGCCGGGCCGATGATGATGGTGGCCGAGGACATGGCCGAGTTCCTGCGGTGTACGCCCGGCAGCTTCTTTGTTCTGGGCGCTATGCCGCCCGGCACGCGCGAGCCCGAGCCTCATCACAGCCCGCGGTTCGACATCGACGAGGCGGCCTTGCCGCTGGGTGTCGCTATTCTGGCCGGCGCGGCAACCAGCTATTTGCGCCCAGGGACGCATTGAGGTTTTTTTGGCATGACCCAACCCGATGCAAAGCAAAGCTTGATCGACCGGCTGGCGGCAGCGCGCAACGAGCTGTTGGCTGTGTTGCGCGCGCTGCCGGAAGCTGTGCATACCCTGCCCTGCCGCGCCGATGGCTGGTCGCCCCGAGACATCGTCGGGCACGTGGCGAGCTGGGAGGACCGCTACATCACGCTGATGCAACAGTTGATCAACGGCCATGCCGAGCAGATCGAGTGGATCAGCGACGAGGCCGCCCTGGATGCCTGGAACGCACAGCAATACCTGCGCAAGCGCGATTGGACATGGGATGAGACGCTGCGCGAGCTGGCTCTGCTGCGCGAGGAGTTGCTGTGGAATCTGGGCTGGGCGACGCCGGAACAACTCCACCAGCAGCACCCGACCCCACGAGGCGCGATCAGCGTGGCGGCGCTTTTGGAGGGGCTGATCGCACACGATCAAGAGCACTTCGCTGAGCTTAGCGCTTTGAGGGTGGACGGATGACCGAGCCCGTCCAGGTTGAGCGCCAGTTCGACGAGATGGAGCTGCGAGCCTACAACGGCGAGGGCGGCCGGCCGGCCTACATCGCCTATGACGGCGTTGTCTACGACGTTACCAACGCGCCTAACTGGCGCGGTGGCATGCATCGCAACATGCACTACCCCGGGCTGGACTTGACGCGGTCGCTGCGTAAGGCGCCCCATGACGCGTCGGTGTTTCAGCGTGTGCCGCGCGTGGGCCGCTTGACGTCTGTCCGCTAGGGTTTCATTCTGCGTGCGTAACTACTCAGCCATAGGTGCCGGGCATTTGGATTCTAACCTGAAAATCGCTCGGGCCGGTCTCCTGACCGTGCCCGCCGCGCTTTCATTGACGGTTGTGCGCCCAGCGCATGGGCATCTGGTTTGCAAACGTGTCTGCGCAGCCAACCTAGGTCGCAAATCGCCTACAAATCCCGGCACCTGAGCAGTTAGGTTGCTTTTATTGGATGCCGGCGCTCTGCACTTGCTCCAGCAGCTGCACTGTGGCCGCGATGATTTGCCGTTGCTGCTCCTCGCGGCTGATGGTGGCCTCATTGTCGCCGTCCTGTGGGCCGTACCAGCCGAACTGTGCATGGTTGCCGCCATCGATTGCGACCCACGTCGTGGCGGCGGGCAACAGCGCGCGCGACGCGTCGATCTTATCTCCGGTTGCCAGCCCGTCGAGCGTGCCGTAGACCGACGTCACCGCCAGGTCGGCGCGATCGGCTAGGCTGTTGTTGTCGGCGGGATACGCAGCCCACAGCGCCAGGCCGTCGACGGCCTCGCGATGGTTGTAGCTGTAAGCCGCGCTCATGGCCCCGCCGAGCGAGTGTCCACCAATTGCCCACTGCGCAACCTCAGGGAAGGCAGCTATGACCTCGTCGGCCTTGCCTACGCCAAACACGGCCAGGTTGAACGGCATGGGCACGATGATCGTTGGATAGCCGGCAGCCGCAATGGCATGGGCGGTCGGCGCGTAGGAGCGCGGGTCAACGCGGCCGCCGGGGTAGATGATCAAACCGGTGGACTTAGCTTGGCCCGTGGGCTGGAAGATCAGCCACGGCTCGGTGGTGACCGTGACCTGGCCGTCCGATTGCAGGGCCGCCAGCGCCTCCGGCATCGGCCCTAGGGGCGTGTAGGCCCAGATCGTAAAGGCCAGCACGGCAACTAAAACGACGGCCAGAAGAACGATCAAGATTTTGGTGAATGTTTTCAAGGTAGTTTTTCCTTCTTGCTCATACAGTGTGGCTCGAGCATGGACGCCATGCTCACTTCATGATACTCCTCGCAACGGTGAAGCACAAGTTGGGTAGCTCTCAGTTGTCCACGTTGTGTTGAGCTTTTGACAGTCGGCTCCCCAGGCGCAGCGCGCCATGCGCTGATTGCTTGAGGAGGTGCTTTGGAGTACAATCTGCTGTGCTATGAACAACGAACCAACGACCGTCGAAAAGCTGCGCGCCTTGCCGTGGAGCATTGCCTCGAACGCCGCCCTGGCGGTTTATCTACAACTGACCTTCTTCGGCTCGGTGTACGTGCTCTTTTTGAGCAGCCTGGGGCTGAGCAAGTCCAACATCGGTTTCCTGCTGTCCTTGCTGCCTTTCACCGGTGTTTTGTCGCTGTTCATCGCGCCCACCATCGCCCGCTTTGGCTACAAACGCACGTGGCTCACCTTTTTTGCTCTGCGCACTTTTATCACCGCCTTCCTGTTGTTCACTCCCTGGGTCGTCGATCACTATGGCACGCAGGCTGCCATGGCCTTCATCACGGCCGTTACATTGGTCTACGCCCTGGTGCGCACGGTTGGCGTCACGGCCGGCTTTCCCTGGATCCAGGAATACGTGCCCAACTCGGTGCGCGGCAAGTACACGGCCACCAACAACGTCTTCTCGACCATGTTCGGCTTTCTGGCCATCAGCATGGCCAGCTACACGCTGGCGCGTACCGAGGGCTTGACCGGCTACATGCTGCTCCTGGCACTGGGTGTGACCTTCGGCTTCATCTCCGTGGCGCTGGCGCTGCCCATCCCTGGCGGCGCGCCGGTCAAGCGCAGCCCGGAAGAGCCACGGCAGCGCCGCGCCTTGCGCGATACCTTGCGCGACAGCAACATGGTGCGCTACCTGGCCGGCGTGGGGTTGTACACCCTGGCGACCGTGCCGCTGGCGTCGTTTCTGCCGTTGTACATGCAAGAGCAGGTAGGGTTGACCAGCGCGCAGGTGGTGCTGTTGCAGACCGGCGTGATGGCGGGCTCGCTGCTCTCCAGCTACTTCTGGGGCTGGGCAGCCGATCGCTACGGCGGCCGGCCGGTCACCCTGTACGGGCTGGCGTTTCGTGCGCTGCTGCCCATCATGTGGGCATTTATTCCGCGCGGGGTGCCGGCCGGACTTCCGGTTGCGCTTGCCATTGCTGCGGTCCAGGGCTTTGCCGACGTCAGCTGGCAGGTTGGTGCAACGCGGCTGCTGTACGTCAGCGTGGTGCCTACCGCCAAGCGTGATGACTACCTGGCGATCTACTGGGCCTGGCTGGGCCTGGCCGGCGGCCTCAGCCAGTTGTTGGGTGGTCGCATTCTCGATTTCTCGGCCCAATTGGGCGGTGGGCTGGCAGCAGGCAGGCTGGGAAGTTTTGCGCCGTTGTTTGCGCTCGGTCTGATTTTGCCTTTGGTCGCCATCGGGGTCATGCGCAAGATTCGCGAGGATCGCACTGTGGGCATGGGGCAGTTTGCCGGCATCTTCCTGCGCGGCAACCCGTTCCTGGCTTTAGAGGCCGTCGTCCGTTTTCACCTGGCGCGCGACGAAGACGCAGCCGTCAAGGTCACCGAGCGTTTGGGCAGCGCCCGCAGCCCCTTGTCGGTGGAGGAGTTGCTCGAAGCTCTGGATGATCCGCGCTTTAACGTCCGTTTCGAGGCGATCATTGCTGTGGCGCGCACGCGACCTGAGGAGCGCTTGATCAACGCCCTGGCCGAGGTGCTGCACGGCCCAGAGCCGGCCCTGAGCACGGTGGCAGCCTGGGCGCTGGGTCGCATGGGCGCGCCGCAGGCCGTCGAACCGCTGCGCCAGGCCCTGGGCTCGAAGTATCGCTCGGTGCAGGCGCATAGCATCCGCTCTTTGGGCGTCCTGGGCGACCGCGAGGTTGTGCCGCTGCTGCTGGAGCGACTAGCGACCGAAACGGATGTGGGCATGCAGCTAGCCTACGCATCTGCCCTTGGCCGCTTGCAGGTGACCGAGGCCACCGATCGGCTGCTGGAGCTCTTGCGCACCAGCCCCAGCCGCTCCTCGCGGCAGGAGATGGCCCTCGACCTGGCGCGCCTGGCCGGCGATGAGCACACGTTCATCCAGCTCATGCGGCAAGTGCGCAAGGAGCCCGGTACGGCGCTGGCCCAGAGCGTTCTAGGCGTCAAGAAGCGCCTGGAAAGCAGCCGACCAGCCGACGCGGAGCTTGTTGCTGCGCTGGATCGAGCCGCTGCGGCGCTGGCGCGCGAGGACTTGACGCAGGGACTGGTCCTGCTGGCGCAGGTTCTGCGCCGCTTTTCCGCTGCTCCGTTACCTCCTGCCCCGCGTCAGATTGTTGAGGAATGCGCATTGCAGCTCACCCAGCAAGGCGCACGTCGGCTGGAATACGCGGCTCTAGCGCTGCATGCGTTGCAGGCAAATTGAGCTGTCGTTCTGCCCGGGTAACTGCTCAGGTGCCGGGCATTTGTAGGCGATTTGCGACCTAGGTTGGCTTCGCAGACACGTTTGCAAACCAGAATCCAAATGCCCGG
>DAOUBX010000110.1:0-48222 GCA_034432445.1 Anaerolineales bacterium
AACGCCTACAACGTCCGCCTAGCAAGCGAGACTACGAGCGAAGGTCGCTTACTATCTCGCTCAACATTAGCTCCGCTAGGTCAGCGAGGTCTGTATAAGCCTGGCCGGATCCAGCCTTCTCGTAATCCAGTTGTTCAGCGCGATCTCGCTGCTCCTTGACGAAACCGTTTGTGATTTGATCCTGGAAGACATCCGCGGCACCCTGGTTGCCCAATCGCGCCTGCTCAGCCCGAATGGCGTCTGCCAACCAGTCATAACGGATGGACTGTCTGACCGTTGTACGGATGTCCTCGCCCCGCAGCAGGAACTGATTCATCATTGCGAAGACGTCGAAGGGCTTCTCTGGATCGGTAAGATGGATCGGCTGGCTCCGGCCTCCAGGAATGCTCAACTCGTAGTAGGTGCGACCGGAACGTGCGTCTCGCTGTTGCCGAATGAAACCGAAGGCCCAGGCTTGTAGGAACTGTCGTACGCGTTCCTCGCTCTCGAGCAACATCACCACACGCGGGTGGAAGGTGCGCCAATGAGCTCGTAAGACCTCCAACTTGCGTTCATATTTCGCGGCAGTAACCTCGGCAGGAAAAGTCTGTAGCAAAACCGCCTGCTCAGGCTCGTCGTGGACGAGAGCCTGGTACTGCTCCTGACATTCCCCTTGTCCGCCCCAAGCCGTGAAGTCCTCCGGTTTGATCATGTCGTTGCTGCGGACAACGGTCAGCTTGAACGCATCCTCCGATTCCACTAAGTTCATGTAAATGCCCTTGTTCGTCTCCTTAAGGGCCTTGAGCATCTCATCGAATGTCGCTCGCACCCGATCGTTGATATCGCTGTGAACACGAATGTAGCAATGGCGCTCTTCGGGTCCATCGCCACCAACACGTGTCAAAGGCTCCGCCTTTTTGTCGATGCTGGCCGCAATCTGCTTTGCATCACCCTCGTAGAGGCGATACAATTCCAGGGCGACCGCCTTGTCTTGGTAAGCAGGGAAACGCTCTCGGGCATAGGTCAACAACGCGTCCACGCTCTCCCGCGCTGCTCCGCGAAGGTCTGTAGCGCCCTTCATCTCAAGCGAAGCCGTAATGGCCAGCCGGCCGTTCTGCCATTGCGCGTTCCAATGAAACCGGCCCAGGGCATCGCGTAGGAGCTCTTCACTCACTTCTAGCGGCGCTTCAGCCACAATACGCTGCACATTGCTTAGATCGGTGTCCTTCTTATGCGCTATCCGCACATCGTCCAGGCTGCTGCTGACCCGGGACAACACAGAGTCGGGGGTCAAAGCCAAGCTCGCAATCCAGGCTTTGACATCGTCGCGCGTCCGTCGCGCAATGTCCAGCATAGCCTGTGCAGTCTCCTCCACCACTTCATGCAAGATCTCGTCTTGTCGCAAGTCAATCGCGCGTTGCTCGGCAAGCAAATAGGCCTCTTGCGCATCATAGTCCGCCTTAGTGATGGGAGCAAGGATACCCGGTTTAGCAGCACGTGCAATGTAGGCCTTCTCTTTCGCGTTGATATCTTGAGCGATGCGATTAGCTAGGCCGCTATCCTCGCGCACTTTCTTCGCCTTGCGCATAAACGTCAGAAATCGGTCAAGAACGTTCACCAACTCGGTCAAGAAGCTATCAGCATAGCCCAGCTTGCCTGTACGAGCAATTAGCGCATCCTCAACCTGCCCTTCCAAGGTGTTCAAGAGCCAAAGACGCAGCATCCGCTGAAAGGCGTTGATCTGGAAAGTTTTGCACTTTTCCAGCGCCTTACCGAAGTTGCCTCGCGAGACCAAGTCCTTCTGGCTCGAGTCGCGCACACCCACCTGCTCGACCCGAAACTGAGCGATCTGCCGACGCAATCTCTGTACGGCTTCTGCCGGCTTATCCTTGGCGACACGCGAAGGAGGGACAGCAGTCACCAGCGCCAATCCGATGGTGCGTTCGATCTCGCTGCGTAGAGCCAACGCATCTGGCGAGTCACCCAAGCGTGTCAGGGGAACTAACCAACCAACCGTCGCAGCTCCTTTGCGGGCATGCAGGCTTGCTTCGGCCCACACCTTTTGCATGTCCGGTTTATTGTCAGCATCCGCCTTCATCAACTCGGCAACCTTAGGAAGAAACAGTGTGTTATATACAGTATCTTCGCCAGCCCGGCTGAAACTGGTGCGCTCTAGGAAGCTGTAGACCTCTTCGGCGCCGGCTTTCCCGGGGTTCTCGGGGTTGGCGTTGGGCAGAAGCTGAACGACACGGCCACGCTCGTCCCTCACAGGAGTTAGCACGCGCTCCAGTACTTTGAGAGAGAGTTGGTGTGCAAACTCCTGTTGCACATAATAGACAGGTACCTTGACGCTGTAGGTACCTATGGTGCTGAACATCGGCTGGCCTGGATGATTATTGAAGGCACGGCTCAGATTCGCTGTCACATGCTCGGTATACTTTTTGCCTGCCTGATCATCGAGGATTGCCCCGATAGCATCGGCCACGGACGGAAAGATGCCTTCCTCAGGGTTACGCGTTGCCAACGTGCCACGACCGCTTACCGCGTCGATCAAGTAGCAAACGTCGTAGACTCGCTTCTCCACAGGTATCTGAAAGTCACGATTACGCTCGTTGTAAACCATCCGGCGTAAGCCCAATGCGGGATCCACAATCATGAAACGATTGAGCTCTCGCCAGGCCGCAAATGTACGAGCAAACATCTCAGTTTGCCTGCGACCGGCCATCACCGGGAAGGCTCTAGGCAGCACGAAAAAGCCGCGCACGATGTGATTGCCGGCCACGGCGTCGGTTGCTATGGCTCGCAACAGCAACGCCATATCAATGAACATGCCGGCGCCGGTGCCTCCTGCAAACGACCCGACAATAATCACCTCGAGCGAAGATTCGTCCGTGACAGATGAACGCACCGACTGCACGGCACTGTACACATAGGGCCAGATTCGGCTCTCAGCCGGCTGGCTAAGGTCGTGAAAGATGGCCAGACGACCGAACTGCCTGATCTGTCCCGCTCCCTCACTCAGATTAAAGGAGGCTGGTGGGAGAGAGCGAAGATAGTGGTCAGCCTGAAACCACGATCCGATGTGGGGGTATTGCCCGGCTCTGATCCGTTGTGCCAGGTCAAAGACATTCCCGCCGACGTGGATGAACTCTTTGTCGGTTTCAAGCTTCACACTACCAACCTTAACCTCTCGCTCCCCCCCTTGACGCTCGGTCTCAGCGGTGGCTTGTGGCATGGTGTCAAAAGCGAGAAGCGCAACATTCTTGGGGAGCTGTCCCCGGCCTACTTCCAAGAGGTCTTTCTTGACAAAAGTCAAGACCCATTGGCCGGTACCGCCCAAACCTATGATGATTGCCGGACGTGTCATGTCTGCCTCCTTGAACAAAGCTTTCGGAAACTCTGGAATAGTCGGCAAGAGTCCCTGATGGACTTCTTCGCCTAGCATCCTACTCGAGTCGATATCGCACGTAAACGTCGCCAACCAACAACTCAGACAGGTTATTGTCTGAGAACTCCTGTCCGTCGAGGAACTGTTCTTTGTCTGGTCCCCAGCCCCAGATCTTGATAGCTGCGCTGCTGGCCGATTCAGGGTCGATGGTTGAGGAGCGACCTGTCCTGCGCGTCGATGCGTTCTTGATCTTCAGCTTTGAGATTACATCCGAGACTCGCGGGTCGAGTTGAGTTCTGAGTGTGCTCTCGTCAATGACAAAAGAGTTCTTACCGTAGCTTCCCAACACTAACGTGCCCAAACTCTGCTTATTGCCAACTCCAATAGCCTCGAACTCCAGTGTGCCTTTCACCGGGTTGATGCGCACGACAATTGCGCGCACCAATGCAAAGACCAAGAGCAACAGGAGAATAATCTCTGCCGCCAGAACTCCGTAGGTCACAAAACGAAAAGGATCGTTCCGTTGAAAAGTAACCTTCATGGCCTGCTGGGTCTCTGGAAGATACTCGCGACGCAGGGAGTCTAAGGCAAGCGACAAAGTGTAAGCACCTGTATAACGAAGATCAGGAATGTTGGCGATAAGTTGAGTGGGATTGTCCGAGTCAATCGTCAACGTTACCGGCCGACCTGCTGCCAAATCTCTTGGCCCAAACAACGTTGCTAGGACAATCTCCTCTGGCGTCTGCCCCAGAGCATTGATGGGAAGCGGCCGATCGCTCAGGTCGAGAATCTCTGTGCGTATCTGAAGCGCTCTGGGGCGTCCCAGAGTGGACTCGGGGATCGGTGGGATGCGAGGCACAGAGCGGATTTTTTGCCGTTCACCTGTCTTTGGGGTTAAGACATGTAGACGAATCAACGTGGTAGGATAGACTTCAATTTGCCGCGAGACTCCATCAAACGCAAGAAGCTTGTCGCCCGTCGGTGCAATGGCATGGGCGTAGGCAACTACTTGCCAACTGCCAGGCACATCGGGAGAGAATTGCCCTTTATAGACACCGTCGGCAGCTCTGGTCAGTGTGACTTGCTTCTGAGCACCTGGCCCCTCGATCTGAGCAACAACTTCCCAAGGCAGTGACGGGTCTTCTTGATAAGGTGTGCCAGAGCAGTTGTTGACCGACACCTGAATGTCGGTCAAACCATTCTGAGGCTGGTCGCCCGAAGGCGCCGGCATGTCCACTCGCACACAGTCGACATTGAAACTAAGGCTTTTTTCGAACAGCGTTGTTGTCTTACCTCCTACGTCCATGAACCCTTTGGTGATTACCGAGTGACGGCCGGGCAACTGTCCAATGATTGGGTCAGCGTAGTATGTGTTGGCAGCAGGTTGTTGTCTGAGGTTCAGAGGTATACGTTTTCCGTCTGGCGTCTCGAACTCGGCTTCAAGTTTCACAGTGTACTGCGTGCTAAAACCTGGTTCTGAACCATCGGGCTTCAATAGCCGTATTTCGATGGGGGTTTGGTGAAAGAGCAACACATCCCCTGGCGGCTGCACAAGGTTAGGGACAAGGCTGCCCGCTGTGAATTCAGCTGTCCAGTTGCCAAACAGCTTCACTGGCTTGCCATCAATGTCTTTAGACAAGCCATTGAGGAGAACTCTGTATGCACCAGGCTGGTCCAGTAAGATACCTTGCTTAGCTCTCCACGTGCCATCGCCTTGCGCATCTAGCTGGTAAAGAAAGCGCATACCGTCCGGAACAACCACCGTCGCCTCAACAGTAATCGGATATTCAGGCCACTCTGTCATTCGTTGACCGTTGAGGTCCTCCAGGGCAATTTGCAGGGTGACGGTGTCGAACAAGTCCTGGCTCGACTTTGGCTCTATGAGTCTAGCCTGGCCAAACAGAGACTGAAACACGACCGTTGCTCTTCCCGCCGAGCTATCGATTTTCTGCCAGCGCCATCTTCCCGGAAGAGGATTCTCTACGCTCACCGTCTCAATGACCTCCCCGGTTTGTAGGACTTCTACACTGGCATTGTTGCGGTCAAGCACTTGGTTATCAGGGGTAAAGAACGCTACCTGCGAGGTCGGCACTGGTTTGAAAACAGAAAAATTCGCCCGCGCGACATAAGGTGGGACAACGAAACGCTCTTCCACGATGCAGCTAGGTTTCTCTGTAGGCGCAGCCTCATCGTTGCATACACCACCTACCATCATGGTATCCAGCACCCGCACAATATCGTCCGGGATTTTAGCGTTGCGATCGCTGGCAATGCGCTTCACTCGATCCATCTCAACAGATGGATTGAGTATGCGTTCCCAGCGGTTCTCCTGCTCGACCCAGGATGTACCTGGCGCGCTTTGTTGACCGGTGTCCTCCTTGGCATTCAAGCCCAACACCCAAATGTGGTATCCCTCTGTAGAGCGCGGAGATTGAGCGATCGGAAAGTTCTCACGAATGAACTCCCCCACTTCTTTGAAGTAAGGTGTGTAAAAATCAGTGCCTGCGTAGCGCGGGTCCGTTTGCCATCCTTCTCGGTAAGGCGCCCCATCCGTCAAAATGATGATGCCGCGCGTACGTGTGGCAGATCTGTCCGTGTTGCTGGATCCAGTCTTTTCAAACACTTCCTTAACAAGCTTTAAGCCCTCAAGAACGTCGGTGTTGACCATGTTTTTGGCAACGACTTGTTTCTCGAGATCTTTATACTGGGCGTTCCACGCCTTTTCATCTTGAAAACGCAATCCAGTCAGATCGAGATCAATGGTGGCACCTGAGCCGAAGCTGACCACGCCTACTCTATGGGTGGCTTCTCGACGCGCAAAGAGATTGTCAATCCCCAGATACTGTAATACCCACTTAATGGCATTAGCTCTTTGGGAAAAGGGGTCATTGTCACGCATGCTTCCGCTTTGATCGACAAGGAACACCAAGTCGATGCCACCATAAGGAGGAGTATCAGCCAGCGGCTGCTCTCCCTGCGCTTTAGCAAGGGGAGCAAAACCACTGGATGAGACTAGAAGAGAAAAGGTAAGCAATAGTAGTCCCAAACGAACAAGCCTTGCAACATGATTGCTTGCATGTGAAGATGATCTGCGGGTTGAGTATTTTATAGTTCGTAACATGGTTCACATGCCTCATTGAGGATGAGATAGAGAAAAGTAAAGAACAGGAAGAGCACTCTCTACTCTACCCACCGCAATCGGCGTCGGTAAGAAATCATTACAGCCGTCACAGTGAATATGACTGCGCTGCCTTGCCCGCAAAGCGCTCCAATCAACCTGTCCACCATGCCTTGCGCCTGGCGTTCGAGTTCTTCCTGAATGGACTGCCAGATCTGATCCATCAACTCGTCCACCTTCTGCTCGCCTTGCCGTCGCCATTGCTCGACCTGATCGCGGATGCGCTGTTCGGCGTCTCTGAGCTGCTCCGGCAGGATGATCACGTAGGCAGTAATCACTTCGCCAAACGGCTGGCCGTTGTGGCGCATCTGGTAGCGGAGCGAGCGCAACGCCGGCGCACCGGAAGTCGGCGCTTCGATCTGCCAGCCAATCGTGTCGCCTGAGCTCACAGGCCCGTGAAGGCTCAGCGTGGTCGGCGCAGTCGACAGGTTGCCGCCCACCTGCGCCAGCTCGTACGCCGGGCTGCTCCACGTTGCCCGCCCCTCGTTGCGCACTTCCACCGCCAGCTGCGCCGTCTCTCCGGCGACGACGACATCGTAGAACAAAGCCGACGTCGGGCTGGCGGCCAACTCCGGCACGCGCGCAGCGTAGACCAACAGGGCGTTCGAGATGCGGCGCGTGTTGCCGGTCCTTTCAGCGCCGTCGTACCATATCTGCGCCGACTCGCTGCCATCGAAGCGAATACCGGTCTCAGCACCTTGCTCGGCCAAGAGCTGGCTGAGCTCGTTGGGTAGACGGGCCATGGTGACGATCAAGATCAACTGCTTGCCATCGCCCGTCACGCCGGCCACCGATCCCATGCGCAGCTGTCGTAGCCGTTCTGGGGTGACGTTCGGGGTGTCGCTGCACCAGTCAGCTTTGAAGCGCTCTTCTCGACAAGCCTGACTGATGAGGATCGGCTGGCCATTCCGCACGATCAGAGGCCCGCCGCCAACCGTCGTATACCATGCATCCCGCAGCCGCTGTTCGTAGGTCCGCTGTTCATCTGGTGTCGGTGTGCGCTGCAAGAAATCAGCTTTACAGGCAGCGAAAGCTGCATCTCCGGCGCATTTGCTGGCGTAGAGATCATACTGGGCGAATTCGGAGGGAGAATGGCGCCCGATGGTGACTTGCGTTGGCTTGGACTTGGACAAAGTCAGCGCGCTGCGTTCGTAGAAGGTACAGTCGCAATCGGGCGCATTGACACCCGGCCCATCCAACCGCTGACCTCGCTGCACCATGAACCCTTCCCAGCCGTGGCTGCCGTCGCCAGCGCCGTAGTCGGCCGTAATTGCGACAGCCAAAGGCGTGTCTTGCAACACCGGATGAGCCTCCGCCATCTGGGCGACAGTTTGGCGATAGCTTGCGCTCCAAGAAGGCGGATTGGGTCCTTTGGCGTTCGAAGCGGTGGCGACGTCAAAACGCACGTGACGGTTGGTCAGATCGACGCGCACGATATGCGTCTCTCCGTTGTCTGTCGTGCAATACTCGATGCCCTGAAAATCGCGCCGGCACGCCAGTTCCTGGATGCGCGCAGCCGCGACGCGGTCACACGGCGCCACCACGACGCAACAAAGTCCAAGCCCTACGCAAGCCAGAAGGTGTTTCATCAGCGTGTCCTGCTACAACCTTCCTGCTAACGGTTACCCATCCCAGCCGATACCGGCGCCATCATGCGGGCAGCGATCTGCCCGTCACGTCATTACACCAACACGTTGCTCCGTACCACACCCTTGTTGCACACACATGCACACTTCTATGGAAATGAAGCGAAACACCCACTGGATTGCAACCGGCCCGCACCCGTCCCTGTCTTTCGGCCCTTGCAAGGAAACCTTACGATACGATCGACTGCCGGCACGGCCCGGAGATTGGAAAACCACAGCGCTTATCAGGAGCGCACGTGGCTAGCTGCCAAGAGGAAAGAGAGGCGATAATTGCACTAGCAGACAACTGCGGATAATAATCGCAACTGTGTGCTCTCTTACACAATGGCAACAAGTATACACGACACGCAGAAATCTGCAAGATCAGACGCTGCGCCGGCCGGTGTCCGGTACGCCGACAAACATAAAAAAGCGGGCTGGCACGACGGCTACTTATAGACCGGCCCGAGCAAGCGACTAAAGTCCGCATCCCAACCACAGGCCACACCTGCCGCTGCCGTAGTCGAAAACAGGGGTGGGGCACGGCTGCGGGGGCCAGCCGCGTCCCCACCCCTGCTCCGACAAGACTCCCACGCTGTTGCTCGGAGGATCCCCCCTTCCAGCCGCAGCGCGGAGAGCGACGATGGCAACTGTGATGCTTGCGTGGTCTTGTGCTATAATGCCGCAGCGACGGCGGCAAGCACGCTGCTCTGCCGGCGCAACCGGCGGCTGCGCTCAGGCCTCAGGCGCCGGCAAGCAACCAAGTGTCCCTTACACTATACACGGTTCTTCGCCCCCTGACCAATCCGGCAACTATCCGGCGACTCTCCCATAGCTCTACGTTGCCCGTCCCGCTGCCTGCAACCCTACGGCTAGCGCCCCACCCCACACAACCGCTTACCGTTCACCGTTCACCGTTTACCGCTCACCGATCACCGTTCACCGTTTACCGCTCACCGTTCACCGTTCACCGATCACCGACCACCGTCCCATGTCCACTTCCGACCTGAGCATCCAACTCCACAACGCGCTAAAGCTCTGGCACAAAGACCCGGCTCACGGCAGCCCGATCGCACATCTGACCCTGGTGCAGCGCGGCCTGGCGGCCGGTTACAACCTGCGCCAGGCCACCAACCAGGCGCTCTTGGACGGGCTGGAGGCGCTGCAGATGGACTTCGCGACCGACGCCCAGCTGCTGCGCAAGCGCTTTCTGGACGACAAGCCGGCCTTTGCCGTGGCCAACGAGTTGAACATGGCCGAGGCGACCCTCTTCAAGGCGCAACGTCGCGCGCTCGACCGACTGGCGGAGGTCATACAGCGGCTGGAACAGGCAGCAAACATCAACCTCACGGCGCGCGCCGTTGCCCGCCTGCCCCAGGCGCCGTACTCCTACCTGATCGGGGTCGAGCCGTACGTGGAACGGCTCAGCGCAGTGCTGCAAGCTGCTGATATGCCGGCCCTGGTGGCGCTGCAGGGCATGGGCGGCATCGGCAAGAGCAGCTTGGCCCACCGGCTCGCCACCCATCTGGCGCTGGAGCAGGGGACGTTCGCCGAGGTCGCCTGGATCAGCGCGCAGCAGCGGGCCTTTCATACGGGCGGCTTCATCCAGCCCATTGCCGAGCCGGCCCTCAGCGCGGCGGATTTGATCGAAGCGCTGGCGATCCAGCTTCTGCCAGCCGACGCGCTGCCGGTGCCTTTCGTGCCGGTGCGCGCGCTGCCGGCGCTGCGCGCCCGACTGCATGCCACCCCCACCCTGGTGGTGGTGGACAACCTGGAGACGCTGGCCGACGTCGACGCCCTGCTGCCGACGCTACGCAGCTTGGCCGGGCCTTCCCGCTTCCTGCTCACCTCGCGCCATGCCTTGCACCGCGAGCCTGACCTTTATCCCTTCACCGTCCCCGAGCTGAGCGAGGCCGACGCGCTGCGCCTGCTGCGTCGCGAGGCCCAGCTGCGCAACTTGCCCGACCTCCTGGCCGCCAGCGACCAGGAGCTGCACGCCATCTACGAGACGGTCGGGGGCAATCCGCTCGCGCTCAAGCTCGTGTGTGGGCAACTGTTCCTGTTGCCGCTGCCACAGGTGCTGGATGCCCTGCGCACCGCAACCGGCCAGCACGCTGAGGCCCTCTACCGCTACATGTACTGGACATCGTGGCGACTTCTGAGCGCGGACGACCAGGAGGTGCTGCTGACCATGCCACTGTTCGGCCAGGCCGGCGCCGACCTGGCCGGCATTGCGCGCGCCTGCGATGTGCAAGGCGACCGGCTGGTGGCCGTTTTGGAGCACTTGGCGCAGCTCTCGTTGGTGAACGTGACGGGCGACTTGTACACGCGGCGCTATGGCATCCATCGCCTCACCGAAACCTGGTTGCGGCAAGAGGTGATCGGCTGGGAAAGCACAGCCGGGGAGGACGAGTGACCACGGAACAGCAGGAGTTGCTGGCGCGCTTCCGGCGCAAGATCGCCCGCAACGCCGAGGGCTGGCTGGCTTTTCTGCAGGCCCACCGCCATGACCCGGCGGCCATCGACCGCGAGCTGCCCAACATCGTCAAGGCCGCGCAACAGGCTTTGGCCGAGGCGCAGGCGCAGCAGCCAGGGCTGACCCTGGTGCAGCACGCCTGGGCGCACGTGGAGCTGCGCGGCCACCTGCTGCCCTGGCAAAGCTTGTTGGAACAGGCGTTGCACGTCAGCATCGAGTTGGGGGCCGACGACGCGCCCGCGACATTGGCCACCCAGGCCGTTCTGCTCGACCAACTGGGCGAGATCGCGCGCGCCCTGGGGGACAACGCGACTGCGCTGGCCCGCCAGCAGGCCGCGCTGGTTCTCTATCGCCGCCTAGACGACGAAGCCGGCGCCGGCCGCGTGCTCAACCACCTCAGCCAGGTGCATCTGGCCCTGGCTGACCACGATGCCGCAACCCGCTGCTGTGTCGAGGCCGCCGCGCTGTGCGCCGCGTATGCGCCTGAGGAGCTGGCCGCCGTCCACAACAACTGGGGAATGGTGTGCCAACAGCAAGGGCTGCTTGACGCTGCCATCGAACACTTCGAGCAGGCCGCAGCCGGCTTCGCCCACCAAGGCAATCGCCGCGGCCAGGCCAAGGCGCTCAACAACCAAGGCGAGGTGTATCGTCGCCAGGGACGCTACGACGACGCGACGCGCTGTTTCAAGCAAGCCATTGCGCTGTATCAGCAGGTCGGCGACACGGTACACGCCGCGCGCACGCAGATCAACCTGGGCATCCTCCACCACAGCCAGGGGCGCACGGCGGAGGCGCTGGCGCTGCACCGCAGCGTCGAGCCGCTCTTCCGCCGCCTGGGTGACCGGCCCCACCAGGCGCGCATTGCCAACAACGAGGGGGTGTTTCTGGCCGCGCTGGGCCGGCCGGCTGAAGCCCAGGCAGCCTACGACCTGGCCGCCGACCTCTACGCCGCGATCCAGGATCCGATCGGTGCCGCCAGCGCCCTGGTCAACTGCGCCGAGCTGCTGCTTGACCAGGGCCGGCCGACCGAGGCCCAGGGTTACCTCGAGCGCGGCCAGCGGCTGTTGGCCGGCGTCGGAGCCGTGCCTGGGTGGCTGCAGGAGTCGCTGCGACGCCAGCAGGCGCGCTGGCAAGCGGCCCTATCGGCGCCGACAGACTAGCTTCGGTTGCACCAGACAGCGGGAGCTTGACCGTGGCGCAGCACGGCCGGAACCGCCCCCAAACTCCCGCTGTCTGGATTGGGCGCCAACGCGCGCCACTAACCGCCGCAGTGACCGCTGCCGTGGCAGTCGGCGTCCAGGCTGCTGTCGAGCGCGATCAGGCTGTGACCCAGGTGGACGCTGCTGCGCGCCCCTGCAGAGAGAACCGGTGTCGTCGCGGACAACACGACGACAGCCGCCAACACGATGAGCAGACGCTCTTTCATGGCTCAGATCTCCTTCCATCGTGAATGCGTGAAGCGGAGAACCGAACGCCGGGGCCCCGCGAGCCGGCAGCCGGCCGAGCTCGCCTGATCAGAACGCCCAGCCCATCCCTGAAAGCTGCACTGTGGCCAACAGACAGCCTTTGTTTATGAAGACTTGAGGGACATAGACAAAACTTTCACTTCGCCACAACTTACTGGCTGGCCATGGGTGCCGGCCACTTAACTCGGCGTCGGCGGGTGTCCACGCAGCCGACGCAAACCCCTCAAGCGGTCGCAAGTGCCCGGCACAGGTACGCCACGACCGTTGTTGGTCGTAGGCGTGCCTGACTGTACAACGGCTGAGCAGCGATCAAGCTGCTACAGTCGGAGACTCTGTAGGTGCCGGCGGCTAATGCCAGGCCCCATTGGTCACCGGCCCGCGGCCAGACAGCAAACGCTGCGCGCAGCGCCGCGCGGCCTCAACTAGCTCCGGCCCCAACGCATAGGCTTCCCAAGATAGGCCCGTGCGCTGCGCCAGGGCCGCGGCTTCGGGCGGCCCGATCACGAGGGCTGCGCGGCCCAAAGCCAACCGGTCCAAGAGGTTCGTCACCCGCGGATCATTGGCCAGTCGCTGCACTCCCTCCATCTGCGCCGGCAGCACGAGGCACGCCACTTCCTGCTTCTGCGCCAGCGCTTCCTCCAACGTCCAGTCCGACACCAACGTGAGGCCATGCACGCCGGCAGCCGCGCGCGCGCCTAGGCTGACCAGCCGGGTGCGCAGCCCGGCGGCGCGCATCTCGGTCACAAATAGGGCGGCGGTCGCTTCGTCGAAGCGCTCTGCCCACAAGACCCAAACTTCAGACTGTGCAGCGCTCATCAGCCTCCCGTTCTTTCCGCTTGCGCACTGAGATGATGTCCGGCAGTCGGCCCGGAAACTCCTACCATCAGATGCTTGCAGATGCTTGTCCTGAAAACGGCGTACGCTGCCCATCGGCATGGGTCAGTCGTAACGACTAGAAGGCTCATCACGTTGACGTCAGTCTACGCCCTCTGGCCGCTTGTGACCTATCCGAGTACTCTACGCTGCCTATCCCACGTCGAGCCAGGGCTATCAGAGGGGAGGACAGCCGAACCCACCGGGGAAGAGGCGACACAGAAACTGCTGCGGCGCCTGCGCAACTTGCCCCCTATTTGACACGCATCTTGGCAGCGTATACAATGAACCGGCGTTTTTGAGCCGCGCGGGACGAGCAACGACAAGAACTTCCAATTGACAGCGGCTGCGCCCAGACATCCTTGACCCAGACCACTTCTTCGGCCGCCATCCCCACCGGGGACGGCGGTTTTGCGCCAATGACGGAAACGCATTATCGCGTTATCTTCCAGCCGGCCGGTCGGCAGGGCACAGTGCCCGCCGGCACGAGCCTGCTCGAGGCAGCGCGCCAGCTTGGCGTCGAGATCGAGTCGATCTGCGGCGGCCGACAGACCTGCGCCAAGTGCCAGGTCCGCATCGAGGAAGGTCGCTTCAGCCGCTACGGCATCGTGTCGTCGGCCGATCACGTGAGCGCCGAAGGGGAGCGCGAGGCACGCTACCGCGCGGAAAAGGGCCTGCTGCCCGACTGCCGCATGAGCTGCGCAGCCTTGGTGCAGGGCGACGTTTTGGTGACAGTGCCCGAGGAGAGCCGGGCACGCAAGCAGGTGGTGCGCAAGGCCGCCACCGAGCGCGCCTTGCTGCTCGATCCGGCCGTGCGCCCCTGTTACGTGGAGTTGCCGCCGGCCCACCTGGGCGACGAGCGCAGCGACTGGCAGCGGCTGCGCCGCGAGCTGGCCGAGCGTTTCAACCTGGATGAGGGCCATCTGCGCATCGACCCGACCGTCCTGCCCGACCTACAGCCGGCCCTGCGCGCTGGCCGAGGCCAGGTCACGGCAACGCTTTGGCAGGATCAAGAGGTCATCGGCATCCGGCCCGGCTACCACGAAGCGGCCTACGGCGTGGCCGTCGACATCGGCACGACCACCCTGGTGGCGCACCTCAGCGAGCTGCGATCGGGACGCGTGCTGGCCACCGAAAGCCGCATGAACCCGCAGATCAGCTACGGCGAGGACCTGATGTCGCGCGTCTCCTACGTCATGGAGCATCCGCACGGCCTGGCCACGCTGCACCACGCCGTCATCAACGCGCTCAACGATATGATTGCCCTGGCCACGGCTGCCGCCGGACTGACCCCCGAGGCAGTGGCCGACCTGGTGGTGGTGGGCAACACCATCATGCACCACATCTTTCTCGGCATCGACCCGCGCGAGCTGGGCGGCGCGCCGTTTACGCCGGCGGTCAAGGAGCCGGTGGATGTCAAGGCGCGCGACCTGGGGCTGCAGATCGGACGCGGCGCCTATGTCCACGTGCCGCCGCTGGAGGCCGGCCACGTGGGCGCCGACAACGTCGCCGCCATCATCGCCGAGGAACCGCACCGCCGCGATGACATCATCTTGCTGATCGACGTCGGCACCAACGGTGAGATCGTGCTGGGCAACCGCCAGCGGCTGTTCTCTGCCTCCTCCCCGACCGGCCCGGCCTTCGAGGGCGCCCAAATTCGCCATGGCATGCGCGCGGCGCCGGGCGCCATCGAGCGCGTGCGCATCGATCCCGCGACGCTAGAGGTGCAGTTCAAGGTGATCGGCCGCGAGGAGTGGGTGGTGTCGGAAGACGGAAAGTCCGCGGGTCAGGAGTCGGCAAGCGAGGGTCAAAGAGCGGACCCTGCCGAGTTGGGATCGGAGGCGGCGGACAACGGCGCGCAGCCGCTGAGCGCCACCGCAGCACGCGCGCTGCGCCAACAGCGACGACAGCAGGCATGGGCTGAGGTCAAAGCAGCCGGCATCTGCGGGTCGGGAATAATCGAGGCCATCGCCGAGCTCTACAAGGCCGGGCTGCTTGACGCCAGCGGTCGCTTTGTCACCGCTGCGCCGACGCCCCGGCTGGGCTTTGAGGGCCTGAAGGGCTACTTCGTGCTGGCCTGGCCCCACGAAACGAGCACCGGCCGCGCCATCGTCGTCCACGCCGACGACGTGCGCGCCATTCAGCTGGCGAAGGCTGCGCTGTACGCCGGCGCCAAGCTGCTGATGCGCCATTACAACCTGGAGCGTGTCGATCGCATCGTGCTGGCGGGCGCGTTCGGCTCCTACATCGACCCAGAGCACGCCATGGTGCTCGGCTTGATCCCAGACTGCGACCTGGCGCAGGTCAGCGCCGTGGGCAACGCGGCCGGCGACGGCGCGCTGATCATGCTGCTGAACAAGGAGCGCCGTCTGGAGGCGGCGCAGGTCGCGCGCACGGTGCAGCATGTGCAGACCGCCACCGATCCGGCGTTCCAGGACGAGTTCGTGGCGGCCCTGGCTATTCCGCACGCCAGCGATCCGTTCCCGCACCTACAACCGGTGCTGGACGCAGCAGCGGCAGCCCGCGTGGTCCAGCCGCCACCCGGCAACGGCAAGCTCGATCGCGCCGCGCACCAGGAACGCCGCGCCCGCCGCGCCCTGGCGTAGTGGACCGGCGCAATGGAGGCGCGCTGCCGGGCGATGGTCCGACTAGAGCAGGAGTCGCGCAGCAAAGGTCTCGCTATCGGCCGGCAGGTTGAGTAGCGGGGTCAAGCGAGGCTGTTCACGCCGGCGCATCCAGCGCAGCGAAACCCTCTGACCCTACTCGACCAGCCACCTGCGGAACTCCAATAGAAAAACACGAGAGTGGTATGAGCGCAGATTTCAACTCCCTGCCCGCCGAGCTGCAAGAGCTCTACGTGCAGATGCAAGACGACCTGTACGACGGCCTCAAGGACGAGGTGGTGGAGGCTACCCAGCAAGCCCTCGACGAATGGCAGCAAACGCCGGCGCAGATCCTGGCGCACGGCCTCGTGGCCGGCATGGACCTCGTAGGCGCCGACTTTCGCGACGGCATTTTGTTCGTGCCTGAGGTGCTGATGGCGGCCAAGGCCATGAAAGCTGCCATGGAGGTCTTGCGCCCCCTGCTAACCGACGCCAAAGACGTCGAGAAGCAAGGCACCGTGGTCATCGGCACGGTCAAGGGCGACATCCACGACATCGGCAAGAATCTCGTCGCCATGATGTTGGAGGGCGCGGGCTTCGAGGTGATCAACCTGGGCATCAACGTGGACGCCGACCAGTTCATCGCAGCCATTCGCGAGCACAACGCCCACATCCTGGGCATGTCGGCCCTGCTGACCACCACCATGCCCTACATGCGCACGGTCATCAACCGACTGGTCGAAGAGGGTCTGCGCCAGCAAGTCATCGTGCTCGTCGGCGGCGCGCCGCTCACCGAGGCCTTTGCCGAGGACATCGGCGCCGACCGCTATTGTCGCGATGCGGCGGTGGCCGTGGAAGCTGCCAAAGCGCTCATGCAGATCAAGCGAGACGGTCAGCGGTGAACGGTGAACGGTGAACGGTAAACGGTGAACGGTGAACGGTCTCACCGACCACCGATCACCGATCACCGATCACCGACCACCGATCACCGATCACCGATCACCGATAGAAACGAGTGAAACCATGACAGACCGACTACTCGAGCTCATCGAGCGCAAGGGCTTGGTGCTGGGCGACGGCGCCATGGGCACCATGCTGCAGCGCGCCGGGCTGACCGACGGCAGCGCACCGGAGCTGTGGAACGTCACCCATCCGGAGGTGGTGGCCGCGATTTATCAGGGTTATGTGGACGCGGGCAGCGATTTCATCACCACCAACAGCTTCGGCGGCAACCGCTTCCGACTCAAGCTGCACAGCCTGCAGGGCCGCGTGTTCGAGCTGAACCAGGCGGCGGCCGCGCTGGCCCGCCAAGTCGCCGGCGCTGACCGGCTCGTGGCCGGCTCCATCGGCCCCAGCGGCGAGCTGATGGAGCCGCTGGGCACGTTGACCCACGCCGACGCCGCGGCGGCCTTCGCCGAGCAGGCGGCCGGCCTGGCCGCAGGCGGCGTCGATTTCCTGCTGATCGAGACCATGAGCGCGCTGGAAGAGGTGCGGGCCGCGCTGGAAGGCGCGCGCACCACCGGGCTGCCCGTGGCCATCACGATGACCTTCGACACCAACTACCGCACCATGATGGGCGTGACGCCGGCGCAGGCTGTGCAGACGCTACACGACTGGGGCGTCGCCGTGATCGGCGCCAACTGCGGCAACGGACCGTTGGAGATCGAGCGCGTGATGTGGGAGATGGCGCAGGCCCGGCCGCAAGGCGTCGTGCTCATGGCCCAGTCCAACGCCGGCTTGCCGCGCTGGAAGGGCGGTGAGATCAGCTACGATGGCACGCCCGCAGTGATGGCCGAGTACGCCCAACGCATGCGCGCCCTCGGTGTGCGCGTGATCGGCGCGTGCTGCGGCAGCACGCCGGAGCACCTGGCTGCCATGCGCCAGGCGCTGGATGGCCCGCCGCTGGCCGACTATCAACCGACGTTCACCGTCCCCGAGGCCGGCGGAGCGGGCAGCCGCCACAGCCGCCGCGCTGCGCGCCGCGCAACTCAGGAGGTAGAGGAGGCCGCATGACGGTGAAGCGGGACACGATCCTGCGCGGCGCGTTGTTGCTCGGCGCGGCCCTGGCCGCGCTCATCCTGGCGAATTTGGCGGCGTCGCTGCTAGAGGTCTGGCGGCTGGCGCCCGGCGCCTTCGTGCCCGCGCCGTGGAACGAGATCCTCGGCGCCAGCCGCGCCACCCAACGCACCGACCTGCTCGCGCTGATCGGCGTGGGCGCGCTGGCGGGCGCCAGCCTGGCCTGCCTGGTGTTCGTCCTGGAACGCGTCTGGCAGGCAGGTTGGTCGTGGGTGCAAGACAAGCTGCGCTAGCGCGGCGCACAGCGAGCAGTACCCGATCATGAACGGAGCGTTCGCCTGGCGCTACGAGCACTACGAGGGCGGCGCGCGGCGCCCTGTGGACGGCGCCGTGGTCGAAGAGGGCCTGGTGCGCATCCACGTCAACGGCCGCGAGTTGGCCACTTTCATGTGCACGCCCCACGACCTGGAGCACCTGGCGCTGGGCTTTTTGCGCTCGGAAGGCATCATCCAGGGTCTGGACGACGTCCGGCTGCTCGTGCCATGCCCGACCCGCACCTGCATCGACGTGTGGCTGCGCCAGGCCGACGTAGAGCTGCCGCGCCGGGCCATTCTAACCTCCGGTTGCGGCGGCGGCGTTACGTTCGACGATTTGAGCCAGCGCGTGGCGCCCTTGACAGCGGTGCTGCGCATCACGCCGCAGCAAATCGAGGATGGCATGCACCAGCTCATGGCGGCCGCAACGCTTTATCGCCTGACGCGCGGGGTGCACACCTCGGCGCTCAGCGACGGACAGCGGCTGGTAGCCGTGGCCGAGGACGTGGGCCGGCACAACACGCTCGACAAGCTGTGGGGCGCCTGCCTGCAGCGCGGCATCGATCCGGCCGACCACCTGCTGTTGGCCACGGGCCGCATCAGCTCCGAGATGCTGAACAAGGCCGCCAAAATGCGGGTGCCGGTGGTGATCAGCCACACCTCGCCGACGAGCCTGAGCGTGCAACTGGCCCAGGAATGGGACATGCTGCTGGTAGGCTACGCGCGCGGCAACGGCTTCAACGTGTACGCCGGCCAATGGCGGTTGATCACGCCGTAGTCCAGAAGAGAGGTAATTCGACCTGATGAGCGACCACTTGATCCGCCAGACGTTGTTGCAGGACATCCTCTCAGCGCGCAGGGAGTTGATGCGCTCGCTCAAGTTCCTGAGCGAAAAGGAGGCCACGACCATCGAATTCCGGCCCGATTGGCACGTGCGCGATGTGATCAGCCATATCACGGCCGTCGAGTGCACTGCGCTGGCTGCGGCCCGCCACTTGGTGGAGGATGGCAACCCCGAGTTTCACGACCCCCTGGACGAGCTTGACCGCAACCGCGGCGCGATCCAGCGGCGCAAGGAGTTCCCGCTCAGCGACGTAGTCGACGAGCTGGACGGCACGCGACGCCACCTCTTGAAGCAGGTGCGCAGACTGTCCGATGCACAGCTCTTTGCCGACTTCCCGGTGGGCCGGACCGGCGAGAGGCAGAGCATTGCCGATGTGCTGACGCACATAGCCCGCCACGACTACGAACATGCCAACGATATCTGGCGCTGGCGGGCAACCAGCGGCCACCTGAAGCGCGAGCGTTTCCGTGACCTGATCCTGATCGAGCGACGTCACTTCCTGGATGCGCTGGGCGGCTTGCTGGAAGAGGACATGGTCTCGATCGAGGTGTGCGGCCATTGGACGGTGCGCGACGTCATGGCGCACGTGTTGAGCTGGGACGAAGAGGCGTATCGGACGGCCGAGCATTGGACCGAGGAACGCCCCTGGCAGGAAGGCGAGCTGTACGACGACGAATGGAACGAGACCCAGGTAGCCCGCCGCGCCCACATGAACGTCATCGACCTGGCCGATGGCTTGGCGACTTACCACCGCAAGTGGCTGCGCTTGTTCGACCAAACCAGCGACCTGGACCTGACGACACCGGGCTTGGCGCCGTGGGGCGAGCGCATGGCGTTGCTGAGCTTCTTCTACGAGATGGCCAGCCACGACGCGGCGCACACGCCCGACCTGCGCGCGCTGCAAGCGCGGCTGGAGCGCTACTACTAGCGATGCTCAACGGCAAAGACAAGAGCGCCCCGTCCGCAGCGGACGGGGCGCTCTTTTTGGGCGCGGGAGCCGGTTGGGCCCTCAGTCTGTACTGCGCGACCAGGGCCAACGCCGAGGGGTGGAGGGTGGTGAGAGGGGAAGGTCGTCCTCACTTGTGGCGTCGCCATCCTCCAACGCAGCAGCAGACATGTCGAACCCAGTCGCCGACATCTCGTCCGCGGCCAACGCCGCGCCGTCGTCCGCGGTAGATGTTGGCGTCGGTGGTGTGAGCACCCTTTCCTCCTCGACCATGGCTTCCGTCGCCGCGTCTGGCGCTTGCTCAAGCGCAGCGGTGGCTGGCGCGGGCGTCGTCGGCTCGGCCAGGGCCAGCGGCCCGGACGTCACTTCGCCAATGCGCGTGGCTTCGTCGATGGTCAAGCCGCGGCTGTAGATTGCTGCCAGAAAGCGACCGGTTTCCCGGATGGGCATCGTGGCGCGCAGCGGCGCCTCGTCTTCCTGCCACAGCCGGCGCAGCGCCGGGAAATCCCACTCCGCGGTAAGCAATCCCTCGGTCGAGTCGACCCCCATCTCCACTAAAATGCCGTTGTAGCGAGGGGTCATCGCAATCGGCGCAGCCAACAGCGAGCGGCCGACGTAGGGCGCTTCCTCGCCGGGCGTGAACGGGTTGTAGCCCACCGTGAAGCTCATCACCCCGTATAGCTGGTTCTCCTCGACGCGCGCCAGCAGGCCATGGCGTTGACGCTGGTACTGCTTGGGTGAGTTAGCGGTGCCGAGGCCGACCAAAATCTCGGCGCCGGCATAGGCCAACAGCCGACCAGCCTCCGGATAGAGCATGTCGTTGCCGATCAGGATGCCCAGCCGGCCGGCCGGCGTGGGAATCACCTGCCACCGCGTGCCCGGCGCCACAAAGCCAACCTCGTTTGCTGCCAGGGTCACCGCGGCTTGCTGGCCCAAGTGCTCACCATCCGGGCCGAACACCAGGCTCAGATGGCGCACCGCGCCGTCGTCGGGGTCCACCAAGTAGGTGGTGCCGGCGACCACAGTGACGGTGTGCCGCTGTGCCAGCCCACCGAAGACCTGTGCGTATGCCTGCCATAGGTCATCGGGATGCTGCATCAGCGACTGCTCCAGCGCCTTGCCGAAGTCTGCCTTGAGCATGCCGGCCACGCCGCCGGCCATGCGCGCCCGCGTGCGCGTCCAGAACGACACGTTGCTGCGCCGCGCCAGGTCGGCCGTCTTGAGCAAGCCGGTGCGCGCGCCTTTGGTCAGCGGCGCAGCAGCCATCAAGCCCGCCAACTGCGGAAACACGATCAGCCGCACGCGCTTGGCCTCGGCCGTGCGCATAAAGCGCTCCAAGTTCTCTGCCAGTTCATCCAGGGTCTGCGGCAAACGCATCCGCACCTGAACACAACCAACGACCAGCTTTTCCATGCACCATCTCCAACTTCAAAGCGCCTTCGTAGCGCCTTCGTAGTGGCGACTTCAGTCGCCCCTCTGGCCCTCCAGCGCCGCCAACACCCGCTGCGCGCCCTCCAACCGCGCCAACGTGCGCTCCCGGCCCAAAATCGCAATCGTCTCAAACAAGGGCGGCGATACCTTGGCCCCGGTGACGGCCACGCGGATCACGCCGAACAACTGGCGCGGCTTCAAGCCCAGCTCTCCGGCCAGGTCGCGCAAACAGGCGTCGATCGCAGCGTGGTCGAACGCAGGCAGCGCTGCCAGTGCAGCATGGGTCGCGGTGAGCGCAGCAGCCGACTGCGCGGCGGTCATCTTCTCTCCCACCAGGTCGGCCGGGTTGGCGTAGGTCAACGGGCTGTCGACGAAGAAGAAGTCCAACAGCGCCGCGGCGTCGGCCAGCGTCTTGATGCGCTCCTTGATCAGCGGCACGGCCGGCCGCAGCTCCGGTCGCGCGGCGAGCTGCTCCTCGCTGATCCCCACCCCTTGCGCCACGAAGGGCAGCAGCCGCCGGTACAGCTCGTCGTCGTCCATCTGGCGGATGTAGACGCCGTTGAGCCACTCCAGCTTCTCGAAGGGCAGCGCGGCCGGCGCCGGGTTGATGCCGGTGATGTCGAAGGCGGCGATGGCCTGCTCCGGCGTGAAGACCTCGGTGCTGCCGTCCAGGCTCCAGCCCACGTTGGCCAGGAAGTTGAACAGGGCCTCGGGCAGGTAGCCGCGCGCCCGGTAGTCGCGCACCAACACCGGGATCACCGTGCCGTCGGGGTTGACCAGCTCGCGCTTGCTCATCTTGCCCTTGCCCGTGGGGCTGAGGATGACCGGCAGATGGGCGAAGATCGGCGGCTCCCAGCCGAAGGCGTTGTACAGCACCACGCCCAGCGGCGCGCTGCTCAGCCACTCGTCGGCGCGCATGATGTGGCTGACCGCCATCAGGTGATCGTCCACCACCGCGGCCAGGTGATAGGTGGGCCAGCCGTCCGATTTGAGCATCACCGCGTCCCGCAGTTGGCTGTGGTCGAAGGTGATGTCCCCGCGGATGGCGTCGTGGAAGGTGGTACTGCCCTCCAGCGGGATGGCCAGGCGGATCACGTAGGGGTCGCCGGCCGCCTCGTGCTGGGCCCGCTGAGCCGCGGTCAGGGTGCGGCAATGGCGGTCGTAGCCGGGCTGGGGGTCGCCGCGCGCGGTCTGCTCCTGGCGGATCGCCTCCAGCCGCTCCTCGGAGCAGTAGCAGCGATAGGCATGGCCCTCCTGCACCAGCCAATGGGCCCAGTGCTGGTAGAGGTACAGGCGTTCGCTCTGGAAGTAGGGCCCATACGGCCCGCCCACCTCCGGCCCCTCGTCCCACTGCAAGCCCAGCCAGCGCAGGCTGCTGGTCAGGTCGTCCAGGGAGTCGGGGACGAAGCGCTTGCGGTCGGTGTCTTCGATGCGCAGGATGAACTGGCCGCCGTGCCTGCGGGCAAAGAGCCAGTTGAACAGCGCCGTGCGCGCGCCGCCGATGTGCAAATAGCCCGTCGGGCTGGGAGCAAAACGAACGCGAACAGGTCGTGTGGTCATGGTTGATGAGAGAGTGTCAGAATCTCAGAGCGTCGGCAAACCGTTCACCGTTTACCGTTCACCGGTCACCGTCTACCGACGGCCGCCAGCAAACCGCGCAAGGCTGCCAGCACAGCCGCCTCGCGCGTGCGGGCCTGCGTCGGGTCGTGGGCCGCAAGCAGGCAATGGCGCAACGCCAGGGCCAGGTCGGCCGGAAAGTCGGGCCGCTGCGTCAGGCGCTCGACCAGCAGTTGATCGCTCAGCGCAGGCGCGCCCAGCCAGGCGACGGCCCGAGCGCCCAGGCCGCCGCGCACGGCGACGGTCAGGCCGATGCCGTGCAGCAAGACAGCGGCAGTCAGCAGGTCGTGGTCGAGATCGTCGGCCAGGCGGCGCAGCGGCGCGGCCAGCTCCAGCAGCTCCACGGTCTGCCGCAAGAGCTCGCCCGGCCGCTCCACCGGCGCCAAGCTGAACGCCTCCACGAACTCGCCGTCGCCGAAAAAGCTCTCCAGCAGGCGGCGCAGGGCAGGGTTTTGCAGATGGCCGATGGCGGCGTGCACCGCGGCCATGGCCTCGCCCACGTCGACCTGTGGCGCGGGCAGCAGCTCGGCCGGCTCGGCTGCGTCGTCGCCGGCCGGCTCGATGCTCTCCACGCGCAGGCGGATGCGGCCCTGGTACAGCGCAGCCCGCGCCTTGACCACGGCCACGTCGCCGGCCGCCAGCCACTGCGCCGCCTCCTCTGCGCCGTCCCACAGGCGGGCCTCCACCTGGCCGGTGCGGTCGGCCAGGACCAGGTGCAGGTAGCGCCCCTTGCTCTCGTCACGGTAGGGCGCCAGCCGCGCCTCCACCACCCGAAAACAATCGGCGACGGCGTCACCTGGCTTGATGTCGGCGGCGTAGGTGCGTTTCATGGCTCACAGCACGGGAAAAGAGGGAAAGGACGGAAAGTAGGGAAAGAAGGGTTTCCCCTCATTTCCCTCCTTTCCCTCGTTTCCCTCCTTCCCCTCATCCCTTCCCCTGCACCTTCGCCCACTCGTCCTTGAGCGCTACGGTGCGGTTGAAGACCAGCTTGCCGGGCGTGGAGTCGGGGTCGACGCAGAAGTAGGCCAGGCGCTCGAACTGGTAGCGCGTGCCGGGCGCAGCGCCGGCCACGCTAGGCTCGACGTAGCAGGCGCGCACCTCGAGGGAGTTGGGGTTGAGGTTGTCCATCCAGGTGCCGCCTTCGGGTGCGTCGTCCGGGTTCTCGGTCAGGAAGAGCCGGTCGTACAGCCGCGCCTCGGCGGTCAGCGCGTGGGGAACCGACACCCAGTGGATGGTGCTCTTGACCTTGCGGCCGTCGGGCGCCGCGCCGCCCCTCGTCTCCGGGTCGTAGGTGCAGAGCAGCTCGACCACGTTGCCGGCCGCGTCCTTGACCACGTCCACGCACTTGATGAAGTAGCCGTAGCGCAGGCGCACCTCACGGCCGGGCGACAGGCGGTAGTACTTGGGGGGCGGCACCTCGCGAAAGTCCTCGCGCTCGATCCACAGCTCGCGGCTGAAGGGCACCTGCCGCGTGCCTGCGGCCGGGTCCTCCGGATTGTTCACCGCCTCCAGCCACTCCACCTGCCCCTCCGGGTAGTTGACCAACGTCACCTTGAGCGGGTCCAGCACGCCCATCACCCGCAGCGCGTGCTGGTTCAGGTCCTGGCGGATCGAATACTCCAGCAGGGCGATGTCCACCACGCTGTTGTTCTTGGCCACGCCGATGCGGTCGGTGAAGTCGCGCAGCGCAGCCGGCGTCACCCCACGGCGGCGCAGGCCGCTCAGCGTCGGCATGCGCGGATCGTCCCAGCCGCTGACGATACCCTCGGTCACCAGCTTGAGCAGGCGGCGCTTGCTCATCAGCGTGTAGGTCAGGTTCAGCCGCGCGAACTCGATCTGCTGCGGCGCGTGGATACCCAACTGCTGGATGAACCAATCGTACAGCGGCCGGTGATCCTCGAACTCCAGCGTGCAGATGGAGTGGGTGATGCCCTCGATACTGTCCGACTGGCCGTGGGCCCAGTCGTAGGTGGGATAGATGCACCAAGCGTTGCCCGTGCGCGGGTGCTCAGCGTGCAGGATGCGGTACATCACCGGGTCGCGCAGGTTCAGGTTGGGCGAGGCCATGTCGATCTTGGCGCGCAGCGTGCGGCTGCCGTCGGGAAACTCGCCGGCCTTCATGCGCGCAAAGAGGTCCAGGTTCTCCTCCACCGAGCGCTCGCGGTAGGGGCTGGGCCGGCCCGGCTCGGTGAGCGTGCCGCGGTACTCGCGCACCTCGTCCGCGCTCAGGTCGCAGACGTAGGCCTGGCCCTGCTTGATCAGTTGTACGGCCCAGTCGTAGAGCTGCTGGAAGTAGTCCGAGGCATAGAACAGCCGGTCCTCCCAGTCCGCGCCCAGCCAACGCACGTCCTCGATGATGGCGTCGATGTACTCCTGCTCCTCCTTGGTCGGGTTGGTGTCGTCGAAGCGCAGGTTGAACTTGCCGCCGTACTGCTGGGCGATGCCGTAGTTGAGCATGATCGACTTGGCATGGCCGATGTGCAGGTAGCCGTTGGGCTCCGGAGGAAAACGCGTGTGCACGCGGCCGCCGAAGCGACCGGTGCGGTTGTGCTCGTCGATGATGTCGCGGATAAAGTCGGAGCGCGTAGGTGTGTCGCCGTTGGTCATTTTTTGCTTTTCCTGGTGTGGACTCAGACTGGCCCAGTCTGGCAGACTGGGCCAGTCTCGGACGACCAGCATTGTAGCATCTGCGTTCCCAGTTGCCAACTTTGCGCAAAGTTGGCAACTGGGAGCTGGCAGACTGGGCCAGTCTAGACGTCGGCAGCACCTATGGTATAATCGCGGCATGGTTCACGCCAGACGCTTTGGCATCATGGTCTCATCTGCTTTGCTCCCACTGCTCCTCGCCGCCTGTGGCCAGGTGATCACGCGGCCGACGGCGACGCCCAGCCCGTCGGCCACGCCCACGGCCTCGCCAACAGCGATTGCCCAGGCCCTGGCGACGGCCACGCCGGAGCCGCAGTTCACACCCCCGCCCACGGCCACGCCCACCTCCACGCCCACGCCCACCTACTACCGCATCCAGGCCGGCGAAAATCTGTTCATCATTGCGGCCAAGTTCGGCGTGTCGCACGACGCGCTGCGCGACGTCAACGAGATCGAGAACGAGCGCGCCCTGCAGGTCGGCCAGTTGCTGCTGATCCCGCTGAGCGGCGAGACCGCTCCGCCTGAACCCACGCCCACGGTCACCCCCACTCCCCTGCCGATCAGCGTGGAAAACGTCTACTTTCACCCCAGCCCCCTCGGCGAGCTGACGGTGCTGGGCGAGGCGCGCAACCTGAGCGCCGGCGACGTGGAGCGCGTGCTCGTGCAGGTGACGCTGTTCGACGCCGAGGATCAGCCCATGGTCGCCGGCCGCGCCTACACCGAGCTGGAGTTCCTGGCGCCGGGCCAGCGCGGCCCTTTCGCCATCCGTTTCCCTGACGCGCCCGCGCGCTTCGCCTCGTATCAGGCCGAGGTGCTGTCGGCGGCCCCGGCCTATACCGGCTCGCTGCACCGCGACCTGCAAGCGCGCGACGTGATCAGCGAACAGCCGTCGCGTGGCCCGCTGCGCCTCTCCGGCCGCCTTGTCAACACGGCCGACGCAGAGGCTGTGCAAGTTATGCTGGTGGTCACGGCCTATGATCCCTTGGGGCGAGTGGTGGCTGTGCGCCGCATAGCGCCCGATCACACGATGGTGGCGCGCGGCGGCGAGGTCACTTTCACGGTCGAGATCGTGCCGGCAGGGCCTGTGGCCAGCTATAGCATCCAGGCCCAGGGCCGGCGGCTGTCGCCGGCAACGGGCGCCGGCGGCTAGCAAGGTCAAACTAGGCGAGGTAACGGTATGGCAAGCTCTCAGATGTCACGACGCCTACGCTTTCTGCGCTGGTTCGTGCGCGCGTTCTTACGCCTTTTCACTCGCTTGGAGGTGCACGGCGCTGAAAAGGTGCCGACCACGGGCGCGACTTTGTGGACGATGAACCATCTGCACTGGCTTGATCCCCCCATCGGCTTCGCCATCGTCGAGCGACCGGCGGCCATGTTCGCGGCCGACAAATGGGAACGACGGCCGGTGATCGGCCACTTGCTGCGTTGGAGCCAGAGCACCATCTTTGTGGCGCGCGGCGAAGTGGACCGCAAAGCCTTGAGCCAGGCGCTGGAAGTGCTCAAGGCGGGCGCTCTGCTGGCGATTGCTCCCGAGGGCACGCGCAGCAAGACCGGAGCGCTGCAGCAGGGCCGCGAAGGGCCGGCCTACCTGGCCTCGCGCACGGGTGCGGTGATCGTGCCGGTCGGCGCCTATGGCCAGGAGAAGGCCGTGGCTTGCTGGAAGCGGCTGCGCCGGCCGCACATCGTCGTTCAAGTCGGCGAGCCTTTTGTGCTGCCCGGCACGCCGAACAAGGCCAAAGGGCCGCAGCTGGCCGCCTACACCGACGAGATCATGCGTCGCATCGCCGCGTTGCTGCCTCCAGAATACCGAGGAGTCTACGCCGAGGGGGCAGCGCCGCAGTCGGCGCTGCCCGAAGGGACTTGACCAGCTCATGCCGACGGCTGCGCCCCGCCCACGTTCACGTCGGCGCGTCGTTGCGCCCATTCTGTTGGTCATCACCGCGCTGGCCTGCCTGGCGGGGGCCGTTGCCAGCCGCACGCCGGCCGGCCAAGCCGCGCTGAACGTGACCGACTACAAGCTGCGCAGCGCCTGGTGGTCGCTCGTCGGCAAGCCGCAGTTCGACCCTGCCCGAACCGGTAGCATCGTGGGGGTGATCCAGGACGTGGATGGCCGGCCGATCGCCGAAGCCATTGCTCTGGTCGCCACGGTGGAGGGTCACGCCTTTCCGGCGCGCAGCGACAGCCGCGGCCGCTATCGCATCGACGGTGTGCCGCCGGGGCGCTATGTACCGATGGCAGCGGCCTGGGGCTTTGACGAGCAAAACGGCCCGCCCGTGCAGGTGCGCGCCGGCGCGCAGGTGAGCGGCGTCGATTTCACGTTGGCCACCCACGTGGTCCGCCCTGTAGCGCCCACGAACCTGCAACTCGGCCAACGCTGGCAGGCTACCACGCAGTTCCCTGAGCCAATGGTCGCCACGCGCATCCCCTTCACCTTCACGCTGGACGGCCTAAGCATCAACAACGGCCAGATCTACCTGCCGGCCCATGCTCAAGGAACACAGCTGACGCCAGCAAGCCAGCCAACAGGCGCCGCCGCCAGCGACGCTGCCACTCTCTCCCCCGCTCCCCAAGTTTCTTCCAGTTCCCCCAGTTCCTCCAGTCCCTCCGCCTCCCCCGCTGCCCCTACCCTGGTCATCATCTACCCCAGCCACCCCCTCAACTGGAACGCGGCCTCGGTAGCCTTGACCCGCGACGGCAACCCCGTGCTGGCCCTGGGGCCGGATGGCGACCGGGCGCTGGACATCGAGGGCCACGTGCGCGACTTGCGCGCCGCCTTGCAGCTGTGGCAGGGGGGAGAGCTAACACCGCTGGCCTTTGAGCCCGGCAACTGGGTGCTCATGTCGGGCAGCTTCGGCTCGCTGATCATGTTTCGGGCGCTGCGCGACCTGCCGGCCATGCCGCCGGCCATTGTCAACGTCGGCGGCGTCAGCGACGCGTTCCTGGGCATCCAGGCGCTCTACGCCGATCGGGAGGCGCTCAAGATCCCACCGCCCTACGACAGCGCCATCGCCGCCATGGGCCGGCCCGACCGCGATCCGGCTTTCTTCTTCGGCTTCTCACCGGTGTTCTACGCCGCACATCTGCCGCCGATGTTCGTCATCCACACCTACAACGACGAGGTGATCCCCTACACGCAGGGCGAGGCTATGGCGGCTGCGCTGGCGGCGGCCGGCGTGCCACACGAGCTGCTGCTCTACGAGGACACCACGCATTATCTGGACGCCTACAACCCGACGCCCGGCACCGAGTTGGTGTATGAGCGGGTGCTGAAGTATGTGCAGGATGTGAGCGCCGCGACGCGCTGAGAGGAGTGCTGCTGCGCAGCGGTCACAACCATCAATTTCCCGAAAGTCCACTCTGCGCGTATAATCTGACTGAGCCAAACGATGAGACGTTGATAATCAGGAGCAGGGATACCGATGAAACGATTGGTCATAACACGTGTCGAGGTATTTCGGGAAGATGACGTCTATGTGGCGCTATGCCCTGATCTCGATGTATCCAGCTTTGGTGACACGCCGGAAGAAGCAAAGCTAGCGTTACATGAGGCCTTGGAGGCGTTCCTGGATGAATGTGCAGCGATGGGAACACTGAATGAAGTCCTAGAAGAAGCAGGTTTCTCCAGACGTAATGGCAGTTGGCTGGCTCGCCAACCGATTGCGGCTGAGTTGCTTCCCATCGGCTAACCGTCGCCATGGATCAGCACAAGATCACGCCGGTTCACTCTCTACGGCTGGTCAGGGTTTTGGAACTCGATGGCTTTGCAGTGGGCAAACAAAGGGGCGACCATTTGATTTTGACGAAACCAGGCGTCATTCGTCCTGTAGTGATCAAGACCAGCCCTCGTAACGTACCAGTTACGCATATCTTGACCCATTTGCGCACGGCGGGCATAAGCCGTGCGCGTTACTTTGAACTGCTAGAGCAGACGTAGGCTTCCGCCGCGATTCTGCATCGGAGCACCGATCTTAATGTCACGCATCTACCCATTTACCGCTATTGTCGGCCAGGAGCGCATGAAGCGCGCCCTGATTCTGAACGCCATCCATCCCCAGATCGGCGGTGTGCTGATCCGCGGGGAGCGCGGCACGGCCAAAAGCACCGCCGCGCGTGGCCTGGCCTTCCTCTTGCCTGAGATCAACGTCGTCGCTGACTGCCACTTCGGCTGCGATCCAGATTTGCCCAGCACCTACTGCGACGAGTGCCGCGCCCGCCTGGCGGCCGGCGAGGTGCTGCCCGTCGCCACACGGCGCACGAGCTTTGTCGATCTGCCGGTCAGCGCCACCGAGGATCGCGTCGTCGGCACCCTAGACATCGAAAAAGCCATCCAGAAAGGCGAACGCCACTTCGAGCCGGGCGTGCTGGCCTCGGCCAACCGCGGCCTGCTTTATGTCGATGAGGTCAACTTGCTGGATGACCATGTGGTGGACTTGCTGCTGGACAGCGCGGCCATGGGCGTGAATGTCGTGGAGCGCGAGGGCATCAGCTTTACCCATCCCGCCCAGTTCATCCTCGTGGGCACGATGAATCCCGAGGAGGGCGACCTGCGGCCACAGCTGCTCGATCGCTTCGGCCTGGCCGTGGACATGACCGGCATCCACGATCCGCGGCTGCGCGTGGAGATCGTCAAACGCCGTATCGAGTTCGAGCAGGACGCCGACGCCTTTCGCGACAAATGGCAGCCGGAGGAAGAGAAGCTCTCGCGCCGCATCCAGCAGGCGCGCGACCGGCTGCCGCTGGTCACCTACACCGATCAAGATCTCTTCGCCATCGCTGCGCTGACCGCCGAATTCAAGGTGGACGGCCACCGCGCCGACATCGTCATCCTCAAGGCGGCGCGCGCCCATGCCGCCTTCGAGGGCCGCTTACAGATCACCGATCGCGATATTCTGCTGGCCGCCGAGCTGGCCCTGCCGCACCGCCTCAAGCGCCAGCCCTTCCAGGAGGCCGTCCTGGAGCCCAGCCAACTGGAGGACCGCCTGCGCAAGGCGCAAGAACAAGCCCAAGCCGAGGCGCAGGCTGCGCAAAACACGGCGCAGATGGCAGACCCCTCAAAAAAAGTCCTGAGGGGACCGACTCGGTAGACTCTGACAGCCAGTCCGGTACCCCTTCCAGCGACTCCGCACCGCAAAGCCGCCAGCCAGGCGACGCCAAGGGCAAGACCAAGCCGGTCAACGTGGGCGATGTGTTCCAGTCCAAGCGGTTGGACACGCCGCTCGACCGCCTCACGCGGCGTCAAGCCGGCCGGCGCAGCGTGACCCGCACCGACCGCAAGCGCGGCCGCTACATTCGCAGCCGGCCGGCCGGCAAGAAGCCGGAGGACATCGCCTTCGACGCTACCCTGCGCGAGGCGGCCATTCATCAGCGACGACGCCACGCCGAAGCCGAGGAACGGGGAGAGGAGAGCCTGGCGCTGGAGCTGCGCAAGCAGGACCTGCAGCGCAAAGTGCGCGTGCGCCGCGCCAACAACCTGATCCTCTTCGTGGTCGATGCCAGTTGGTCGATGGCCGCCGCCGAACGCATGGAGGCCACCAAGGGCGCCATCTTGAGTCTTTTGATGGACGCCTACCAGCGCCGTGATCAGGTAGGGCTGGTCGTGTTCCAGAAGGATCGGGCGCGGCTCGTGCTCCCGCCCACTTCCAGCGTCGATCTGGCCAGCCGGGCGCTCAAGGATATCCCGGTGGGCGGCAAAACGCCGCTGAGCAGCGGCCTGCTGCTGGCCTACCGCATCTGCCAGGGAGCGGTGCGCCGCGACCCCGAGACCCGGCCCCTGATCATCTTGCTCACCGACGGCGCAGGCAATGTCAGCATGACCGGCATGCCGGCGCAGGAGGAGGCGATGCACATGGCCAACCTGATCCACCAAGCGCACATCCGCAGCGTGGTGGTGAACATGGAGCACGCGGCCTTCGATCGCGGTCTGGCGCAGGGGCTGGCCGATGCCATGGGCGCACCCTGCTTCTGCCTGCCCGACTTGGCTGCCGAGAGCCTGGTGCGCACGGTGCAGGATGGCCTACGGCTGACGGGGGGACAGTGAACGGTGATTGGTGATCGGTAAGCGGTGATCGGTAACCAATGGTCGGTGAACAACGACCGAGAACAGCGATGACCGTTTACCGTTTGCCGTTTACCGTCTACTGATTACCGGTCACCTAACTGACCATGAACCGCCAGCAACTCGCCGCTGACGGCGCGCTCCTTTTCGTCACGGCCATTTGGGGCGCGACCTTTGTGATGGTGCAGGATGCCGTCAGCGCCTATCCGGTGTTCGCCTTCCTGGCCCTGCGCTTTACCCTGGCTGCCCTCGTGCTGTTGCCCTTCTTCCTGCGCCTCGATCGTCCTGCTCGCTCGGAGCGTATGGTGCGCTCCTGGCTGCCCGGCATGGCGGTCGGCGTGGCCTTGTTTGCCGGCTACGCCTTCCAGACCTTCGGCCTGCGCTACACGACGCCGGCCAAGGCCGGTTTCATCACCGGGCTCTCAGTGGTCCTGGTGCCGCTGGGCCAAGCGCTCTTCCTGCGCCGGGCGCCAGGCCGAGGCCCTGTTCTGGGCGTGATCCTGGCCACGGCGGGGCTGGGGCTGCTCAGCCTGGAGCCCGACCTGTCGATTCGCCTGGGCGATGTGCTGGTGTTGGGCTGCGCCGTCAGCTTCGCTGCGCACATCCTGCTGGTGGGGCGGTTTGCGCCCACCTGGCCGCCGATTCGCCTCGCGTTCGTGCAGATCGCTACGGTGGCCGTGCTGAGCAGCGGCATGGCCCTGGCCGTAGAGCAGCCGCTGAGCTGGCCGCCGGGCAACGTCTGGTTCGCCGCCGCCTTCACCGGCCTGCTGGCCACCTCGCTAGCTTTCTTCCTGCAAAGCCGCGCCCAGCAAGCCACCAGCCCCACCCACACCGCCCTCATTTTCGCGGCCGAGCCGGTGTTCGCCGGTCTCTTCAGCTTCCTGCTCATCGGCGAGGTGCTCGGCCCGCGCCAAATCCTGGGCAGCGCGCTGATCGTGGCAGGCATGCTGGCCGCAGAACTGGTGAAGGGACGCGAGGGAAAGCAGGGAAATGAGAGAGAGAAGTAGGCCAGTAGGCAGGTAGGCAGGTAGGCAGGTAGGCAGGTAGGCAAGTGGGTCTGATTGTGAGGATGACGAAACGATCGCAGCATTCTGCCCTTTGCCGATCACCGTTCACCGATCACCGCAAAACTTCTGCCATGACGAAATCCGACCGCACCCCACAACACCAAGTTCCCACCATCCCCGGCAGTTACTATGACCTGATCACAACTGCTCGCGCCTACATGACGCAGCGCGCGTGGGCGGAAGCTGCAGCTCTCCAAGAGCGCGTGATCGCTCGGATTAGCCGGCTGCCCCCGGAGCGGCGTCGGCCCGGCAGCGACCTGGCTTACTTCCGCGTGGCGGCTATGGCCGACCTGGTCGAAACGCGCGCCGAGCTAGGTGATTACGCGGCGGCCATCGAGCTCTGCCGCGAACTGCAAAAGCTGGACCCTGATCAGCCCGCTTACTGGCGCCGGCGCATTCCCCTGCTGCGCATCCAACAAGGAGAGGTAGCCGAGGGATTGGCCGATCTGCGCGCCTTGGCCGAGGCCGAGCCGGACGACCTCGAACATTGGATAGCCTTGGCACAGCAGAGCATCGACCACCGCGCGCCTGCTTTGGCAGAGGAGGCCTTGCAACGCGCCGAAGAGTTAGCCGATCAACGCGACGGAGACAAGGTCAATGCGCTGGTGCACTTCACACGCTATCGCCTTTACCGCCAACAAGAACGCTGGGCCGAGGCCGTCGCTGCCTGGCAGACTGCTAGCGTGTGGGACGAGGAGATGGGCGTCAGAACGCGTGAGAGTATTGTGCGCATGTTGTTGGAAGCTGATCTGCTCGACGCCGCTCTCGACCTGATCAACGACGACATGGATGCGGCAATAGCCGACTTCTACCGCGCCCTGATCGCCTATCGCCGCGGCGATCGCATCCGGGCGCAACATCTGTGGCGCACCATCACCCAAGTCGATCTCGGCACAAAAGACATCAACCCGGCGCTAATCGGTCTTGCGTATTGTTGGTTGGGGGAACCGCGCGCCGCGCTCGCTTACCTGCTGGACACGGCGGTCGTCCAGAGCGAGTACACGGTGCTCAACGCTGTGGTTCTGGGCATAGCCTGGGCCATGCTGGGCAACCTGGAGGCCGCGCAGACGAACTTTGCCCTGGCCGTGCAAGGGGTTCAGCTCTACGTTGCAACGGGCAAACTCAGCCGCCTGGACCGCTGGCAGCTTGAGACACTGGTCGGCGACGAGGCCATCAAAGCCGCGCTCTTACCTTACTTTCACGCCTGACCGGTGCACACGGCGCAGGCCGCCCTACTCCTGCTCAACCGCCTTCGGTCGGCCGAAGAGCCACCACGCTTGTTCAGGGCGGTAGCGTCCCTGCTCGTCGCGCGGGCCCACGTAACCGCCGGCCTGAAACATGGCGCGCAGCCGCCGATCGAGCTGGTCCAGCTCACGCCGCGCTTCGACAGCGGCCGGGTCGCCGGCCAATTCCTGCGCCAGAAGCTCCAGCCGCGTGCGGATGTGCGCTTCGCTGGGGTAGTTCTCGCGTGCCCGCGCGTTGCGATCGGCGTCGTCGAGGTACCATCGCCACGAGCCCAGCAATGCGCGCAGCTCGCGCACGAGCATCTCGCGCCAGGAAGCAGCAAACGCCGTGCGCGCCAGGCTGACCTGCGCCTCGAGCTCGGCCAGCCGCCCCTGCTGCGCGGCTGTGAGCGTTGGGCCGGCCCAGCGCAGCGCGTCCAAGTTCTCCAGCAGCGCGCCGAGAGTCATCTTCGGTTGCTTGACGCCTTGCGGCGTCTTGACCATGAGCTGGCGGTACAAGCTGTCGCCCAACAAGTAATCGGACAGCTCCTTGGCCATCACCTCGGTCACCAACAACAGGCTCTCCGCCTTGTTTTCGTCCATCACAGACCTCCTTTGCCCCTAGCAACGCGGTGCGCGCTGCCCCGTCTCAGGCCATCAGATCGGCCGTGTCTAGCCACAGCGTTACCGGTCCATCGTTGACCAAGTGCACCTGCATCACGGCGCCGAACACGCCTGTCGCCACCGCCAGGCCCTCGCTGCGCAGCAGGGCAGCAAAACGGTCGCACAGGGGAGCAGCGTGCTCGGGCCGCGCGGCGTCGATGAAGCTCGGCCGGCGCCCCTTGCGCACGTCGCCGTAGAGGGTGAACTGGCTGACGAGCAGCACAGCGCCGCCCACGTCGGCCAAGCTCAAGTTCATCTTGCCGGCGGCGTCCTCGAAGACGCGCAGGCCGGCGACCTTGCGCGCCAGCCAGGCCGCCTCAGCCTCGCCGTCGCCATGGGTCACGCCCAGTAGCACCAAGAAGCCACAGCCGATGGCGCCGACCACCTGTCCCTCGGCAACCACCGACGCTTCACTCACGCGCTGAACCACTGCTCGCATTGCTCACTCCTGACAGCGCCGCGGCCATGCGCCCCGGCAGGGTTGGATCGATCCACAGCGCCACGTCCACCTGCACCGCTGCTGCGCCGGCCGCCATCAGCAAGCGGGCGGCGTCCACGCTGAACACGCCGCCGCAGGCCACCAGCGGTGCTCGCGCCCAAGTCGCCAGGTCGGCCAGCCGCGCCGCCACCAGAGTGGCCAGGCCGACGCCGTAGAACTGGCCGCGCACCACCTGGCCGCTTACGGGATCGACGCCAAGGCCCTCAGGCGGCTGGGCAATTACCAGCGCGTCTGCGCCGGCGTCGAGCACAGTTTGCACGACACTGTCGGACACATCCAGCGGCAAACGCACCAGCAGAGGCAAGTCTGCCGCCTCGCGCACGGCCCACACCAACGTCGAGGCGATCTCTGCGTCGCCGGGCGCGTCGATCTGCAGGCCGCTCACGCCCGGCTGCCGTTCTAGCTCGGTCACAACGCTGGCCAGATCATCGGGACCGTCGCCCACCGCATGGACGATCACCGGCGCCGGACTGCGCCGCCACAGCTCGCCAAAATCGCGCGCTACGCGTGCCACCCCTGGATTCCACCAGCCGCGGCGCCACAGCACCCCGCCGGGCGCTTCCACCAGCTGCGGCAGTGCGCCGCGCCAGGCGCGACGGCTGACCGGGGCCGTGATATAGGCGCCAACCTGGCTCAAGGCAAAGCCAGGCGCGGCCGCGTCGCCATAGCCGATCACGCCAGGGGCCAGGAGCACCGGGTTGGCCAAGGTCAAGCCGAGCTTGTGACGCGGGGCCAGCTCGACTGCGCTAGGAGGCTGACCTGCGCGGCTCATAGCGCTAACTCCACCAGATCAAAGACCGGGCCGCGCTGGCAGGCGCGATGCCAGCCGCGGCCGGTGTCCACCAGGCACGCCAAGCAAGCGCCGATGCCACAGGGCAACGGCACAGGCGCCACCACCTGCGCAAAACCTGCGCCTACGCCAAAGCGCGTGGCGCCGATGGCACGCTTGAGCCGTCCAAGGAACGACGCTGCCCCAGCAGCGCAGACCAAATCAGCCCACAAGAGAAACGTCGGCAGCAGCTCATCGAGGTTGCCAGGATGCCCCGCCGACCCATCGGCCGTGGCGCTGTAGTATTCCACAGCCGGCGGCAAGGCAGAAGCAGGCAGCAGTTCGGCTTGCGTGGCGCCCTGCAGCAGCAGGCCAACGCTACTGCCGCGCCCCAGGTGCGGCCCGATCAATGCCAGCAGCGCGCCGACGTGTGCGGCTTCAGCGACCAGCAGCAGCCGCTGTGGTTGCGGATGCACCACAAAGCCCTTGCCGAAGGGCCCCAATAGGTCTACAGGCGTCTCCAGCGGCTGCGCGGCCAGCCAGGCCAAGCCGGGATCGTACGCCGGCCGGCCCCAGAAGGTCAAGCTGTCCCTATCGATGTCGCTCGGAAACAGGGGGCGACGCAAGAGATAAGGACCCGCCCCGCCACAGCGCAGCAGGTAAAACTGGCCCGGCTGGCCAGTAGCAGCAGGGTCGGCAAGTTGCACGCGCAACAAGACCCCTTGGCTGAGAGGGATACAGTCACGCAGTGTGCCGTTGCCGTCCACCATCAGTTCTGGTTTGCCACCAAATTCAACTGTTCTGGCTGTTTGATGATCACCCGCCCGCGCTGCGTGGCGATCCAGCCTTGCTTGCGAAAGCGGCTCATGACGCGAATGGCGGTCTCCACCGTGGTACCGGTCATGTCGGCCAGGTCCTGCCGGGTCAGGCGCATCTGGATCATCAACCCTTCATCGGTACGGACGCCGTTGTAAAGCGCCAGGCGCAGCAGGGCGCGGGCGATGCGCCGGTCCACGCGGTCCACCGCCAAGCTCTGCACCAGGTCGTTGGCCACGCGCAAACGCCGTCCCAACTCGTTGATCACCGCCAACGCCAGCGACGGATAGCGCTCCAGCAGGTGCAGATAGTCCTTGCGTTGAATGCTGATCAGAGCCACATCCTCCATGGCCTGCGCGGTCTGGCTATACGGCGAGCCTTCGAAGACCGCTAACTCGCCCAGGAGACGGCCCGGCCCCATCACGTCGAGCACCACGTCGCGGCCGTCGACCGAATGGCGCACCAGCTTGACACGGCCCATCCAGACCACAAAGAGATGGTCGGGGGCATCCCCCTCGAAGAAAATGTAGGCGTCGCGCGGAAAACAGACCCCTGTCAACAAGGACGCCACTTCCTCCCAGTCCTTCTCGCGCAGCGACGCAAAGAGGGGGACGTTGCGGACAACCTGCACCATGTTCAACTGCAGCTTGTCCGCAGTAGCCGCCCGCGGGAGCGCCACCTGCTCGGGTTTGGCTCCGGCCGGCAACTGGGATGTCGGTGATGAAGAGACGGCCTCATGCCCCACGGGAAGCGGCACCTCCGGCCTGCTAAGGATTGGCAGCTCAATCGTAACTATTCAGGTGCAGGGCACTTGCCTCCGGTTGGCAGTTCAAGGCGGCTCTGCGGACACCCTGGCAAGCGCAGACTCAAGTGCCCGACACCTATGGTTGAATAGTTACAATCAATCCAGCGAAAAGCTGGACTGTGACCACAGCATTATAGCATGGCCTGGGGCGCGTGGCAATTTGCCGCCGAACCACAGGTAGATTTGACAGATCAGAACATTAGTGCTACACTGCCAGACACTCCGTTAACTCCCACACGGTTTGCGATGACAGTCAATCCCAGCCGACGCCCGGCGATACGGGCACGAAAACTTGATTAGGAGGCACACAACATGCGCGGCGACGGCAAAGACAAGGCTCTGGAAACCACCATGGCCAACCTCAAGAAGCGCTTTGGCGAGGGCGCGATCATGAAGCTCGGCGAGGCTGCTGATATGCGAGTGGAAGCGATCCCCACCGGCGCCCTCTCGCTGGACCTAGCCCTGGGTGTGGGCGGCATCCCCCGTGGCCGCGTGACAGAGATTTATGGCCCGGAGAGCTCCGGCAAAACGACGATCTGCTTGCACGTGGTGGCCGAAGCACAGCGCCTAGGCGGCACCTGCGCGTTCGTGGACGTCGAGCATGCTCTGGACCCGGTCTATGCCGAGCGCATCGGCGTCAACGTGGACGAGCTCTACGTGTCACAGCCGGACACGGGGGAGCAGGCGTTGGAGATCGCCGAGGCCCTGGTGCGCTCCGGCGCCATGGACGTGGTGATCATCGACTCGGTGGCGGCGCTGGTGCCGCGCGCCGAGATCGAAGGGGAGATGGGCGACAGCCACATGGGCTTGCAGGCGCGGCTGATGAGCCAGGCCTTGCGCAAACTGTCGGGTGCGATCAAACAGTCCAACACCGCGATGATCTTCACCAACCAGCTGCGCCAGAAGATCGGCGTCATGTTCGGCAACCCGGAGACCACCACCGGCGGTATGGCGCTCAAGTTCTACGCCAGCGTCCGCCTCGATGTGCGCAGCATCCAGACGCTGAAACACCAGGGGCACGTCATCGGCAGCCGCTGCCGCGTCACGGTGAAAAAGAACAAGGTTGCGCCGCCCTTCCGACAGGCCGAGTTCGACATCATGTACAACGAGGGCATCAGCAAGGCCGGCGACCTGCTCGACCTGGCTGTGGAGTACGAGATCGTCCAGAAGCGCGGCGCCTTCTACACCTTCGGCGACATTCGCCTGGGCCAGGGGCGCGAGAACGCCAAGGCCTTTTTGCAGGAGTCGCCGCAGATCTTCTGGCAGATCGACGGCTTGATGCGTGACCAGGCCGGCCTGCCGCGCACGTTCACGCCAGAAGACGAAGCCGGCGCCAAGATCGTGCCCATGCCAAAGCCCGCCGCCAAGACGCCGCGCATCGTGGCTAAGAAAGCCGTTGATGTGACGGTTGAAGACGATGAAAGCGACGTGGAACCCGATGACCTGGACATGGATATCGCGGCTTGAGTCGTCAGACAAACGACCGACAACCGTAGGCTGAACGTCCTGCGCTGCTCGCAGCAGCGCAGTAAAATAGCAGCAACAAATGGCGGCCTGCCACGCTCCCTGTGCGGAGTGCTTGGTGGGCCGTCGCCCATTTCAAAAGCAACCGTTCATACCGAGTTGCGATCACGCAGGCGTGGCGGTCGCTCTTCCCAGGTCAACTGCCAGGTCCGTACAGCCGCAGACAGTCGTACACGTGGACAATCCGGGAAGATCGTCCAACCGGAGGCGCGGTGGAGCGATGTCTTTGACAGGCCTTTAGCGCCGGTGCTACAATCACTTGGCACCCGCTTTGGCGGGTGTATCCGTCAGGAATCATCGTAAAGTGTCTCCGTTCCATGCGTTCACTGCGTTTGTCACGTTTATTACGTTTAATTGATTGTTCGCACCGGTTGTTGTTCTGGTTAGCACTCGCCTCGACCTTGAGCCTGGCGGTTGGCTGTGCGCCCAAGGCCCTGCCGACGCCCGACCGAGCTGCCCTGGCCATGCTGCCCACGGCGACGCCGACTTGGCCCACGCCGACATCCCAGGCAACGTTGGCGCCGCGGCCCACCGATACACCGACGTTAACGCCGACCACAACCCCGACTGCGACGGCCACCGGCACAGCAACGCCCACCCTCACGCCGACCCCAAGCGCCACACCTACGCCGACGCCTGGGCCGCTGGCGCTGGCGCTGGGCGTTCACGACTCGCTGATCATGCGCTTGGACGCCGAGCGCTACGAGCTGGTGGCCGAGCAGTCCACAGGCGCAGCGGACAAGCGCGTGGTTGCCTACCTGCTCAAGCCGCCGCAAGACGATGACGGCGTGTTCGTTGGCAACCTAGTGCCAAGGTTATTGATCTATCAACGGCTGGCCGGCCAACCACCGGTGCTGCTCTTCCAGGACGAAGGCAGCGATGTGTCGCTCAAGTTCGCCGGCATCGGCGCCAACCCCGCTGAACCGCTGGGCTGGCAAGATATCAACGGCGATGGGCTGCTGGAGCTGCCGGTTGTCGCCGCCAACGGTGGCTATTGCTGGGCCTGCGCGCGCACGTATGTTTTGCAGTTGACGACCGACGATCAGGGCCGCGCGGCGATTCGCGAGCTCACCGGCGCCATCCCGGCCGTCAACCTGATCGCCAATCCGCTGATCCCCAAGTGGCTAAGCGATCTCAACGGCGATGGTCGGCTCGAGATCGAGGTGTTGGACGGCAGCTTCGAGTTCGCCTTTGGACTGGATCGACAACACTCGCCCGGCTTGTTCCGCGTTTTTCAGTGGGACGGCCAACAATACGCCGATGCCTCGCTGAGCTATCCGGGCTACCTCGCCTATCAAAGCGACCGGGCCCGCGCGGAGGTCGAGGCTACCTATGGCCAACCTTTGCAAGGACAGCCCGAAATCGGCAAAGCGGTGTTGCTGCTCTTGGCCTACGCCGCGCGGGGACAGCGCGACGAAGGCTGGGCGCAGTTCGAGCAACTGACCGATCCCGGCCATTGGCCGGAGGAGGCCAACGCCGGCGCGCTGGCCTGGCTTGTCGCCGTGCGCGATCACCTGCGCGGCCAATATGAGCGCGGCGAGCCGTTTGCCCCCTGGCCGGTGGCGATCCCCGTGCCCGGCGCGCCGTCCGAACCGGCCAGCGCCCCATCGAACCAACAGGAGCCTAGCCTAGAACCTGAACCGAGTCCCACCGTCGCTGCCGGCGGCTAACAGGAGCAGCCACACTTTGCGCCCTTGGCTGCCCGGCCACAGGCGTCGAGCACATGTCATTTCGCCGGCAACGGCGCCGACGAGGCCGAGTTTGTCGGCAAATCGGTCAGCAGCGCCCGGCGCTTGAGCGCCACCTTAATTGGATGATTCGCCTCGGAGCGGATAGCCCACAAGCTTCCGTGCGTCGAGTCTGCCTTCTGTGCCACATCACTTTGACCCATTGACTTGGAGGCCTCTCATGCATCACACAAAGACACTTCGCTCTGGCATTGCACCGCCGCGACGCTCGCTTCGCCGTTGCCTGGTGGGCGTCCTGCTGATCCTTGGGCTGGGAACGCTGCCAGCAGGGCAAGTCCAGGCGCAAACTTTCGATATTTGTGCCAGCGGCTGCCGCTTCAGTACCATCCAGGCTGCCATTAATGCCTCGCCGGCAGGTACCAGGTTGCGCGTGGCGTCAGGTGTCTATCGCGAGGCCATCCAACTCAAGGCCGGCGTCAGCCTCGTGGGCGCTGGCGTCGAGCAGACCATTCTGCAAGGCGCCGGCAACCAAACGGTGGTTGTGGCCACGGGCGCGGCGATCGGCCGCAGCACCACCCTCGAACACATGACCATCACGGGCGGCGGCGGCTCAGGAGCCGGCGGCATCTTCATCTACGACGGCGCCGCGCCGACCCTGCGCAACCTCCTTGTGCGCGACAACGTCTCGCAAGGCCCCTCGGCCGGCGGCATGATGTCGGCCGGCGGCAGCCACCCTCTGCTCGAGCAGGTCGAGTTCTACAACAACCGGGCATCGGCCGGAGCGGCGCTCACGTTGTGGCAAGGCCGAGCTACCGTGCGCCACTGCACATTCGTCGACAACGTCAGCCAAGGCTCGTACGGTGTGATCTACGGCGCGGTGTACATCGACGAAGGCTCGGAGCTGACCATGGAGGACTCGACCGTCAGCGGCACCGCCAGCGGTTCAGGCGGCGGGCTGGTGGTGCTGGGCAACTCTAGGGCCACGGTCAGCGATAGCCGTTTCACGAACAATCAGGCGCGCACCCAGGGTGGCGCGATCTTCGTGCGCAGCGGATCAACCTTGACCCTCAACCGCGTCGTTTTGAGCGGTAACACGTCTCTACTTGATGGTGGGGCTGTCACGGTGAGCCAAGCCACGGCCAACATCACAGACAGCACATTCAGTGGCAACTATGCCTTTCAGGACGCCGGCGCGCTGAACGTGATTCTCAACAGCACGTTCACGTTGCGCGACAGCGTGGTCGAGGACAACCGCGCCAATCGCTTTGCCGGTGGCATGACTGTTCAGAACGGCTCACAGGCCACCATCGAGCGCAACCTCGTGCGCAACAACGTCGTGACTGCCACAGACCCCAATCCCCTGGCTGGCGTTGGCGGCGGCATCAAAATCTTTGGCGCCGCGACCAGGGCCACCATTCGCCACAACCGCATCGAGGGCAACACGGCGAGAGACGGCGGCGCGGTCTACGTCGAAACTCAAGCCTTTGCGGCTCTTGTGGCCAATGAGATCCTTGCCAACCGAGCGACTCAGTACGGCGGCGGAGTCGTGATCAACGACCGCGCATCGGCCGAGATTCTCGACAACGTGATTACCGGCAATCGGTCGGACCTGGACGGCGGCGGCGTGTGGATTCACAATGGCTCCTCGGCCAGAGTCGAGCGGAACTTGATCGCCGACAACCAGGCAGCGCGGCACGGCGGCGGCTTGACCGTCTTCGAGGACACAGCTACTGCGGCGCTGCACAACCTGATCACCGGTAACGTGGCCGGCCAGCAGGGCGGCGGCGTGCGTTTGGTGATGGCCTCGGCCAATCTAGCGCATAATCGCATCCGTAACAACCGCGCCGGCGACGGCGGCGGCATCATTGTCCAAGCCCAGCCTGTGAATGGACGAGCCTCGGAGCTGAGAAACAACTTCGTGTTGGGCAATAGCGCCAGCAGCCTCGGCGCAGGTATCTTGATCAGCTCGGCGAGGCCGCAAATCGCTTATAACACCATCGCCGAGAACGGCCGTGGGCAATCCGGCGACGGACTACATCTGGCGACAGGCAGCGCGCCGGCATTGACAGGCAACATTGTGATAAACAACGACTACGGCGTTCGCAGCAGCGGCGGCGCGCCGGCGTCGCTGACCAGCAACAACGTCTATGGCAACCGGCTGGAGAACTACCGCGGAGTGACGCCGGGCGCCAGCGACCTGAGCGTCGACCCCTTGTTCGTCAACGGTAACTACCTGAGCCAGACCGCCGCCGGGCAGAACAAGACCAGCTCTCTGGTCGACGCCGGTCCGATTACAGCACAAAGCGCCGGGCTAGGGACAATGACCACTCGCACCGACGGCGTGCCTGACCAGGGCAAAGTCGACCTTGGTTACCACGCGCCGTTGCCGGTGCGGCTCAATTACAACCGTCCTACGGTGTTCATACCTTTGTTGGCGCTGGATCGCTAGGCGGAGTAGCACGTGGCGCGATGTGGCCGTGGGCGTGAGAGCTCTGCCTCTGGCGGTTCCCCCAGGATAAACGCAGATGGTCAGATTTCACCCCACCACATTCACTGCTGCGCGGCGCGTGCTCCGGTCGTATCTGGCCTGCTGGCTGATCTTGCAGTTCGCGCTGGTCTCAGCGCCGCTGGCCTACGCCGCCGGACCGGCTGGCTTGGGAGCTCGCATCAGCATCCTCGCTGGCGACGACACCAGCATCGATCTGCGGATTACCACTGGCCACCCGGCTGCGCCCGAAGGCTGGCTGCTGGCTGCGCCGCCCACCGGCGATGTGCTACTGGAAGTGCTGTCGCCTGAGGTCGCCCAGGCCCCGGTCACGATCACGGGGGAGGGCTGGCTGCGCGACCAGCGGGTGGTGCGGCTAACGCTGGCGCCCGGTGTGGCCGTGCAGCCGGAAGCCAGCGCCACCGTGCGCGTGCACTTCATGGGGGCCGCCGACGCCGGCAGCGCCGAGGCATCACCTGCCGAAGACCCCTGGTTCGAGGGCATCCTTCGCAACGCCCTACTCAACTACGAACAGGGTCTGCGATGGCGGCAGCGCCCGACCGCCGCGCCTTCCGCTCCAGCTGCGCTACCCTTCTATCCGCCGCAAGCCCGCCTGCGCTTGGCAGCGCCGGTCGCAGGCGTCTACCGCTTGGCAGGAGCTGACCTGCTAGCGGCCGGCTGGCCGGCCGACTGGCTGGCCACGGCTGGGTTGCAACTTTCCCAGAACGACAGGGCTTATCCACTCCACGTGGCTGACGGTGGGGACGGCAACTTGGACCCTGAGGACTACCTAGAGTTCTATGTCTCGCCTGGCGCCTCACGCTATGCACCGGGGCGCGTGTTGTGGCTGGATTGGGTCGATCCTGCCCCCGCCGAACGCCACCTATCTGCGTCTCAGCCGGCGGCCGTTGCGGCTACAACGCCTGTCGCCTTTCCGAGCACCCTACGCTTGGAGGAAGCGCGCGTGTACCGGTCTGATCTGGCGTTGCGCGGGGACCCATGGTTCTGGCAGCGGCTCACCGTGCGTCGCGACACGGTGGTCACCTATCGCTTCCCCTTCCCGTTGAACGCCCCCTATCCCTCGGACACGCCCGCCGTGCTCAGCATGCGCTTGCAGCCGCTGGAATCGCCCCCTTACCAGCTAAGCGTCAGCTTGAACGGCCAGTTGCTGCTCGACTACCTGTGGGAACCCACACAGAACACCTTGGTGACTGCGTCGTTTTCCGACGCCATCCTGCGCGATGGCACCAACGAGCTTGTGCTTACGTTGACCCACAGCGGCCCCAACTCGGCACAGAGCCTGTTGCTCGACTGGTTCGAGCTGAGCTACCAACAAAGCTACGCCAGCAGCGGCGATCAGGCCGCGTTCGCGGCGCCCAAGCCCGGCACGTGGCAGTTCCGCATTCCCGGCTTCAGCGCAGCCGATGTGAGCGTGTACGACGTGACCACTGCCGACTTCCCGCGCCGCATTACCGACGCCGAGGTCATCGCCGAAGGCGAAAGCTACTCCCTGCGCTTCGCGGCCCAAGGCGACACGCGCACGCGCTTCGTGGCCGCGGCTGGCCCTGCCACGTTGACGCCCCAGGTGCAGCTCGTCGAGCCGAGCGACACGCTGGCGCCGCAGGACGGCGCCGACTGGATCGCTCTAGCGCCGGCTGAGCTGGCGGCTGCGCTCGAGCCCTTGGCGGAGCGTCGGGCCGCCCAGGGCCTGCGCGCTCGCGTCGTCGATCTGGCCGAGGTCTACAACGCTTACGGCGGCGGTCAGCCAGAGCCCCGCGCGATACAGCGCTTCCTGGCCGACGCTTACGCCAGCTGGCCAGGCCCGCCGCCGACCTTTGTCCTCCTGGCGGGCGACGGCAGCTACGACCCGCGCAACTACCTGGGCGTCAACCGCCCGATCGGCATCCCCCCCTTCCTGGCCACTGTCGACCCGATCATCGGCGAAACGGCCGCCGAGAACAGCTTTGCCGCCGTGCGCGGCGTTGACCCACTGCCCGATGTGATCGTGGGCCGTATACCAGCGGACACGATCGACGAGCTTGGGGCCGTGGTGACCAAGATTTTGGCCTATGAGGACCAAGAACCCTGGACAGCCGGCAACTGGCCGCTGCGACACTTCTTCTTGGCCGACAACCCCGATGGCGCCGGAGACTTCCATCTCTTCGCCGATGCCGCCGCCGCTGCCATCCCCAGACATCACAGGGTAGACGAGTTCTACTTCAGCCTGCCGGGCTACGAGTCCGCGGCCGACGCGCGCGCCGCTGTCGTCAAGGCGCTCAACGAGGGGCTGTTGACGCTGAACTACGTCGGCCATGGCACCCCTGATGCCTGGGGCGGTGAGCGCCTCTTTGCCCCGGAGCTGATCCCCCAGCTCACCAACGCCGACCATGCGCCGCCGGCCTGGTCCATGTCAAGCCTCAACGGCTATTTCATCGAGCCGGCGACGCGCTCTTTTCTGGAACACATGCTGCTGGCGCCCAACGGCGGCGTTTCCGCCTACATCGCCAGCACCGGTGTGGGGCTGGTGCTGGGCAACTACTTGATGCATTACGGCGGCTTATGGCAGACCATGCGCCGCAGTCCACCCCTTGTGGGATTTGGCTTCGTCGGGGGCAAGATCACTCTCTACACGCAGGGTGCCGCTTACACCCAGTGGTTGGTGCAGACCTACGCCTTGTTCGGCGATCCCGCCCAGCGGCTTTATCTGCCGCAAGGGGGGATCTACATGCCGCTGCTGCTCTCCGGCCGACCGGCGCCCCAGCGCTTGCCTATCATCACGGCTGGCCTGCAGCCCGAATAGCCTGATCACGCTGCGGATGCGCCGTTCTCGCCCACGCGCGCCTTGAGCCAGGCCTCCATGAAGCCGTCCAAATCGCCGTCCAGCACGCGGGCCGGGTTGCCTACCTCGTAGTCGGTGCGCAAATCCTTGACCATCTGATAGGGCTGCAGCACGTAGGAGCGAATCTGGTTACCCCACCCCATCTCGACGTGCTTGCCCTTCAGCCGCTCCCGCTCCTCCTCCCGCTTCTGCAGCTCCATGTCGTACAGCCTGCCGCGCAGCACGCGCATGGCCGACTCGCGGTTCTGCAACTGGCTGCGCTCGTTTTGGCACTGCACCACAATGCCTGTCGGCAGATGCGTGATACGGATGGCGGTGGCGTTCTTCTGCACATTCTGACCGCCAGCGCTGCCGGCGCGGTAGACATCGATGCGCAGATCTTCGGGCTTGATCTCGACCTCGATGTCGTCGTCCATGATCGGCAGCACCTCCACCAACGCAAACGAGGTATGCCGCCGCGCCGAGGCGTCGTAAGGACTGATGCGTACCAACCGATGCACCCCGCGCTCTGAACTCAGGTAACCGTAGGCCCACGGCCCGTCGATTTCCACCGTCGCGCTCTTGATGCCGGCTTCCTCGCCGTCGGTGCGATCGGTGATCAGCGTGCTGTAGCCTTTGCGCTCGGCCCAGCGCAGGTACATGCGCAGCAACATCTCGGCCCAGTCCTGAGCCTCGGTGCCGCCGGCGCCGGCGTGGATGGACAGAATGGCGCCGTTCTTGTCGTAAGGGCCGCTCAAGGCCAGGCGAAACTCCAACTTTGCCAGCTCATCAGCCAGGGCTGCAGCGTCGGCGGCAACTGCTTCTGCCGTCTCGGCGTCCTCCTCGGCAGCAGCCAGCTCCAACAGCTCCAGACTATCCTGCACCCGCCGCGTCAGGCTTTCCCAGGTGTTCACCTCGCCGCGCAGGTCGGTGAGCTCGCGCATCAGCGCCTGAGCCGCCATCGGATCGTCCCAAATTGTGGGATCAGCGACCTTAGTTTCCAGCTCGGCCAAACGTTGCTGTTTGCCCGCTAAGTCAAAGACGCCTCCGTAGTTCTGTGATGCGGGCGTTCAACTCAGTTAGTTGGGTTCGAGTATCGTCAATCATTGTGCTTGCCTCTCTAATTTTAGTCGCATCTATTCAGCCCTAGGTGCCGGGCACTTAAGGCTGCGCTGGCCAGGGCGTCTGCAGAGCCGGCTCAAGCTGTAAACCGGTCGCAAGTGCCCGGTACCTGAATAGTCACAACTGGTCAACGACAACGGCGACCGATTTACTACTCGCCGAGATTGCTAAACACTACTCTACCGATTGCTCAAGCAACAATTTATCATAACCAGGAGATACGAACTATGGCAACAGCAGTACAGACGCTAGAGCCCGAAACCGCAATTGCGGATGGCGTGACCTTGACCTCTGCCGCAGCTTCCAAGCTGCGCGGCATCTTGGTCGACAAGGGAATGGCCGAGACGCATGGCCTGCGCGTGTTCGTGCAGGGCGGCGGCTGCGGCGGCATGCAGTACGGCATGACCTTCGAGAACACCCAGCGCCCCGGCGACCAGGTGTATGAGCAGCATGGCCTGAGGGTCTACGTAGATCCCACCAGCCTGTTCTACATCAACGGCGCGCGCATCGACTATATCGACAGCCTGATGGGCGGCGGCTTTCACATCGAGAACCCGCAAGCCGTCTCCTCTTGTGGCTGTGGCAGCTCCTTCCGCACGGCCAAGAGCCACACCGGTGAGGAGCAGGCAGCCGGCTGCGGCTATCACTAAGCCGACGGCTTTATCGTGACACGTGAAACGTGATCCGAGTGTACTCCGGATCACGTTTCACGTGTCATTGCATCCATGCCCGCAAAGTTCTTCACTCTGGACGAAGCCAACGCCGCGCTGCCGCGGCTGAACGAGCTGCTGCAACAGCTCATGCAGGCGAGGCGCGCCATCATCGACGCGCGGCCGGAGCTGTGGCCGGTGCTGAAGAAGTCGCTCGGCAACGGCGGCAGCAAGAAGGCCGGCGAGCTGCTGGCTGAGTTCGAGCGCGTCCAGGCTGCGCACAAGGCCATCGAGGAGATGGGGGTGTTGCTCAAGGACGCCGACGTCGGCCTGGTGGACTTTCTGCACCGCCGGTCTGACGGCCGCGAGGTCTACCTTTGCTGGCGCTACGGGGAACCAAAGGTCGCTTACTGGCACGAGCTGCACGCAGGATTTGCGGGGCGCAAGCGATTATGAACAAGTAAGCGACGCGAAAAGCGCTTTGGAGTAAAGCAGGGCTGTTGTGTCACAAGACCGACAGCCCTGTTTGTTTGCGGTAACTATTCACTCGACTTTTGCAGTGACATAAGTCGACGCTCACGGTACCTTAACAACTGAATACTCCAAGTGGCTGACTTCCAAGCGGAAAAGTTGTAC
>DAOUBX010000111.1:0-13708 GCA_034432445.1 Anaerolineales bacterium
CCGTTTGGGGCGCAACACGCAGACGACCTGTAGCAACGGCTCGAACGACTCGCCGACGGTGAGCGCCAGGGTGTGCACCGGCTTGCCGACGCCGCGCAGGCGCGCTGAGTCCTTGCCGGCTTCCTGGAGTTCTCGGCCGAGTAGCTCGTGGATGTAGCAGTTATGGTCGCATTTGTTCTGCCGCTGGAGTTCCCAGTACTCTTGGGTACGCTCTTTCAGGACAGATCTTTTCAGCTGCGGTGTCACGAGACTCTCCTTACGTCACGTTTTTCCGAGAAGCCATCCCCCACCCCACGCCCAGCCACTCCCCCCAGGACCGGGCGCAGGGCGGGTTAGTGCCATTCTAGCACGACCGGCCTGCCGCTGCATCGGAGAAAGGTCTGATTTTCTTCAGAGGTTTTCTCTGATGCCGCAACCGGCTCGCCTGTGGTATACTCAGGACGCCGCCGCGTAGTAGGTCGCGAATTTGCGGCGCAGGAAGTGATAGGTCAGCCGCTCGCTCTCAGACAAGTCCCACGCCGCACGACACTCGTCCAGGATGGCCGTCTTGTGCGTGTCCACGGTCTTCAGGGTCACGTTCAGCCGCTCGGCTGCCTCTTGCGGGCTCAGCCCGTCGGCAAAGGCGCGCAACACCTCCACCTGCCGGCCGGTGAGCCGACCGATCACCGCCTGACAACGGCGCCGCTCGCTCTCGTCCATCCAACGCGCCTGCGCCGCCACCACCTGGGCCGACGTGGCCGAGGCCAGCGCACGCAGAGCCGGGAAGTACGCGCCCCACGGCGCCATCGGCACCTGGATCAGCCGCACCCCTGCCTCCGGGCCCACGTGCAGGATCGCGCCGCCGGCCGCGGCCTCTCGCAACGGCCGCGGGGTGTACAGGTGCCACAGCCGATCCTGGTGGTCGAAGAGCAGCGTTGCAGCCGACATAGCCATCAGCCCGATCAGCCGCGGGCCGCCCGTCACCACCAGGTGCAGCCGCCGCTCCTCGGCCTTGAGCCGGCCCAGCAGGCGATGCATGGTCTGCCAGGTGGCCTCGGCCGTGCGCTCGTCGGTGATGTCGGGCAGGGCCAGCCGGCCATCGTGCAGCACCTCCAGCCGCAGCGGGCAGGGCCGGCCGCCGTAGCGGCCGCCGGCAAAGGCCTCGGCCAGCCGCGCCAACGATTGCTGCATCGCCGGCGTGTCGGCGGCCGCGTGCACCGCCACCACCTGCTCCACCTGCTCGCCGCGGCCCAACAGGTCGTCCAGGGCAAAGGTCAGCACTTGCGGCTGGCCGCCCAGGGTGACAACTAACGTCGATGGAGCCAAATCTGCCATGCGTAGTGACCCGTTGCCTGACTTCCCAATCGTTCGGGCCGGCCTCCAGACCGAACCCGCCGGCGCCGTCGCGGCCGGCTCGCCGTTGCCCGCCGTGCTGGTAGGCGGGCCGCCGCACAGCGGCAAGTCCGTCCTCATCTACAGCCTGACCCAGGCCTTGCGCGACCGCGGGGTGCAGCACTACGCGCTGCGCGCCTGTCCCGACGGCGAGGGCGACTGGAGCAACGAGGCGCCGCCCGACCTGGTGCGCCAAATCCGTCTCAAGGGCCGATGGACGCCGCAGTGGCTCCAGCGCGTCAGCCGGGACATCCAACGCCGCCACCTGCCGCTGCTGGTGGACGTGGGCGGCCGGCCCACGCCGGAGCAGGCTGCCATGTTCGGCCTGTGCACCCACGCCGTGCTGCTCACGCCTGACGCCGACTCGCGCGCCTGGTGGCGTGACCTGGTGCAGCGCCACGGCCTGGAGATCGTCGCCGACCTCACCTCCGACCTGCACGGCGTAGACCGGCTCGACAGCCGGGCGCCCGTGGTGCAGGGCACGCTGGCCGGGTTGGAGCGCCACCGCCGGGCCGCCGGCCCCGCCTTCGACGCCCTGGTCGATCGCCTGGCCGAGGTGCTGGCCTGCGACGGGCCGGCGCTGCGCCAGCAGCACCAGGCCGCCGCGCCGGCCGACATCGAGCTGGTCATCGACTTGGATCGGCTGGCCCGCACCTTGAAAGTGCTTCAGCCCGAACAACGCATTTGGTGGGAGCCGCAGCACCTGCCGGCGCTGCTGGACTACCTGCCCGCCGGCCGGCCGCTGGCCATCTACGGCCGCGGCCCGGTGTGGGTGTATGCCGCGCTGGCCCGGCTGGCCTGGCCGGCGCGCTTTGCCAACTGGGACGTGCGCCTGGGCTGGGTGGAGCCGCAGCCCTTGCCCACAGCCGCCGAGCCGGCGGCCGGGCCGGTGCAGTGGACGGTGCAAGCTGCGGGAGGCGCCGCGCAGGTAAGCGTTACGCTGCCCGAGCACTACCTCGACATCACCCAGTTGCCCGAGGTGACGGCCCCGCGGCTGCCCGCGGGTGCGGGGGTAATCCTGGACGGCAAGCTGCCCAACTGGTTGTTCGCAAGCCTGGCACAGACCTACGCCGCTGCGCCCTGGCTGGCCGTGCGCTATCTTCCGCTCGGCGGCAGCGTGGTGGTACATTCGCAGGTGGAGGAACCTGCTGTGGGCAGCGTCCTTGCGCCATGAGCATAGCCAGCGCATGGGCATCTGGTTTGCAAACGTGTCTGCGAAGCCAACCTAGGTCGTAAATCGCCTACAAATGCCCGGCACCTGAGCAGTTACGACCGCTCGCAATTGACAAGTGGCAAGGAGTTTTTTGTGCAACCATTTACGACATTGACTGCGACGGCTGCGCCGTTGCGCGCCGAGAACGTCGATACCGACCAGATCATTCCCGCTCGTTACTTGACGGCTGTGACCAAGGCCGGCATGGGCGATGGGCTGTTTGCAGCCTGGCGCTATGGCTCCGACGGCGCGCCCAACCCGGAGTTCGTGCTCAACCAACCGCAGTACGCTGGCGCCCAGATTCTGCTGGCAGGGCGCAACTTCGGCAGCGGTTCCAGCCGCGAACACGCCGTTTGGGCGTTGACAGAGTACGGTTTCCGCGCTGTGATTGCCCCCAGTTTTGCCGACATTTTCTATAACAACGCGCTCAAGAACGGCTTACTGCCCGTTGCTCTGCCGGAGGAAAAGGTGGTCGCCCTGTGGGAGCTGGTGGAAGCACAGCCTGACGCGCTGTTCACCATCGACCTGGCCGAGCAAACCGTGACCTTGCCCACTGGTCAGCAAGCCGGCTTTGCGATCGATCCCTATCGCAAGCTCTGCCTGCTGCAAGGGCTGGATGACTTGGGCTATCTGCTTTCGAAGGAAGCGGCGATCGCGGCGTTCGAGCAGAGCCGTGCTTTTCCGACGTAACGAGTGATGCGTAAGCCGCTATAGACAGAGCTTGTGCACGATGCCGGTTACGCATTACGTTTTACCCCCAATCCCCCTACAAGGAGCCACAAGAAGGAGCTTCTCTTCATGTTGATGTTAGCCGAAAAGCAATTGTCCGTTAACGGTGAGCACGCAGCGCGTTTCTGGATCGATCCGGAGGTCGAGGTGACGCTGACCGCACAGATCAACGAGCTGTTCCCGGGACTATCTGAACCCGTGGGCTCCCTGTCAAACAGCCAGGTTCACCAGCAGTCTTTGCCTTTGATGGACTGCTATAACCGGGACAACCCGGACTGCATGCCTGACCTGCCATCTGCGTTGCTGTCTGCGCATCGCAACGGAGGCGACGCAGCATGAGAGCCGTTGTTGCAGTGTTGCCGGGCGATGGTATCGGCCCCGAGGTGACGGCTGAGGCGGTGCGGGTAGTGGAGGCCGTTGGCCGACGCTATGGTCATCGGTTCGAGTTCGCTTATGGGCTGCTGGGCGGTTGCGCCATCGACGCCACCGGTAGTGCTCTGCCGCCTGAAACCGTGGCGCTTTGTCAAAGCAGCGATGCGGTGCTGCTGGGTGCGGTGGGGGGGCCGAAGTGGGATGACCCGAAAGCTAGGGTGCGTCCGGAACAGGGGCTGCTGGGCATCCGCAAGGCGCTAGGGCTCTACGCCAACCTGCGGCCGGTGAAGCTGGCGCAGCCGCTGTTGCACGCCTCGACGATCAAGCCCGAGGTGCTGGCTGGGGTTGATCTGCTGGTGGTGCGCGAGTTAACGGGCGGCATCTACTTCGGCCCGCGGCAGGAGGCGCAGCCGGACAACGAGGTGGCCTACGACACCATGCTCTACAGTCGGCCGGAGATCGAGCGGGTGACGCGACTGGCTGCCCAGGCCGCGCGGGGCCGGCGCGGCAAGCTGACCTCCGTGGACAAGGCCAATGTGCTGGCCAGCTCGCGCTTGTGGCGACGGGTGGTGACCGAGGTGGTGCAGGCGGAGTTCCCCGACGTGGCCTTGGAGCATGTGCTGGTGGACGCTATGGCCATGCATCTGATTCGGCGACCGGGGGCTTTCGACGTCGTGTTGGCCGAGAACCTGTTCGGCGACATCCTGACCGACGAGGCCAGCATGTTGGCCGGCAGCATGGGCCTCTTGCCCAGCGCCAGTATAGGTCAGGAGCTCAACTCACACGGTCATCCGCGTGGTTTGTACGAGCCGATCCACGGCTCTGCCCCCGACATTGCCGGCAAAGGTGTGGCCAACCCCCTGGCGACCATTCTGAGCGCCGCCATGCTGCTACGCCATTCGCTGGGTTTGGAGGCCGAGGCGCAGGTGGTTGAGGCGGCTGTGGACGGTGTGCTGGCTGCCGGGTTGCGCACAGCCGACATCGCCAACGGCGCTGGGCCGGTGCTGGACACGGTTGCGATGGGCGAGGCTGTGGTCAGCAGGCTCCGCTGAGATCGCGTATCTGTCGGAAAGGATCATCAGCTATTCTCGTATGAACCAAGACAGCAAGGTGTCCACGGGCGCGCCAGGACCTGTCCTGCGCGCCCCGTCCATCGGGTGAACCAGGTTGCAGACGACGCATTGCGCCGCGCTGCCGCACGGCGAGACGACGACGAAAAGCGTGGGCGCTGCCTGTACACTGCGCAGTGGCGTCCACCGGGTATGCAAACCTCGTTTACATCCGATGGAGACTTAATTCTATGACTTCTGCTCAAGCCCCAAAGATCTGGCTCTACGACACCACCCTGCGCGATGGCTCGCAGGGTGAGGGCGTCAACTTCTCCTGCGAGGACAAGCTGCGCATCAGCCGCAAGCTGGACGAGCTCGGCATTCACTACATCGAGGGCGGCTGGCCCGGCTCGAACCCTAAGGACATCGAGTATTATCAGCGAGCGCGGCGCGAGCTGCGTCTAAAGCAGGCACGTGTGGTGGCCTTTGGCAGTACGGTCAAGGCTCACACCGATCCGGCCGACGATCCGCAGATCCGCCTTCTGGTGGAAGCGCAGACGCCGGTGATCTGCATCTTCGGCAAGACGTGGGACCTGCACGTCCATGAAGTGCTGCGCACCACGCTGGACGAGAATCTGCGCATGATCGGCGCCAGCGCGGCGTATCTCAAGTCTCAGGTGCGGGACCAGCCTGGCGGCGAGTTCATCTACGACGCCGAACACTTCTTCGACGGCTACAAAGCCAACCCTGACTACGCCCTGGCTACCCTCAAGGCTGCAGCCGACAACGGCGCCGATGCGTTGGTGCTGTGCGACACCAACGGCGGCAGCATGTACTGGGAAATCGGCAATATCGTGCGGGCGGTCAAGAACTTCTTGGACCGCCGCGGCTATCGCGGGGTGCTGGGCATTCACACCCACAACGACGGGGACGTAGGCGTGGCCAATGCCCTAGAGGCCGTGCGCGCCGGCGCCACCCACGTGCAAGGCACCATCAACGGTTATGGCGAGCGCTGCGGCAACAGCAATCTGAACAGCATCATCGCCAACCTCAAGCTCAAGATGGGCTTGGACGTGGTGAGTGATGCGCAGCTAGCCCGGCTGAGCGAGACCGCGCATTTCGTGTCCGAGCTAGCCAATCTGCAGCTGCCCAACCACATGGCCTTCGTAGGGCGCTCGGCTTTCGCCCACAAGGGCGGCACCCACGTCAACGCTGTGGTCAAGCTGGAGCGAAGCTATCAACACATCGATCCTAAGTTGGTGGGCAACCAGAAGCGCATTGTGGTCAGCGAGCTGGCCGGCAAGGACAACATCGCAGTCAAGCGCGCCGAGTTCGGTTTGCAGGGGCTGACCCGCGAACAGGAGCGGCAGGTGCTGGAGCGCATCAAGGAGCTCGAGAACCAAGGGTTTGCCTTTGAAGGCGCCGAGGGCTCGGTGGCGCTGCTGTTGCACCGCCTGCACCCGCACTACAAGCCGCCTTTTGAGCTGCTGCGCTACAAAGTCGTTGTCGAGCACATGAACGGTCGCGCCCACAATGGCTTGGTCGGCGACCGCACCAGCCTGGTAATCAGGAACGGCGATCAAACTCCTCTGCCTGATAGCGAAGATGGCGTGTACGATCCGTCTGCCTGGTTTGTCGAGGCAACCGTCAAGGTGCGAGTGGGCGGCCAGGTGTTCCACACTGCAGCCGAGGGAAACGGCCCGGTCAATGCGCTCGACCTGGCGCTGCGCAAGGCGATTCTGTCGTTCTTCCCCGACTTGGCTAAGATCTCCTTGGTGGACTACAAGGTGCGTATCCTCGACAGCCACGCGGCCACCGGCGCGATCGTGCGCGTGCTCATCGAGTCGACCGACGGTCACAGCACGTGGAGCACCGTGGGCGCCAGCACGAATATCATCGAGGCGAGCTGGCAAGCCTTGGCCGACGGCGTCGAGTACGCGTTGCTCGGCTTGAACAAGGCCGGCAATCCGCTGGACGCACGTATGAACGTCGGCGTCCCCGCGCGCTAACACAGGGCGGTGAGACCGTGTGGACTCCGGGCTTCCGTCGGGAGCCTGGAAGCAAAACCGGCTGAAGCCTGGAGTCCTTTCACGGAGTACGGCCAACCTGAACTCTGCTAGCGCGGCGCTAAGCTCAACAAGACTTTGCCGCTGTTGCTGCGCTCTGCCATCCACCCTTCACCGCCGACAAAGCGAATGCGCCACCAGTTGAGGCCATCTGCTTGCACAGGGCCTTCCAGCACTGTGCCGCTGTCTCCCGGTTGAACCACCAGGATAACATCACCGGCAGGCTTGTTCTGGAAGCCAGGCGATTGGCGGAGATTGACCCGCCCACCGCTGGCATTTTGGACAGTGTCGCCGGGAAGGAAAGGGCGGCTGGGTGAGCGCTCCATGCCGGCCCCAGCAGAGGATGGAGCGTTGCCGGCTGCCGGTGCCGGCGGCGTCCACGAAGGGCCGTTGCCGATCTGCGGCAGTTGGCCCCCGGTGGACAGCATGAGCAGCACCAGCGCGCTGCACAGTAGCAGCGTCGTGAAGGTCAAGGCAGCCCAGAAGCCCGTGTAACTGCGCGGGCGGCCTTGAGGCGGTCGCGGAGAGCTAGGGGAGGGCGGGTAATAGGCCATGGTGCAGTATCAACCTTTGCCGCAACCCGGAGATGCCGGGCACCTGTCAAGCACTTCATCATTAGTAACTATTCAGGTGTTGGGCACTTGCGACCGGTTCCCAGCTTGAGCCGGCTCTGCAGACGCCCTGGCCAGCGCAGCCTTAAGTGCCCGGCACCTAGGGCTGAATAGTGGCTGCAGGTCAAGGAACAGGTAATCTTTGGGCAGACATTATGGTGAATACTGATACTGGTCAACGCCGTTCGGGTGCCGCTTCCCTTGTTGCGCCCCAGCTTGTCACCGATAGTCGTGGCCTGGCAGAGCTTCTGAAGCGCTCAGAGCAGGCTGGTGTGGCTGCGGTGGACACCGAGTCCAATAGCCTTTACGCCTACTTCCACCGCATCTGTCTTATTCAGGTGTCGCTACCTGATGGCGACTACATCGTTGATCCGCTGGCGGTGGATGTGAGGCCGCTGGGCGAGATGTTCGCCAACCCGCGCTGCCAGAAGATTTTTCACGCTGCCGAAAACGACATCCTGGGCTTGCAGCGCGACTACGGCTTTGCGTTTGTCAACATCTTCGACACCATGCTGGCGGCGCGCATCCTGGGGTGGCCGCAGGTGGGCTTGGCTGCTATCTTGACCGAGCGCTTTGGCGTGCATGTGGACAAACGCATGCAGCGCACGAACTGGGGTCAGCGACCGTTGCAAGAAGCGCAGCTGGCGTACGCCCAGCTCGACACACACTTTTTGTTGCCGTTGCAGATCATGCAGATCGAAGAACTGCGCCGGCGCCGGCGGTGGGCCGAGGCACAAGAGAGCTTTCAGCGCTTGACTACTTTGCAGAGCGTTGAAAGGACCTTCGATCCGGACGGCTTCTGGCGCATTACCGGTGCGCGCGATCTTTCGCCTACGGGCCAGGCGGTGTTGCGCGAGCTGTATATCTTTCGCGAGCAGCAAGCACAACGCATCGATCGTCCCCCCTTCAAGCTCTTCAGCGAGCAGGTGCTGTTGACGTTGGCCCAGCGCCAGCCGGATAGCTTCAGCGGTCTGCGCCAGGTGCACGGCATGACCGAGCACCTGGTGCGCCAGTGGGGTGAGGGGATCCTGAAGGCGATTGCGCGCGGCCAAGCGACGCCGGCCCCGATCTTCCCACGCCGACCCGGCAATGGCAACGGCCGACCGGACGCCGCTACGCTGGCGCGCTATGAGGCGCTGAGGCGCTGGCGCGCGGCGCGCGCGGCGGCGCGCGGCGTTGACCCCGACATCGTGCTCACCAACCAAGCGCTGATGGCTCTGGCCCGCTTGGCCCCCGACTCGCTTGATGAACTAGCAGCCAGCAATCTGCTGGGCCCGGCCAAGCTGCAAGAGTACGGCGAGTCGATCCTACAAACCCTGCGCCAGGGATAACCGCAAACTTATCTTGTGCGGCAGCGTCTGTGCCGCCTTGAGGAGGCTACCTTGCAACTGACCATTCTGGGCGCGGCGCAGACCGTGACCGGCTCCATGCATCTGATCGAGGTCAACGGAGTCAAGATTCTGCTCGATTGCGGGCTCTATCAGGGCCAACGCCAGCTTGCGTACGAGCGCAATCTCAATTTCCCCTTCGACCCACGGACTATCCACGCTGTCATCCTGTCGCACGCCCACATCGATCACTCGGGCAACCTGCCCAATCTGGTGAAGCAGGGTTTCGATGGGCTGATCTGGAGCACCCCCGCCACGCGCGATCTGTGCGCCTCCATGCTGCGCGACAGCGGACACATCCAAGAAAGCGACGTTGCTTATCTGAATCAGAAGCTGGCGCGCCAAGGCCGACCACCAGTACAACCCCTTTACACGCGCGCCGATGCCTCCCGCTGTTTGGAGAACTTCGTCTCCATCGGCTATGGCCGGCCCTTTGCCGTGGCGCCTGGCGTGACGGCCCGGTTCCTCGATGCCGGCCACATCTTGGGGTCGGCGATGATCGTGCTGGATATCGAGGAAAACGGCTTGCAGCGTCGGTTGGTGTTCTCCGGCGACCTGGGACGTCCTGACATGGCCATCTTGCGCGAGCCGACGACTGTGGCTGAGGCCGACTTCCTGGTCATGGAGAGCACCTATGGCAACAAACGCCACGAGAGTCGCGACGAGGCGCGCGCCATTCTCCGCCGTGTGGTCACCGAGGCGCACAAACGCCGGGGCAAGGTGGTCATCCCCGCTTTTGCCGTTGGCCGCACCCAGGAGCTGGTCTACGCCTTGAACCAACTCACCGAAGCGCAGAAGATCCCCGAGATTCCGATCTACGTGGATAGCCCGCTAGCCATCGATGTGACCCAAACTTTCCGCCTGCACCCCGAATGCTATGACGAGGAGCTGCAGCAGTTCATACTGTCGGATCGCGTGCGCGACCCCTTCGGCTTTCGAGCGTTGACCTACGTGCGCGATGTGGAAGACTCGAAGCGGCTGAATTTCCTGCGCGATGCGGCCGTCATCATCGCGGCATCAGGCATGTGTGAGGCCGGCCGCATCCTGCACCATTTGAAGAACAACATCGAGGACCGCGATACCACCATTCTGTTCGTCGGCTTTCAGGCCGAAAACACCCTGGGCCGGCGCATTCTGGACGGCAACCCGCGGGTACGCATCTTTGGCGAGGAATACGACGTGCGGGCGAAGGTGGAGCGCATCGATGGCTACAGCGCGCACGCCGACAGCAGCGAGCTGCGCGCCTGGGCGAGCCACTTCGACCGTGAGCGGCTGCAACGCATCTTCTTGGTTCACGGCGAACCTGAAGCTGCCTTGGCGCTGAGCGGGATACTGTATCAGGACGGCTTCAAGCGCGTGCAAACCCCGGAGCGCGGTGAGTCGTTTGTGCTCTGACCGTCGCCCACGTCGATCGGCGTTCCTACCCGCAAGTTAGCGGGCGATCAGCTTGCGCAAGCGAGCCATCGCCGAGAGTTTGACCTGCAAGTTCTCCGGCAGGAGTTGCTCTCCTCGGCTAGAACGGCGAACACATCGATGCAGTCCGCATTCGAGCTACGCGCGCGCTACTCCTCCCATCCTGCCTGTTGGGGAATACTCCGCTTGCTGGCCTGCCACAAGTAGAAGATGAAACCGGCAGCAGCCAGGAACACCAACGTCACTACACAATACAGCCCGTTGACCACGGTCATGTTGCGATTCTGCACGATCAGGGCATCTACTGCCACCGGCCCCACCACTTGACCCTGGTCATCGAGCTCCGGTCGCAACACGACGGTGTGCGAACGGCGGTTGGATAGGCTGCTGACCAAGGTCAGCGGTTGCGCCGACCGGGGCGTCTTAGCCTCCAAGTTCAGCTTGGCCCGCTGCCGGCCATCGACCTCCACGGTCCAGCGGCCTAGGCCCGGACCCTTGGGCGCCACGAGGGTGAGATCGCTGCCCTGTACCTGGAAGGTCAGCATAGCTGCCGGGTCCGCCGTGCGACGCAGACTGCCCAGCCGCGCCGCCGGGTCGGACACGGTTTCCCAGGCGCCGCTGTACTGCAACACCCAATGATTCTCCTGGTGCTGGCCTTTGTAAAGCGTGGGCGCCAGAGCAGCGGTGTAGTCCTGCAGTGCAGCGTAGACGGGCAGCGGCTGAAAGTCTGGGGTCAACAGGCGGAAGTAAGCCTCGGGCTGGCCGTTCTGCTCCCAGGCGTCGGTGGCGCGCTTGAGGTACCAGGTGTTGGCCACGCCCAGCCAAGGCCACTCGCGCTGGATGCGCTCGTAAGCCATGGGGAGGTACTCGGCCTGCTGCTCCAAGCTGACCTGGCCGTAGCGCTTGTCGGCGATCTCGTCCGGCACCGCGTTCCAGTTCATCTCGCTGATCCAGATGGCCTTGCCCGCGTCGCCGTTGCGCACCATCACATCGCGCACGAAGCGCGGCCGGCTGAAGTTGATCACCCGCGGATGCATACGCCGGTCGGTCGGCCCGGACCACAGGCCGTAGCCCTGCATGGCCAGCACGTCGAAGTAGGGCGCCGCGCCGGCGTCGTACATGCGCTGCAGGAAGGTCAAGTCGTTGAAGTTGTGGCCGGGCACGCTGATGCCGTCCAGGTCGATAGTGCTGGCCAGCGCGCCGCTGATGATCACCACGTTGGGGTCCACGGCGCGCGCCCGCTCGGCGCCGACCTTGAGCAGCGCGACGTAGTCTTCCGGGGAGATCGTCGCCTCGCCCCACTCCGGGTAGATGTTGGGCTCGTTCCAGATCTGGTAGTAGCGCACCCGCCCCTTGTAGCGCTCGACCACCGCCGCGACGAAGTCGCCGTAGTCGTCCAGGTTGTCGGGCGGGGCGTAGGTGCCGGCCGCATCGCCGGCCGCGCGGCTCCAGGCCGGCGGGTTGCTCAGCCGCACGATCAGCTCCATGTCGTACTGCTCGGCCAGGTCGACGATGTGGTCGTACTTCTCCCAAGCTGAGCGAACCGGCTCGTGACGGCGATCCTCGAAATCGCCCTTGCCGTGGATCTCGATGTCCTCCCAGGGGAACTCCTGGCGCAGCCAGCGGAAGCCGGCCTCGTGGGCCATGCGCACCGCCTGCTCGCGCTTGGCCGGCTCCACCTCTTGCTCCAGAAAGACGTTGACGCCGAAGGGGTTGACCCCGGCATGGGCCACGGCCGCCAGGTCCTCCGTGCGCACCCGCGGGCGCATGGCGTCAGCCGCCAGGTCCGACAGCCCCTTGAGCTGCGGCAGCAGCGCCTCCTCGCCGGTGAGGTTGAACAGCAGCGAGCGGTCGCTGAACTGCGTCCCGGCCAGCCCAGCAAAAATAGCCAGCCCGCTCACAAAGAGCAGGCTGGCCAGGATCAGCAGCTTCGTCCAACGGATGGTTTTGGCGCGCACGGTCAACCAGTCAATGGAGCACGTTCTTCCTTAGAGTATGTTGCCAACGTTTGGCGCTCAGTTCTGCCGAAAAGTGATGTTAGTGAACTGGCCGGCGGTGTCGCAGTTACGAAAGTCGATGAACAAGGTGTCGGAAATCGGCGATGGGTTGCCTTCGCTCTGCACCAGGCGCAAGTTGAACGGCACAGGGCTCTTGTAGTTGTCGGGAGCCAACGGCGTATAGCCGAACTCGCCGGTGTTCTTGCCAACGCCGGTCACGCGGTAGACTTTGTTGCCAAAGAACTCCAGCTCCACGGTAATGCCGTTGATGCCGTTGCCGGCCTGATCAACAACTTTGCCTTCCATGTAGACCGACCCACAATTGGGCTGAGCGATCATGCTGCCGCGCTGGTAACTAAAGGGAAATTGCGGCGCGGGCGGCTGGGTGGGCTGAGCCGGCGGTGGCACGGGCGTAGGCTGAGGCCGCGGGGCCGGCGGCCGGGTAGGCGCAGGCGGCGCTGGGATGTTGGCGGCAACTTGCACGACGCCCGGATTACCCTCGATGGCCACGTACTGGCCGGAGACCCAACCGCTTTGGCCGTTGAAATTGATCTGCCACCACGTGCCGGCCGCGTTCTTGCCTGTGACGTCGTAGCGCTCGCCGTTGCGCGCTGTGCCGACGGATGGGTAGTTGGTGCCGGGGCCGCTGCGCACATTCAACGTTGGGTTGTTAACCACTAGCCGCGCGATCTCCGGCGTAGGCGTGGCCTCGGGCGTGGGTGTGGCTTCTGGTGTAGGGGTGTCCACCGGCGTGGGGGTGTCCACCGGCGTGGGGGTTGGCGTGTGGGTCGGCGCCACGACGGGCGTGGGGGTATCCACCGGCGTGGGCGTGAAAGTCGGCTTGGGCGTGAAGCTGGGGGTGGGCAGCGGCGCGGCATCCTCGCGCGCGATGAGATTGCCCAGCGCGCAGGCCGGCGTGATCAACAACACCAGCGCAGCCACAGCCAACAGTAGGGTTGTGTTACGACGCATCAGAAATCACCTCGTGTGTGGTCTGGGTTGCCGGAAAGCAAGAGCAAGCGGGCGGGCCTGAGAGAAACTCGCAGGAACTGGCGTCCGATCCATGCCCGGCAAACAGAGGCTGGCACCGCGGCGCGCCGCGCAGCCAGCCTGTTACACGCCGGGCAGTATAGCATAGTTCACCACGAGTCGGAAAAACCACAGCGTGCAAACACAATCTGGGGCGCCCCGAGCTCCTCATCCTGCACCGAGTTCGGCTCGACATAGGCCGGGTTCCGCTGCGCAGTGATCTCGTCGGCATACGCCTGGACAAACGCAGTCACCGCTCGCGTGAACAGCTCACTGCGAGTGATGCCCAGTTGCCTCGCCACCTGCGCAGCGGCTTCAAATGTCGAGTCGGGGATGGAGATCGTCGTCCGCATGGGTTACGTGTCACCTGCAACGTGTAAGCGTAACTACTCAGCCATAGGTGCCGGGCATTTGGATTCTAACCTGAAAATCGCTCGGGCCGGTCTCCGACCGTGCCCGCCGCGCTTTCA
>DAOUBX010000112.1:0-8899 GCA_034432445.1 Anaerolineales bacterium
ATGAAAGCGCGGCGGGCACGGTCGGAGACCGGCCCGAGCGATTTTCAGGTTAGAATCCAAATGCCCGGCACCTATGGCTGAGTAGTTACCAGGTGCCGGGCACTTGCGACCGGTTTACAGCTTGAGCCGGCTCTGCAAACGCCCTGGCCAGCGCAGCCTTAAGTGCCCGGCACCTAGGGCTGAATAGTTGCGTTGCTGTGATATAATGGTGCCCAAGCCCTCCCTCCATGAGCAGAAAGGAGCTGCAGTGGAACAAGAGAGTCGAGTCGTCACCGTCACGATCAATCCCGCCATCGACCAGACGATCAGCATTCCCAACTTCACAGCCGGCGCCGTCAATCGCGTCCAATCCTGGCGCATGGACGCCGGCGGCAAGGGGATCAACGTGGCATCGTTCTTGGCTGACTATGGCCAACCGGCGACTGCCACCGGCTTCTTAGGCGCGGACAACGATGAGATCTTTCGGCGCCTGTTCGAACGCAAGGGCATCGAGGACCGTTGTGTGCGCATTGCTGGTCAAACGCGCATCGGCGTCAAGATCAGCGATGAGGTGCTGAACCAAACCACAGACATCAACTTCCCCGGCGAGACGCCCAGCGCCGCAGACATCGAGCGGCTCTTCGCTATCCTGGCCGAGCTGGCTGCCACCCGCAAGTGGTTTGTGCTTTCCGGCAGCATTCCGCGCGGGGTTTCCAGCGGCATCTACGCCGACATGGTGCGGGCCTTGCCGGGCAAGAAAGTGGTTCTCGACACGAGCGGCGAAGGGTTTGCCCAGGCCATAAGCGCCGGACCGTGGCTGATCAAGCCCAACGTGGATGAGCTGCGCGAATACACCGGCCAACCGTTGGACTCGCATGAGGCAATTCTGGCGGCGGCGCGCGAGCTCAGTGCTCGCTTCGCTATTACCTCGGTGGTCATCTCCATGGGCAAACAGGGTGCTCTTTTTGTTGAGGGCGACGAGGCGCTATGGGCTGTGCCTCCGGACGTCAAAGTCAAGAGCACCGTGGGAGCCGGCGACGCCATGGTGGCCGGCATCGTGGCCGCCAAAATCCGTGGCTTGGCACTTGCTGATTGCGCGCGACTGGCAACGGCGTTTTCTGCGACAGCCATTAGCCATGTGGGACACGATCTACCAGCGGTCGCTGAAGTCGAGGCCATGCGAGACCGCGTCAGCATCCAAGAGCTGAAGCAAGCATAGGGACGCATTCCCCTCATCCGGTAGGTTGCGAAGGAGTCGATAAGAGGGCCAAGTACAGTTGCTGCAATGATATGTCCAACCGAGACCGGCCACATCGTGATGGTCGCGAAGGCGTTTGAGAGAACCGTAAGAGTCATGGGGCATTGGACGTGTCGTCCTTTCATTGCTGATGCCTCATTGCTTTTGCCCCGATTCTTGATACGACACATTTGCTTCACGGTTTGCACAGAACGTCCATTAGCGGCATAGTTAAGTATCTCGCAATGGCAAGGAGCGACTTCCATGAAACAAGCGTGGTGGAAAGAAAGCGTCGTCTATCAGATCTACCCTCGCAGCTTTTGCGACAGCAACGGTGATGGCATCGGCGACCTGCGCGGAATTATCAGCAAACTCGACTACCTACAGGCGTTGGGCGTGGACGTGGTGTGGCTGTCGCCGGTCTACAAATCGCCTAACGACGACAACGGCTACGACATCAGCGATTATCAGGAAATCATGGACGAGTTCGGCACCCTGGCCGACTGGGAGCAGCTGCTGGCCGGCATGCATCAGCGCGGCATCAAGCTGGTGATGGACCTGGTGGTCAACCATACGTCGGACGAGCACCCGTGGTTCGTCGCGTCGCGCCAATCCAAAGACAACCCCTATCGCGACTACTACATCTGGCGGCCGGGCAAAGAGGGCCGCGAGCCTAACAACTGGGCGTCGCACTTCAGCGGCTCGGCCTGGCAGTACGACGAGGCCACGGGTGAATACTACCTGCACCTCTTTTCCAAGAAGCAGCCCGACCTGAACTGGGAAAACCCGCAGGTGCGCGCCGAGGTGTTCCGCATGATGCGCTGGTGGCTGGACAAGGGCATCGACGGCTTTCGCATGGACGTGATCAACATGATCTCCAAGGTCCCGGGGCTGCCCGATGCGCCGGCCGCGCCTGGCGAGCGCTATGTCTACGGCGGCCGGTATTTTCTGCACGGCCCGCGGTTGCTGGAGTTTCTGCGCGAGATGAAGCGGGAGGCGCTGGCGGACTACGACGTCCTGACCGTCGGCGAGACCCCTGGCGTGACCCCGGAACTGGCCGCCGAGTTGACGGACGAGGAGACCGGCGTGCTGAGCATGGTTTTCCAGTTCGAGCACATGCACCTCGACCGCGGGGCCAGCAAGTGGCAGCCGAAGCCATGGTCGCTGGCCGATCTCAAGCAGGTGATGACCCGTTGGCAGCTGGGCCTAGCCGGCCGCGGCTGGAACAGCATCTACTTGAGCAACCACGATCAGCCGCGCGCCCTCTCCCGCTTTGGCGACGACGCGAGGTACCGTGTGGAGTCGGCCAAGCTGCTGGCAACACTGACGCACCTACTGCAAGGCACGCCGTATATCTACCAGGGCGAGGAGATCGGCATGACCAACGTCGCCTTTCCCTCCATCGCCGACTATCGGGACATCGAAACCCTCAACGCCTACCGCGAGATGGTAGAGGAAAGAGGAATAGCCCCCAAGGCCGCGCTGGCCGCCATCCATCCCGTCAGCCGCGACAACGCCCGCACGCCTATGCAGTGGGACGACAGCGCCAACGCTGGCTTCACCAGCGGCACGCCCTGGATCGGAGTCAACCCCAACTACACGACGGTCAACGTCGGGCACGCGCTGGCCGATCCCGACTCGATCTTCCACTACTATCGCCGGCTAATCCAGCTGCGCAAGGCCAACCCCGTGATCGTCTACGGCGACTATGGCCTGATCCTGGCCGATCACCCGCAGATCTACGCTTTCACGCGCACGTTGGCGGACGACCGCCTGCTGGTGGTGCTAAACTTCTCGGCCGACAGGCCGGTTTTTGCGCTGCCCGTGGACATTGACTGCACTGGCCAAGAGCTGCTGATCGCCAACTATGCCGTCGCGGCCGGCGAGGACATTCGCCGTTTCACGCTGCGTCCCTACGAGGCGCGTGTCTACCGTCTGTACTAGCGTTTTGCTTGTACAAAAGAACGTCGGAACGATTGAGCCATAGGCGCCAGGCACTGGAATCGGCGTTGGCGACGATGTCTGCCAAAGCAACTCAGGCCGCAAATTGGCCGCAAGTGCTCGGCGCCCGAATACTACATCTCCACCTTGGGCACTTGGCGCACCCAGTGTACCCAGGTGTAGTCCTCGAACGCTTCCAGGATCTGGGGATCGACGGTGTGGTCGGTCTCGATGATCATGATGGCGTTGCCGCCTCGCTTGTCGCGCTCGACGCGTAGAAAGGCGATGTTGATCCCCTGCCGCGCCAGCCAGCCGGTCACCTGATTGATGGTGCCGGGCCGGTCTTCGGCCAGCACCAGCAGGGTGTCGTATTCGCAGCCAAAGCTGACGTCATAGCCGTCGATATTGGTGATCTCAACCAGCCCACCACCAATGGAGCAGCCGGTGACCTGCACGCTGCGCTGGCCGTCGCTGATGGTTATGCGCGCCGTGTTCGGGTGGGCGTCCTCCCCCAGGTCCACCTCCTCGAAGCGGAAGGCCACCCCGCTGCGCTCGGCGAGCTCGAAGCTGCGCCTGAGGTCGGGATCATCGGTGGCCATGCCCAGCAGGCCGGCTACGATGCCGCGGTCCGTGCCGTGGCCTTTGCCGGTCTGGGCAAAGGAGCCGTGCAGCTCGATCAACGCTTGGCGTGGCTGGCTGCCCAGAACGGCGCGCGCCACCTGACCTAATCGCACTGCGCCGGCCGTGTGCGAGCTGGAGGGACCGACCATGATGGGGCCGATAATGTCGAAGGCGGAGATGTTGCGAGCCATGGAGCGGGGTAGGGTTCTATCCGGAGTTCGGCAATTGCTTGACGTAACAAGGCACGCGTGATTGGTTGCGCGTGCTTTACGGTAGTTGTCTCCGGCTGCGCATCACGCGTTATACGTCACCTATCACTGTCGATTACGCCAAAAGCCACGCGCGTCGGACGCCACAGTAGATAGATCAAGCCCAACAACGGCTGGAAGAGGGGGAAGAAGCCGTAGTCCTGCCCGAAATGGCGCCAGGCTGTGCTGCCGATCACGTCAGGAATGATAAAACTGAGTGTGCCGACGATCACGGTCAGGATGGTCTCGACGCCTAGCGTGTAGACTGAGATGCGCCACCAGCGCGCTGTGCGCTTGAAGAAGCCGATAGCTGCGATCAGGTACAGCGCGGCGGTCAGCACCGACAAGGCGGGGCCGAGTTTAGTCAGATCATCGCGGAAAAAGAACTGATACAGCCCGCGAGCACCGGTGGACAGCGCCAACAGGGGGTAAGAGATGCCCAGGATGTAGCCGATCAAGCTGATAGCGCGCGCTTTCGGTGTGCGTAGTTCCTCAGGGGCTGTAGCAACGGCTGCAATTGGGTCTTCATGTGTCTTGGCCATAACAGAAAACTCTCGAGCATTCGGTCATAGTATAAGAGAGGTTTTTCGCTGGCTGCGATTGTCCCCCACTTTGCATCAGCCGTCAAGATTCGCCCAGCAGCCAAGCAGTCGAGCACGCCGCAGGTAACGTGTGCGGACATCAGAGCGCTGCTGCCCGGCATGGACAAGACTAGTCTTTTGGCCAGCTTATGGTATAATAGCCAGCGTTCTGCGCTGCCGTTGAGCGGGAATCCCGCAGTCGTACTCAGATACGCAACTGACCCGGCCCTGCCCCCGCTCGAACAGTTGAGGCAAAGAAGCACATGAACCGACGTCAACTTTCTATTCCCCCGCAGCGTCTTTGGCGCTTTACCAGTCTCCTGCTGGCTCTGCTGGCCGTGGCGTTGCTGGCCTTCCTGGCGCCGCTGACCCAAGCCCAAGATCTGCCCACGCCCACCCTGGACCAAATCAACGCCGTCGCTCGCGAGCTGTATTGTCCGCTGTGCAACGGCGTGCGGCTGGACACGTGTGAGCTGCAAGCGTGCATTCAGATGCGTCAGGTGATTGCCGATCGTCTCGCAGCCGGCGTTCCTAAGCAACAGATCAAGGATGAGTTTGTGGCCCAGTATGGACCGGTGGTCCTAGGTGAACCGCCGCGCCAGGGCCTAAACCTGTTGGGATGGGTGTTGCCAGCGGCCGCGCTGATCGCTGGCATAGTCTGGCTGTTCGTCACCGCACGTCGCTGGGCTCGACAGCCTGCTCCAGCCGGCGCAGCCCAACCCCCAGCGGCTCAGCCGCCCCCATCGGCAGCTGCAGCCGGTGACTCCTATCTGGCCAGAGTAGAGGCAGATCTGGCTGATCTGGACTAGGCATCCGCTTTTGGATTAGAGCAACGTGGATAAATGGCAATATGGCAATGGTAACTGACTCGGTAAGCGAACAACAAGGGACTACGACGCGGCGCCGGAGCGTGGCCCGCTACTTCATCGTTCTGGTCGCAATCGGCTTTGTCGCCTTGTTGGCCTACGGTCTGATCATCAGCGGTGACACGCGCGTCGAAGCTGGTAAGGCGCCGGATTTCACCCTGACATCGTTCGACGGCGAGACCTTTCGTTTGGCCGACTTGAGCGGCCAGGTAGTTGTCCTGAACTTCTGGGCAACCTGGTGCGTCTCGTGCCAGGACGAGGCCGACGATATCGAGCGGGTGTGGCGCCGCTTCCAGGATCAGGGCGTGCAGTTCCTAGGCATCGACTATCTCGATCAGGAGCCGCTCAACCTACAATGGATCGAGCGGTACGGCATCACCTACCCCAACGGCCCTGACATTCAAGGACGCATCTATAACGCCTACGGTGTGCAGGGCTTGCCGGAGACCTTCGTCATCGATCGCAGCGGCAACGTTGCCCAGGTGTTCGTCGGCCCTGTTACAGAGTCACAATTGATTGCGGCAATCGAGAAGGTGTTGCAGTAACTCCAGGTAGCAAGGGAGTTAGCATTCAGGTGCTCGGCACTTGCGACCGCTTTGCCGCTTAGAGTCGGCTCCGCGGACACCCTTGCCAACGCAGATCCAAGTGCTCGGCACCTATGGCTGAATGGCTGCACTACGGAAACAAGGACGGTGTGTTATGGCTGATTTAGGCTTGATGGCTTTGATCATTGCTTTCGCTATAGCTGCCTTTGGCGTTTTTGCCAACCTTGTGGGCGCACGAACAAACCGGCCGGCGCTGGTTTTGGCGGGCCGCAACGCGCTCTACGTGGTCAGTGGTTTCATTGCGCTCGCCAGCGTGATCCTGGTGCTTGCCCTGGTGCGTCGCGACTACAGCGTGGCCTATGTGGTGAGCCAGGTGAGCAACGACCTGCCGCTGTTCTACACGATCTCAGCCTTCTGGGGCGGTCAAGCTGGCTCGCTGCTCTTCTGGGCGTTGATCTTGTCGGTATACGCGACCGCAGTCACAGCGACGCAGTGGCGCAAGCAGCCCGTCTTGCGACCGTATGTGACCGCTGTGCTGCTAGCCGTGCAGTTCTTCTTCTTGGCCGTGCTGCTGTTTGCCGCCAATCCCTTTGCCCGCCTGTGGGCCATGCCGGACGGCTCTTATCAGCCCGCCGTGCTGGCGCCGGCCGGCGCTGTACAAGCCGCGGTGACCAACGGCAGCGGCCTCAATCCGCTCTTGCAGAACTACTGGATGGTCATCCATCCGGTCATGCTCTACCTGGGCTGGGTGGGCATGACCGTGCCGCTTGCCTTTGCGGTGGCGGCTTTGGTGACCCGCCAGTTGGGCAACGAGTGGATCCTCACCGTGCGGCGCTGGACGTTGATCCCATGGATGTTCCTAACCGCCGGCATTCTGATGGGCTCGCAGTGGGCCTACGTCGAGCTGGGCTGGGGTGGTTACTGGGCCTGGGATCCGGTGGAAAACGCCAGCTTTCTGCCTTGGCTGACGGCGACGGCCTTTCTGCACTCGATCATGATCCAGGAACGGCGCGGGATGCTCAAAGTGTGGAACATGGTGTTGATCGGCACCACCTTCGGGCTGACGATCTTCGGCACCTTCCTAACCCGCAGCGGCATCATCCAGTCGGTACATGCGTTTGCGCTCTCGAACATCGGCCCTCTCTTCTTGAGCTTCATCGTGATCAGCTTCTTCGGCTATCTCTACTTGCTCATCAGCCGCTGGGATGAGTTGCGCAGCGTCAATCACCTGGACAGCATGGTCAGTCGCGAGTCCGCGTTTCTCTTCCAGAATCTGATCTTCTTCGGCATCATGGCGGTCACGCTGTTCGGGACGCTTTACCCGTTGCTTTCCGATTTCCTCAGTCGGTTCCTACCCATCGACAAGATGTCCCTTGCTGCGCCCTGGTTCAACAAGGTGACCGGCCCGCTGTTCTTGGTGCTCATCGCGCTGATGGGCAGCGCGCCGCTGTTGGCCTGGCGCAAGACCAGCAACGCCACGCTGCGGCAGAACTTCACTTTCCCCCTGTTGTTTGGTCTGGTGATAGCGGCCCTGGTTTTTGTGTTGGGCGTGCAGCGACCTTATCCGCTGCTTTCCTTTGCTGTCGTGGGCTTCGTCGTCGGCGGCATCTTCCAAGAGTTCTACCGAGGTGCGAAGGCGCGGCGCACAACCAAGGGCGAGAGCTGGCCTGTGGCTCTGTTCACCTTGCTGCGTCGCAACCAGCGGCGCTATGGCGGTTACCTGGTGCACTTAGGCGTGATCATGATCATGGTGGCCATCATTGGCGCCAACGCCTATCAGATCGAAGCCCAGGCCAACCTGGAACTGAACGAGTCCTTGAAGATCGGCGATTACGAGCTGATTTACTTGGACCTGCGCCAGCAGGCGGGCCCGACCTACGATCAAGTGGAAGCCGTGCTGCAGGTCAAGCGCAGCGGTCGCCTGGCCGAGACGATTTCGCCGGCGATGAACTTCTACCGCAGCGCGGCCGGCCGTGATCAGCCCACCAACGAAATCGCCATTCGTATGGGACTGGGCGAGGACTTGTACGTCGTGTTGGCAGGCTGGGAAAGCAACGGCCAGAGCGCGTCCTTCAAAGCCTACGTCAATCCCTTGATGAGCTGGATGTGGATCGGCGGCTTCGTGATGATCTTGGGCACGATTGCCGCGGTTTGGCCGCACTCGACTGAGCGACGCAAAGCAGAGGCGCGTCAGCCTGCGTCGACCGGCGCGCAGCCTGTTTGAGCGCTCTATCTTGCGTCTGGGAAACTCCTTGCAAGTTGACCGATCATGACAATTCTGGTGCTTGTTGGTAGTGTGGCGTTGTTAATTGTGGCCGTGGTCGCGGTTGGCTGGCCGTTATGGCGTGAGCGACGGCAGCCGGAGGCGGCTGGGGAGACGTGGATTGCCGATGCGGCTGCTGATCCCCTGGCCGAGCTTGTGGACCGTCGCGACTCGATCTATAAGGCCCTCAAGGAGCTCGAGTTCGACTATCAGGTGGGCAAAGTATCCGATGCCGACTACCAAGCCTTTAATACACAGCTCAAGAGCCAGGCCGTAGCCGTTCTGAAGGAGATCGATGCCCTGCAGGCGATTGCGGTTGATCCGGCGCTGGACGCGCAGATCGAGGCAGAGATCGCTGCCTTGCGGCGCAATGGGCGTCCACAGGCCCGCTTAGAGCCGGCTGCTGCGCCGGCGGCGCAGGCCGCCGCCGCGGCTTTTTGTCCGCAATGCGGTCGTCAGGCGCGACCAGGGGACCGCTTCTGTAGCCGCTGTGGCGCGCCGCTGCTTTGAAAGCGCCCTTCTTGTTGACTCGCCGTAACTGCTCAGCCCGGTGAATGGAACACCTGCACTTGCATCGCAGGTGCAAGTGTTCACCGTCTGACAGCACGACACCTGCGC
>DAOUBX010000113.1:0-8991 GCA_034432445.1 Anaerolineales bacterium
CTTGCGACCGGTTTACAGCTTGAGCCGGCTCTGCAGACGCCCTGGCCAGCGCAGCCTTAAGTGCCCGGCACCTAGGGCTGAATAGTTGCGGCGATTTGCGACCTAGGTTGGCTTCGCAGACACGTTTGCAACCCAGAATCCAAATGCCCGGCACCTATGGCTGAGTAGTTACCCCGCCTGAGCAGTTACATCCGCTAAAACTTCGCCCCCAACCCCAGCGCGAAGCGCGCGTACAGCAGCGCGCTGCTCAGCAGCAAGGTGATCGTCAACACCAGCCAGTCTCGCCTGCCGAAGGCGATCTCCCGCCACACGGTGCGCGGCTGACCACTCCCAACGCCGCGCACGGCCAGCGCCATGCCCAGGGTGTCGCTGGTGCGCAGCACGCCGATCATTAGAGCCACCAACACGGGGATCATTCCGCGCAGCCGGCCGACCAGCTCCCTGCGCGACACCTGCCAGCCGCGCGCGGCCTGCGCCTCCTGGATCTGCGCCACGGCGTGCGTGAAAGTGGGGATGTAGCGCAGGGCAATGGCCAGCGTCAGCCCCCACTCAAAGGGCAGCCCCAGCTTAACTAGCCCGCGCACCAGGTCGTTCTGTCGGGTGGTGAACAGGATGACGAAGAAGAGCAGCGACATGCCCACCACGCGCAGCGCCGTGGCCAGCCCTGCCAACACGCTGGTCAGTGAGACGGTGAACGGCCCGATGGTGAAGAGAGGCGTGCCTGGTAACCCGGCAAACAACGGCCAGACAAGCACAATGATAAGCACCACGCGCAGGAGTTGGCGCCACACCCAGCCGATGTGACCTGGGGGCACGCGCGAGCTGAGCAGCCAGAGGTGGATGGCGCCGAGCAGCAGCGCCAACACAAACACGCTGTTGATGGTGATGAACAACACCGCGCCGCACAGCACCATGGCGATCTTGGTGCGCGGATCGAGGCGCTGCAGCCAGCCGTCTGCGTGGACGTAGAGATCGAAGAGCATAGCTTCAGCTGCTCCGGCTCGACGACGGTCTGACGACCATGCCCGACAGCCCGGCGCCGCCCCCGCCGGCAGGACGATCTTCGGGAAGGGGCGCACCATCGCCGGCGATGTCTTGCCAATACGCCACGAACTGCGCCACCGTCAGCACCGGATGGGGAAAGCCATAGGGCGCCAGCGCGGCCGACAAGCGCGTGATCGGCGGTGGCCGTAGGCCCACCTGGCCGAGCGCTGCAGTGTCTGCTAGCACTGCCTGCGGCAGGCCGTCCATGACGATGCGACCCTGGTCCATGACCACGACGCGCTCTGCCGCCTCGGCTGCCAGGCGCAGATCGTGCGTGATGAACAGAATGGTTCGCCCTGCGCGGTGCAAGTCGCGTAGCAGCGCCATTAGAATTCCGGTGTAATGAGCGTCGAGGCCGGTCGTAGGCTCATCCAGCACCCAGATGGCCGGCTGCATGGCCCACACCGCCGCCACTGTGGTCAGCCGTCGCGCGCCATAGCCGAGCACAGCCGGGGGTGTGTTGGCCACTGCCTCTAGGTCAAACACCGCCAGCGCCTCTGCTACGCGCGCGCGCAATGCCTCGCCTGTAAGTCCTAGGTTGCGCGGGCCGAAGGCGATCTCCTCGCCCACAGTGGGTGCAAAGATCTGATGATCAGGGTTTTGAAAGACGTAACCTACCCGGCGCGCCAGCTCGCCAACCGTCTGGCGAGCCGTGGGGTGTCCGTCGATGGACACGCGGCCCGCCTGTGGTCGCAGCAAACCGTTGAGATGACGGGCCAGCGTGCTCTTGCCGCTGCCGTTAGGGCCCACCAAGGCGACGAACTGGCCGCACGGCACGTGCAGTGAGAGGCCGTCCAGGGCCTGTGTGCCACCGGGATAGGTGAAACTGACTGTGCGCACGTCCACTGCCGGCGGCTGGTCAGGCATGGCCGGGATGGCAGCAGGGGGCGGAGAATGGGGCGCAGGGTTTGCACGCGGAGGGTGCGTCGCCAGTTTGGTGCTCAGTGCCGCCGCGGCCTCTTGCGCGGTCAGGAAAACGGCCGGTTCACCACGGGAGCGCAGATGGGCTGCCAGCTCGGCCGCTTGAGGCACGGCCACACCCAGGTCGTGCAGCCGCTCCACGTGCTGGAAAACCGCAGCCGGGGGACCATCGAGCTCGATGCGGCCGTTGGCCAACACCACCAGCCGCTCGGCCCAACGCGCCACAAACTCGGCATCCTTGTCCAGAACGATCACAGTGGCGTTGGTTTCCGCTTTAAGCTCCTGCAACACAGCCGCGATCTCGCGACGGCCCTGCGGGTCCAAGCCGGCCATGGGTTCGTCGAGCACGAGGATGGGAGGGCGCAGCGCCAGGATCGTTGCGATGGCCAGGCGCTTTTGCTGGCCGCCGGAAAGTTGCCACGGCGCGCGCTCCTCCAGTCCTGTCAATCTGACACGGTTGAGCGCCCAGGCCATGCGCGCCCGAATGGCGTCGGGCGGCAGCCCCAGTCCCTCCAAGCCAAAAGCGACCTCGTCGGCCACGGTCATGTTGAAGAGCTGACGCTCGGGCTCCTGGAAGACCAGGCCGATGTGGGTGCTCAACCGCGCAGCCGGTGTGGCCACAGCGTCCAGCCCATCCACCCAAACGCGGCCGCGCAGGGCGCCGCCGGTCATTTCGGGCGCTAAGCCGGTGAGGATGAGGGCGAGGGTGGTTTTGCCGGCGCCGGTGGGCCCCATGATGGCCAAGGCCTGGCCAGGCGGCACGGTCAAGGACAGGCCTTGCAGAACGGCAGCAGCAGGGCCGCCGGGGAGGAGCGGTGGATAGGCGAAGTGGAGATCAGCCACAACGAGGGCAGGGACGGGCGACGGTGAGCGCACGTTGGCACAGCCCCGTCAAGACTCGTTTGTGTAGCGCGCCAGAGGGGGATAGGCGCGACGTACCAGCAGCGCCAGCGGGATGGCGATAATGCCGCCGGCGACGTTTTGCAGGAGGTTGAAAGGCAGCTCGGTGACGGCTTGCGCCGGCCCTCCCCAGCCCAGGCTGGCGCCGAAGTATTCGCCCAGGAAGTAGACCCCGGCCATGGTGACTGCGCCGGCCGCCCAGGCGACCACCATGCGCTGCGCTGGCGTGCCACGGCCCTGGCGCACTAACCATCCAGCCACCAGCCCTTGCAGGCCGTGTGCCAGGAAGGTGAGCGGCGCAAACGCTGCATAGCCCGCGCTCAGATCGGCCAGGGCTGCACCGATGCCGCCGGCCAGGAAGCCGATCCATGGGCCGAAGGTAAACGCGACGAAGTAGACGGCTGTATCGGAGAAGTTGAAATAGCCCGCACCGACGGGGAAGATCAAGAAGCGGGTCACGACCGCCACCAGGGCAATCATGACTGCGGTCAGTGCGATATCACGCGGGGTTACACGTTGTTTCATGCGACTTCACCTGATCTGGTCAGACCTCTGCACGGCTTTGGCCGGTCTCTGCGAAGCGCCCCGGAGTGGGCCAGACCGAGCCACGCACTTATGATAGCAGCCAAACCGCAACGATGCAAGAATGGCAGCAATCACCTGAGGTGCGCTCGACAAAAAACACGCCGTGGCCTGCCATGAGCAAGAACACGGCGTGTTGGCGTCGGGCCAGAGTGCGCGCCTTGTGGGCGCCAACGTGTTGGGAACTCGGTCGGCGCGCTATTTACCTCTCTCTCCGCGCACGTAAGGCGTGCCCAAGGCGGCCGGCGCGCCCAGCCGCTTCTTCAGCGCCTCGCGCGAGCCGATCACCAGGATCAAGATGGTCAGCGCATAGGGCAGCATTTGTAAGAAAAAGCCCAAGCGGGGCATGTAGTAGAAGGGGTTGGCCAGGCCGAGCAGTGTTTGCGGGCCTTGCAAGTCCAGGGTCAGACGGCGTACAGCGCCGAACATGTAGGCGCCGGCCGCTGCCCGCCAGGGGTTCCACTGGGCAAAGATCACCAGGCCGATGGCGATCCATCCCAAGCCTCCGGTCGTCAGCTCGCTGAACCAGCCGGGCGACACGGCCAGACTGATGGTCGCCCCGGCCAAGCCGGCCAACACGCCGCCGGCAAAGACATAGATGTAGCGTAGCCGATAGACATTGATGCCCAGGGCGTCGGCCGCCGCCGGATACTCTCCCACGGCGCGCAGGTGCAAGCCAGGGCGTGTGCGGTGAATGTAGAACCAGGCCGCCGGTGTGAGCAGGTAACCGACGTAGACCAGCAGGTTGTGGTTAGTGAAGAAAATCGGCCCAAGGATCGGTATGGCGGAGAGCACGGGGAGTGTGTAGGAGGGAATGAGCGAAATTGCGCCGGCTTTGCTCAGGCCCTCGCCCAACACCATGCTCAGGCCGATGCCGACGAAGTTGGTGGCCAGGCCGCTGACCACCTGATCCGCTTGCAGGTGAATGGTGACAAAGGCGTGCAGCAGGCTAAGCATGCCAGCTGCCAGCATGGCCACGCCAACGCCCAGCCAAGGCTGGCCGGTCGAGGCGGCCGTCTTGAAGGCCATCATGGCGCCGATCAGCATCATGCCTTCCACGCCCAGGTTGAGCACACCCGAGCGCTCGGCCAAGATCTCACCGATGGCCGCGAAGAGCAATACGGTGCCGGTGGCGATGCCAGCATGCAGAATGACGGTCCAATCAAGCACGGCTCAACCTCGGTTTTGTGGGCAGTAGAGGAATTGGCTGCGGCCGGCGCCGGCGTTGCGCGCAGCCGGCCGCGGGTCGGTTGCGCTAACGACGGACGAGTCGAATGCGGTAGCGCAACAGGATGCTGCTGGCGATGACGCAGAACAAAATGATGCCCTGGAGCATGCGCGGCACGCCGGAGGGTTGAATCTCGCGGCCGGCCTGGATCAGCCCACCGAACAAGACGGAGACGGGGATCACGCCCAGGGGGTTGAGGTTGGCCAGCCAGGCGATGATGATGCCGGTGAAGCCGTAGCCGGGAGAGATGGCGCCTTGCAGGCGATGGACAACACCGGCGATCTCGGACATGCCGGCCAGCCCAGCCAACCCACCCGAAAGCATCATCACAAGAGTAGTGTTGCGCACGATGCGCACGCCGGCATACTCGGCCGCGCGCGGGTTGTCGCCGATCAGGCGAATCTCGTAGCCCCAGCGGCTGCGGTTGATGATGAACCAGACCACGACCGCGGCCACTACGCCGAAGACAAAGCCAAAGTGCAGGGTCAAGCCGCTGAAAGCGGGAATGCTCTTGGCGTAGTCGGTCAGCCGCGCCAACCAGGCGTTGCGCGGGAACATGGGCGACATCTGAAAGCCGGCCTCGCTCCATGGTCCAAAGACCCAGAAGAGCACCCAGGATGTGGCGATGTAGTTCATCATCAGGGTGGTGATGATCTCGTTGACATTCAGGCGGGCCTTGAGATAGCCGGGGACAAAGCCCCAAAGCGCGCCGCAGAGGAAGCCGGCCAGGGCCATGGCGCTCAGCATGATCACCGGCGGTGTAGTGGACGGCAACACCGGTGCCAGGACGATGAAGCTGGCGCCCCATGCACCCAGGAAGAACTGTCCTTCGGCGCCGATGTTCCACAGTCGCATGCGGAAAGCCAGCGCACAGGCCACGCCGACCAGAATCAGCGGGGTAGCCTTGACCAGAGTGTCGTTGAGCACGCCCACATTGCCGAAGGCGGCGCGTACGATGTAGCCGTAGGCGCGCAGCGGATCGCCGCCCGCCAGCTTGATGACCACGCCGCCGATGATGAAAGCTACCACCAGCGCCAGCAGCGAGGTGAGCACCGGCAGCCAGCGCGGGGTCTCCAGGCGGGGCTCGACGCGCACTGCCCACGGCAGTAGGGGACGCTTGGCGGTGTCGCTGCTTGCTGCCATCAGCTTCTCCTCGTTCCGGCCATCATCAGGCCGATGTCGGTGACGGTGGCCTCCTCGGCCTTGAGCTCACCCATGATCTGGCCTTCGTAGATGCCCAAGATGCGATCGGACAGGGACATCAGCTCTTCCAGCTCCTCGGAGATGAGCAGGATCGCCGTGCCGCGCGCCCTTTCTTCCAACAGCACGCGATGTACCGCCTCGATGGCTCCCACGTCCAGCCCACGCGTCGGTTGCACAGCGACGATCAGCTTGGGCGCCGACGACATCTCGCGCGCCAGGATCGCCTTTTGCAGGTTGCCGCCGGAGAGCAGGCGCGCCTCGACGTTGATCGAAGGGGCGGCGATGTCGTAGGATGTCTTCAGCCGTTCGGCTTCCTGACGGATCACAGGGCGGTTGAGCACCCAACCTGTGGCAATCGGCGCCTGACGATAGCTCTTCATGATCAGGTTGTCGGCCAGGCTCAGGCCGGGCGCGCTGCCCACGTGGGTGCGGTCCTCCGGCACGTGCGACACGCCCCGTTTGATGGCGACGTTGGCCGGACGGTTGGCCACGTCCTCACCGTTGATCAGCACCTTGCCGCAGGTGATCTTGCGCAGTCCGGTGATGATCTGCGCCAGCTCGCTCTGGCCGTTGCCGGCAACGCCGGCGATGCCGACGATTTCGCCGGCGCGTACTTGGAGCGACAGGTGGCGCAGCGCCGGTAGCCCACGATCGCTCTCGGCGCACACGTCTTGCACGTCGAGCACAACCGGGCCGGGCTGGGCGGGGGGCTTGTGAACGGTGAACACGACCTCGCGGCCGACCATGAGCTGTGCCAGCTCGCGCTTGGTGACCCCGGCCGCGTCTAGCCCGGCGGCAGTCACCTTGCCCTGTCGCATCACCGTCACGCGGTTGGCAATGGCCAGCACCTCGTCCAGTTTGTGGCTGATGAACACCACGGAATGGCCGCTGGCCACCATGGTGCGCAGCGTGTTCATCAGATCGTCGATCTCCTGCGGCGTGAGCACGGCTGTGGGCTCGTCCATGATCAGGATGCGCGCGCCGCGGTAGAGCATTTTGAGGATTTCGACCCGCTGCTGCTCGCCCACGGATAGCTGCCAGATCTTGGCCTTGGGATCGACGCGCAGGCCGTAGCGCTCCTGCAGGGCCAGCACTTGTTTGTCTAGCTCGGCCATACGCAACCGAAAACGCGGCTTGTTCAGGCCGAGCACGATGTTTTCGGTGACAGTCTGCGAGGGCACGAGCATGAAGTGCTGGTGCACCATGCCCAGGCCGGCGGCGATGGCATCGCGCGGGGAGTGGAAATGCACGACGCGGCCCTCGACCAAGATCTGACCTTCGTCCGGGCGGTACAGGCCGGCTAACACGTTCATCAGCGTGCTTTTGCCGGCGCCGTTCTCCCCCAGCAAGGCGTGCACCTCCCCCTGACGCAGGTCAAAATCTACGTGATCGTTGGCGAGCACGCCAGGAAAGCGCTTGACGATGCCTCGCATTTCAACGGCAAGGGGGGTGTCCGGCATGAACGACCTCGGAGGCGGAAAGAATGAGAACGGGAAGGAGAGGTTGGGGACTGGCAGGCAAGTAGACAAGTAGGCAAGGGGTATGCCGGCGGGCTTTGCCTTGTCTACTTGTCTACCTCTGTCCTGTCTACTTGTCTGCCTTGCTTACTGCTTCGGCAGCTCGGCGGTGATGCCGTCGGCCCACCAGTACATGCAGTACTTGCACTCCAGGCCAGGGGCGCCGGGCGGGAACTGGTCGAGGTCAGACTGCGCCATGCGCTCGCCGGCCGGTACGATCACGCTGCCTTTGTTGTCCTTGATCTCGCCGGCGAAGACATCGAAGCGGGTGAACTCGCCTTTCAGCATTTTGTCGAGGGTGGTGCGCACCTCGTCGATCACCTCAGGCGGCAGGTCCTTCATCCCGGGGGTCAGCTCCTGGCCTTCCATGAAGCCGAAGAGCCCCAAGCCGCCCGAATCGGCGTCGAAGTAGTCCCAGCCGGGCTTGTAGGTGCCGTCGATGACGCCCTTGGTGATTTGGGCGTACACCGGGCCCCAGTTCCAGTAGGGCGCCGTCAGGCAGCGCTCCACCTTGCAGGAGCCAACCCAGTCGTAGGTGACACCCCACTTGCCCTTGGCCTGAGCCACGTCGGCCACCGCCGGCGTGTCGGCGCCGGTGAAGACCACCTGCGCGCCCGCGTCGAAGAGCGAGGCCGCGGCCTCCTTCTCGATCACCGGCTCATGCCAGGTGTTGATCCAGCGCACGTCCATGGTGCACTCCGGGCAGGTCTTCTTCATGCCCAGGGCGATGGCGTTGCCCAGGCGCAGCTCCTCCGGAATGGGGAAGGTGGCCATGTAGCCCAGCTTGGGGTTGCCGTCTAGCTTGGCCCGCGCGCCGGCCAGCATGCCGGCTAGATACTTCATGTTTTCCATGGCACCGAAGAGGTTGCCGAAGTTCGTGGTGTTCGACTTATAGCCGCTGATGTGAATGTAGGTTACATCCGGGAACTCGCTAGCCACGATCTCCATCGGGTCCATGAAGCCGAACGAGGTGCCGAAGATCAGGTCGAAGCCCTTGCGTGACAGGCTGCGGAAGACCTGCTCCGAGTCGGTACCTTCGGGCACGTTTTCGATGTAGGCTGTGTGGACGTTGGGCACGTTCTGCTCAACGTATACCAGGCCCTCGTAGTGTGCTTGCGACCAGCCCCCGTCGTCATGGGGGCCGATCAACACCATAGCCACGTTGAACTTGCCGGGTTGGACGTCGGGGATCTGCAAGCCGCCGGCTGCAGGGGCTGCCGGCTCAGCCGGCGCAGCCGGCTCGGCGGGCGCAGCCGGGGCTGCTGGCTCGGTCGGCGCTAGGGTGGCGGGCGTGGCGGTGCAGGCGGCGCTCAGCAGAGCAACGATCGCCAGCATTGCGAGAATGGCATACCAACGGTTCGTGTGTCGCATACATCTCCTCCTGTTTGGAGCAATCGGTTTGGCTTGCGCCTGTGCGAGACATTAAGACACAGTCAGGTCCGCAGCGCCGACCCGGGTGGGCTGTCTGGGGCAGCTTTGTCGCAGGCGATGCGGTGTGATTGCTCAGGTGCCGGGCATTTGTAGGCGATTTGCGATCTAGGTTGGCTTCGCAGACACGTTTGCAAACCAGAATCCAAATGCCCGGCACCTATGGCT
>DAOUBX010000114.1:0-5191 GCA_034432445.1 Anaerolineales bacterium
GCGACCGGTTTCCAGCTTGAGCCGGCTCTGCAGACGCCCTGGCCAGCGCAGCCTTAAGTGCCTGACGCCTAGGGCTGAATAGTTGCGCAGAAAGAACGAACCTATGCGACGCATTCACCAGTGGGCGCTTCTGCTATACTGTGCCCTGGCTGTTGCTCTCACCTGGCCACTAGTCACCCAAATCACCACCCATGTGCCCGGCAGCGATACGTGGGCCTATGACGAATATACCTTCCTCTGGAACATCTGGTATTTCAAGCATGCGCTGATCGACCAGCTCAGCACGCCGCTCCAAACCGATCTGATCTTCTACCCGGTGAGCATGGGGCTGGTGATGTACACCTTCAACCTGCTGGCAGCCGGCCTGGCCCTGCCCATCCACCTGGCTACAGGCAACATCCCCCTCGCCAGCAACTTGATCAACCTGGCCTCCACCGCACTGAGCGGCTACGGCATGTTTCTGTTGGTCCTGTATGTGCTCAGTGGCCGCACGACGCCGGATGCTCCGCCTCCAGCAGCCGACACATCTTCTCGCTTCACCCATCCCACATCACGCATCACACCCCTTGCCGCCTTCATCGCCGGCTTGATCTACGCCTTCGCCTCCAGCCGCATGGTCTATCTGGCGCTGGGGCACTACATGATCGTCACCACCCAGTGGTTGCCCTTCTTCTTGCTCTACTTCGTGCGCACGCTAGACCGCTGGCGCAGCCGCGATGCCGCGCTGGCCGGCTTATTCGCAGCGCTCTGTCTGCTGACAGACATGCTCTACGGCGTGTTGCTGGCCTTGATGGCGGGTGTGTTGCTGGTGGATTGGTGGCTAAGCTACCGCCGCCGGCAGCGGGCCGGCCAAACTACGTTTGCGGTCACGTGGCAGCGTGGGCTAGGTCGGTTGGTGATCATCGGCGGCACGGCCGCGCTGCTCAGCGCACCGTTGCTGATTCCCACCGTGCGCGAGGGCCTGAACGCCGACTACGCAGTGGAGGGCTGGGGCCTAGCCGACCAGTTGAGCGCCGACCTCATTGGACTGGTCACGCCCACCGACCTGCATCCGGTGTGGGGGAGCGATTGGACGGCCAGCCTGCGCGCTGTGCAAACGGGTGAGAGTCGTTTTCGCGATGTCAACACCGTTTTTCTCGGCTACGCGACGCTTGCTCTAGCTGCGCTGGGCGCCATCGTCGCCGGCCGACGGGGTCGCGCTTGGCTGGTGATGGCGTTGATCGCCTTCGTGCTGGCCCTGGGGCCGCTGCTGCAGATCAACGGCCAGTCGCTGTACGACCTGGACGGCTTACAGGTCACCGTGCCGCTGCCCTATATCATCCTGCACTACCTGCCCTTCGTCAAAGGGTTCCGCGCGCCCAACCGCTTTAGCTTGATGTTGGTACAAGCCCTGGCTGTGCTCGCCGGCTATGGTGCAGCTTGGTTGTTGGCCAAGGCGGCCGTGGGGAGGCGGTCGCGCCCAGAGCACCACAACCTGACGGGCGTAGCGGCTGAAGGACGGCAGGCACCCCGGATGGCGTTCACCGTCGCCTTGGCCGCCATCTTGGCCTTTGCCGTGCTGTTCGAGCATTTGGCCGTGCCCATGCCGCTCACCGACGCGCGCGTGCCGGCGCCCTACCGCGAGCTGGCGCGCGCGGCAGAGGGTGGCGCCGTGCTGCAACTGCCCATGGGTTGGCGCAACGGCTTCGGCGTCTTCGGCGCTGAAGACACGCGCGTCGAGTGGTACCAGGCCACTCATGGTCGGCCGATCCTCAGCGGCAACACCTCGCGCAACCCCCCGTTTAAGTTCACCTATTTCCGTCGCCTGCCGTTGTTGCAGGCCATCACCGGCGTGGAGATGTACCAGCCGCCCGACGAAGCCACGGACCAGGCCGCGCGCGCCTCGGCCGCGGAGCTGATGGCGCTATGGGACGTGCGCTACCTGGCGATCAACCCGCCGGTGGCCGGCCGCTATCCCTACAGCGATACCTGGCAGGCGACGCAGGACTACGTGCTGGACGTGATCCCGGTCGCCCCCGAGCCGCTTTGGCAGGGCGACGGCGTGCAGATCTATGCCGTGCAGCAGCCGGCGGTGCCCTTCCCCTTCACGCTCGACCTGGGCAGCCGCAACACCGACGCCTACCGCGGGCCCGGCTGGAGCGTGGACGAGGCCGACATCGGCGGGGCTAACGGCATCTGGGTGGATGGCCGCGAGGCCGAATTGTTCCTGCCGCTGCGCTTCGAAAACGCTCGACCCGTGGACGTGGTGCTGCGCGTCCAGCCGTTCGCTTACCCCGGCGCGCCGCCGCAGACCCTCTCGCTCGCGCTGAACGGCGTCGACCTGGGCGCGCAGCCCCTGGCGCCGGGTTGGCAGGAGGTGCGCGTGCGTGCGCCCGCCGAGGCCACCCGTTCGGGGCTGAACCGACTCCAATTGCGCTTCAGCCACAGCGCCCGGCCTAGCGATGTGCTGCCCGGCCAAGCCGTGATCGGGGCCACGGGCGTGCAGTCGCCGGTGGACATCGAGATCAACAGCGGCGGCGCAGCACAGGACTTCGCCTACATCACCGTCACCGCGCCTGATGGTGCAACTACCGACGCTTCAGCCGGTCGGCGCGGCTACAACCTGGCCGCCATTGATCCGCAGAACGGACGAGTGCTGGACATGGCCGGCTTCGACACCTATGCCAACACCTTTGAGGCCGACCGCCTGGCCGAGTTCATCGAGCGACTGCCGGATGGCACCATCGTAGTCGGCGCTGCGCGCGGGGCAGCCGGGATCTCCTTGAACGACCGCGCCGTGGCTGCGCTGGCCAGCCTCGGCAGCGCGGTCGATCTGCGGTCGACGCCCGGTCACGGCCATGCCCTGATCGGTGTGAAAGGCGCGGCGCCCGGCGCGGCCGCCGAACAGACCGGTCCTGACGGCGCGTATCTGCGCCTGGCTGCCGACCGCCGCAATCTGGCGGCTGCCGTCGACTGGGTGCGGTTGGAGGAGGCGCAGTGAGAGAGCAGTGGCGGCTAGGGCCGGCCCGCATCGATGTCCTGCTGGCAACGGCAGTTGGCGGGCTGGCCGGCCTGCTTTACTGGCGCATGGCTGCGCCGGGGGTGCTGCCGGGCGACAGCGGCGAGCTGCAATTTGCTGCCTGGCTCGCCGGCTTGTCGCATCCTACAGGCTATCCGCTCTATCTGATGGTGGGTTGGCTGTGGTCGCATGCGTTGCAGGCCCTTGGTCTGGCCAGCCCGGCGCGCGCCATGACCCTGCTGTCGGTGCTCTTTGGCGCGCTGGCCGTCGCTTTGACCTACCTCCTGGCTGTAGCCTTGATCGCGCAGAGCCGGCGGGACGACCGCTCAGTCCGCTCTGCTGAACGCATCGCCGCGCTTACGGCGGCGCTGACCTTTGCCTTCACGCCAACGGTGTGGAGCCAGGCCGTGATCACCGAGGTCTACACGCTGCATGCTGCGTTCGTTGCAGCGCTTCTGTGGCTGGCGTTGTGGTGGCGCGCTAGCCTGGACCTGGGTGGTGCCGGCAGACCCCGCAAGCTTCAAACGGTCCTGCTGGCTGCGCTGGCGCTGCTGTTCGGCCTGGGTCTGACGCACCACCGCACGACGTTGCTGCTGCTGCCCGTGCTGCTGATCTTTCTGGTCTGGCAGGCGCCGGCCGGCTATTGGCGATGGCGGCAAGCAGCGGGGCTGAGCTTGCTGGCGCTGGCGCCGTTGCTCCTCTACCTCTACGTCCCCCTGCGCGCGCCGACCACGCCCTATTTGACCATCGAGCTCTGGCCCGGACAGCCAACCGAGCTGCTCGATCGTTCGCCAGCCGGTTTGTTGAGCTATGTGCTGGGTCAGGGCTTTGCCGGCGAGCTACAGGGCCCCGCGCAGGCCATCGTCGCTGCGCCGGAGTTGGCGCGGCTCTTGGCCGCCGAGTTGACTCCTGTGGGTCTGCTGTTGACCGCGCTGGGCAGCCTCGTGCTGGCCGTGCGCCGCCGCTGGCCGCTGCTTTGGTTGACCGGCGCTAGCTTCCTCCTGTTGACCGGCTTCAACCTGTTCTACACCATCGGCGACATCGCGGTCTTCTACATCCCTTCTTACCTGATTGCCAGCGTCTGGGTTGGCGTGGCTGTGGCCTGGCTGGCCGGGCTCGTGGGACGCCTGGCCGATCGCCGTTGGCCGGATCTTGATCAGGGCATCCAGATTGTCACGGCTGTGCTGCTGATCGCCTTGCCTGCGTATCTATTCCTCAGCCACGCGGCTGCGCAAAATCGCAGCCAAGACACCCGCGCCGCCGATGCCTGGCAGGCGCTGCTGGCTGCCAACCCATCCCCTGGCGCCGTGCTGATCAGCAACGACCGCGACGAGCTGATGCCGCTGTGGTATTTGCAACAGGTCGAAGGCGTGCGGCCCGACCTGGCCGGCGTTTTCCCGCTGTTGTTGGCCGAGCCCGGCTGGCTCAACGTGGGCCAGGTCGTCGAGACCGCGCTGAGCACAGGCCGGCCGGTCTACCTGATCAAGCCCATGCCAGGGTTGGAGGTCAAGGCTGAACTCGGCCCGGCTGAGCCGTCCGGTCTCACGCCTGTGCTCGGGCCGGCCGCTGCTGCACCGCCCACCTTCGTTCAGGGCGCAGAACTCGCCGATTTCATACGCCTGGTGGGCTTTGACGTGGCGCCGTTCACCGGGCAGCCGGGCGAGGCGCAGCAGATTGCCCTGCATTGGCAAGCGCTGCAGCCAATCCCGGCCAACCTGACCAGTTTCGTCCATCTGGTAGCTTCCGACGGCGCACGCATTGCGCAGAGCGACCACCTGCTGGGCGGCGTCTACTATCCCACCAGCTTGTGGCAGCCGGGAGAGATCTTGCTAGACCGCCACTCGCTCACTCTGCCCTCTGACGCGCCGCCTGGACCATACCGGCTCATCGTAGGTCTGTACGAGCTGGTTGACGGCGCGCCGCGCGCGGTGGGTGCGATCACGCTAGCAGAGGCTGTCGGAAACTAGACACAGCTGTTCAACCGTAAACGCCGGGCGCCTGCGCCTACGGTTGTAAGGGTGTCCGCAGAGCCAACTTAAGCTGCAAATCGGTCGTGGTTCCAATGTCTGGCGTCTGAATAGGTGCGAATAGACATCTTGTAACTGCTCAGGTGCCGGGCATTTGTAGGCGATTTGCGACCTAGGTTGGCTTCGCAGACACGTTTGCAAACCAAAATCCAAATGCCCGGCACCT
>DAOUBX010000115.1:0-10530 GCA_034432445.1 Anaerolineales bacterium
CCGGGCACTCGCGACCGGTTTCCAGCTTGAGCCGGCTCTGCAGACGCCCTGGCCAGCGCAGCCTTAAGTGCCCGGCACCTAGGGCTGAATACTTGCGCAGCACTGTGATTTCCCGACTGTGATTTCCCGGCGCCGGATACTTGAGCGGGTGTCTGCAAGCATGTCCGCAGGGCCGAGTCAAGTTGCAGATGGGGTGTCAGTGCCCGCCGCGTATGGCTGTGCCTTCGCTCAACAGGACCCTATGTCAGAGCAGCGCTTTCCCTCCGGCGACCCCGATGACCCTCTCCGGCCGGCGAGCAGGACGCCCACAGACCTGACGGCCTACGCCGGTTGCTGGGTGGCGTTGATCGGCGGTCGAGTGGCAGGGGTCGGCCTCACCTCCGAAGCCGCGCGCCAGGCGGCGCGGCGCAGCCGGCCCCGCGAGCGCATCGGCCAGGTGCTGTACGTCCCGCCGTTCGCTGCCGACCAACGACTTGAGATTACCACCGATGACTCTGGCGCTTGACACGGCATTTCCCCCCCACTCCCTGCTGGCTCGCCTGGTGGCCTTTTTGCGCGCCCAGCCGCAGCCGGTCTACTTGGTCGGTGGGACCGTGCGGGATCTGCTTCTGGGTCGACCCACGAGGGATCTGGACGTGACTGTGGCCGCGGACGCGCTCGGTTTGGCTCGTCGCCTGGCCGACGCCCTGGGCGGCGCCTTTGTGGTCCTCGACGACGAGCGCGATACCGGCCGCGCCGTCTTTGTCGACGCGGCCGGTGATGCTGTGTACGTCGACTGCGCGCGCTGGCGCGGCGATACGCTGGCCGACGACCTGCGCTTGCGCGATTTCACCATCAACGCCCTGGCCCTCGATCTGTCCCAGTCGCAGGCGGAGATCATCGACGTCACAGGCGGTCAGCAAGACCTGGCGCAGCGCTGGGTGCGCTTAACCTCAGCGCGCGCGCTGGAGGACGACCCCTTGCGCGGGCTGCGCGGCGTGCGCTTGCTGGCGGAACTGGCGCCGTGGGGATTTCGTCTACAGGACGGCACGGCCCAGGCCCTGCGCCACCACGCTGCGCTGCTGGCACAGCCGGCAGCCGAGCGTGTTCGCGATGAGCTCGTGCGCATCCTGGACGCCGATCGCCCGGACCTGTGGTTGCGTTTGATGGATGAGCTAGGGCAGTTGCGGGTGGTGCTGCCGGAGATAACAGCCCTGCACGGCGTCGGCCAGTCCGCGCCACATCACTGGGACGTGTTCGAGCATACCCTGGGCGTGCTACGCCACGTCGCCTGGCAGCGCCGTTGGCTGAACGGAACCATCGCTGCGGTGACCTGGGACGAGGAGACCCTGGCGGACGCACTCTCGCCTCTGCGCCCGGCGCTAGCCGACCATTTTGCACAGGGTGTTGGCAGCCTGCGCACGCGCAGCCAAATGTGGCCGTGGGCAGCCTTGAGCCACGACTGGGGCAAGCCGGCCACTCGCAGCGAGGAGCAGCCGGCCGGGCAGCCCTTGCGGGTGCGTTTCCTCGGCCATGAGCGCGTCAGCGCCACATTGGCGACCGAAGCGCTGCGGCGGCTGCGCTTCAACGAGGCTGAGGTGCGGTGGGTTGGCGTAATCGTGGCCGAGCACATGCGGCCGCTGGAGATGGCAACGGCTGCGCATCCACCCGGCCAGCGCGCAGTGTATCGTTTTTTCCGCGCAGCCGGTGAGGCTGGCGTGGATGTCGCCCTGCTGAGCTTGGCCGATGTGTGGGCCACGTATGGCCCAGATTTGGCGCAGACGCCATGGCGCCAACAGCTCGCCGTGGTGCGTCGCTTGCTCGAGGACTTTTTCTGGCGCCACAACGAGCTGGTTGCCCCGCCCCCGCTGTTGAACGGCAACGACGTGATGCAGGCGCTTGACCTGGCGCCTGGGCGCGTGGTGGGCCGGCTGCTGGCGGAAATCGCCGAAGCGCAGGCGGCCGGCGAGATTGCTTCACGCGAGGAGGCGCTGGCTTTCGCAGCGCAGCTGATCAAGGACTTCGATAGTCGCTGACTTCAAATGGACTAGCCTACATGCCATCACAACAAGTGTGTCCGTTACTCGGCCTGCTTGAGGACCGCGGCGCGTATCTGACTTATCCTAGCTTCGAGAACCGTTGCTATGCTTCCGGCGCGCACGAGGCGATCCCGCTGAACGAGCAGACATTCTTCTGCCTCGGCGGCAACAACGAGCGTTGCCCGCGCTACCAGGCGCATAAGCCGGCAGCGACCTCCGCCGCGCCTCCGCCGCGCTCTCCCTTTGCCCCGCCGCTGCCCGAAGAGCAGGAGCCCGCCGGCGCAGGGTTCGGCCCGTCTCGTCCCGAACCAGAGCCCGTGTGGTCATACGAACCGTCGAGCGCCGCAGCCGAGTCCCCCGACGCCGAGACCGCCGACAGCGATGCCTGGTGGGCAGCGCCGCCACCGCCGCCCGCCGGCGCATTTGGCGCTACGAGCGGAGGCGGCACGCGCCGGCCGGTGTGGCCCTTGTTGATGGCGGCGGGCACGCTCGTCGCTGTGTTGGTTCTGTGTGGCTTTGCCTTTGCGGCCTTGTTCGGCCTGCGCGCCTTGCAGGCGCAGCTAGCGCTCAGCCCCACCGGCACCCCGGTGATCGAGCGTGGCACGTTAGTGGCCGGCAATCTGCCGCTCACCGGCACGGTCACCGCCGATGGCTACGTGATTGTTGTCATCACGCGACAGCCGGTCGCAAGTCCCACCGCGCAGGGCGGCGGTTCCGGATCGGGGGTGGCCCCCACTGCCACAGAGACGCCGTGGTTCACCGATACACCGGTCTTTTTCAACCCCACGCCGACGGAGTTTGTGCCGCCGCCTGTGTTCGACACGCCGACCGAGCGGCCGACGCCCACCCCGCGCGACACCCCTACACCGTTCCCGACCTTTCCACCGGCCACTTTCACGCCCGCGGTCACCGATACCCCCCCGCCGACGTTTACCCCGACGCCCATTCCTTCGGCGACCTTCGAGCCTTTTGTCCTGCGCTTCGTGGCCGAGCCTACGTCGATCTTCTACGGCCAGGAGGCGACGTTGACCTGGGAAGTGCGCGGGGTGAAGGCCTTCTTCCTCGATGGACAGCCGATGAACGGCCCGACCGGCTCGCAGCGCGTCAGGCCGTTGACCACCACCACCTACACGCTGCGTGTCATCCGCGTCGACAACAGCGTGCAAGAGGTGACGCAGACCGTCACGGTGAGCCTGCCTACGCCCACCCCGACGCCAACAGCCACGCCATTCCCCTACTTCCGGCTGCCGCCGCCGGGCAACACCGAGACCACAATCAACGGCAGCACCTGCGTCACGCTCAACGGCTGCACCGCGTTTACGATTCTGGTCGGCAACCAGGGATCCACGCCGTTTCGCTATCGCATCGAGAAGGCCAATATTGATCCGTGGCCGCCGGGCTGGACCTCGGTGTTGTGTTGGGGTAGCAGCTGCGTGTCATGGGACAGGCCGCTGGAGCGCAGCTTGGCGGTGGGGGCAGTCGAGACTTTCACGCTCAACTACTCGGTGCCTGCCCTCGTCGACGGCACGCGCGGGACGGTGATCGTGCGCGGCTTCTGCGTGGACTGTTCCCCCTCGCTGTTCTTCGAGCAGCGTTTCACGGCTGAGGTCAACACCGGCGCCCCAACGGCTACCGCCACACCCACCGTGGCCGCTACTGCCACACCCACGCCAACCCCGACCGTCAGCGGGGTGCGTAGCCTCAGCGTGACTGTGCTACCCGGCACCGAGGCCACCATCAACGCCGGTTCGGGGTGTGACATCGGCGATGGCTGTCAGGTGTTCAACGTGGTGATCCAGAACACAGGCAGCGCGACCGACTCCTACGTCGCCAGCTTGACGCCGCTGGCGGTGCTGACAGGCTGGGACCCCAGCTTGTGCGCAGGCGGCACCTGCTTTGCCAACGACGTCAGCGATGTGCGTACGTTGGCCGTCGGAGCCAGCGATCAACTGGCTATTCGCATGCGGCTGAACACGACGCCTGCCGTCGGCGCGCAGAGCGACTTTCGCCTGCAAGTCACGCTGACCAACGGCGGGCCGACGACGACGCGCGACCTGCGCGTGCGTTTCATCAACTAACCGGCATAGGCAGCATGGGTGCAGTTCTGGGCCTTGAGATTGCCTTAGCGGCTGCCAAGATCGGCAAGTATGCCAGCAGCGAGAGCGGCGACACCCTGGAGGTGATCGAGCGACCGCACGGCGGCCTCTCGGCCGTTTTGGCCGACGGCCAGCGCAGCGGCAAGGGCGCTAAGCGCATTAGCAATCTGGTGGTGCGCAAGGCGGTGGCGCTGCTGGCGGACGGCGTGCGCGACGGCGCGGCGGCGCGCGCCGCTCATGACTACTTGCGCACCCATCGCTCAGGGCAGGTATCTTCCACTTTGGACATCGTCTCGGTGGACCTGGACACACAGACGTTGGTCATCTCCCGCAACAGCCATTGTCCGGTGCTGCTCTTCAACCCAGCCTGGGTTAGCGCGGATTGTCCAAACGGCATGCGGATGTTAGACGAGCCGAGCGAGGCCATTGGCATCCACACACGCACCAAGCCGGTGATCACCGAGCTGCCGCTGCTGGCTAACACCACCGTCATCGTTTTCACCGACGGCGTGTGGACAGCCGGCGAGCGCTATGGCCAGCGCTTCGATGTGGCCGCGGCTGCCTTACGTCTGATGCGTGAGGGCTGTCGGCACCCGCAGGCGTTGGCCGACCGGCTGCTGGCCGAGTCGATTGCTTTGGACCAGGGGCGGCCGGCCGATGACATGAGCTTGTTGGTGCTGGCGCTGCTGCCCCGCGAGTCTGACGATGATGTGCGCCGCCTCTCCGTGACTGTTCCTCTGTGATGATGCGCCATGGACGAGGAAGACGACTCTCCCAATGCATCTCTTGCCGGGGCCACGATCAAGGTGGTCGGACCTTGCAAGGCAGGCAAGTCCACCTTGGTGGCCGGCTTGCGCCGTTTGGGCTACGCGGCGCGCGTCTGCGCCCAGGAACACTCGCAAACGCCCGCCATGTGGCAGCGCATCGCTCCGGCAGATTGGCTGATCTATCTGGAGGTATCGCTGGATGCGGTGCGGGCACGCTCGGCGCGCAGCGACTGGAGCGAGGCCATTCTGGCGGAGCAGCGGCGCCGTTTGGCGCACGCCCGCCGTCATGCCGACCTGATCATTGACACAGACCCCCTGGACCCGGACGCCGTCTTGGCGCAGGCAGTGGCGTTTTTGGGGGCGCAAGGTGTTCGACCGCGGCGCACCCTGACCGCAGATGGCATTTGACAGCCCTTTTTCGCTGCGCTATAATCCGCCGCAGGTTAGCCGCTGGCGCAGCTACCCGATCATCAGAGGTGCAGCATGACGACCTTAGCGAGGATCGAGCTGCTGCCACAGCGAGAACCAGTTGGCGCTGGGCCAGGTATCCGCTGGCTAACCTTCCGAACCGACTAGATCAATCCTTTTGCGTGAGCCTGCCCTAACAAGCCGCTAGGCGGATTTTCTACCAGCAACCGGCGACTGCGCCGGTTGCTGTTTTGATGCTTGCCGCCGGTGAAAGAGCGTTCTTGAACCGAGCAGTTTCGGTCGGCCCCTGCGGTCGAAGTCCTTCGCAGTGACGACTTCAGTCATCCGGGCATCGTAGAGCGACCGAGCTAGGCGCGACGAGCTCGCCTGTTTCAGGACGGGAACTCCGCAGATAGTCACACAGGTTCACAGTAGGAGCGTGCAATGCGCAATCGCAATCTCGTCAATCTGATCCTGATCCTCCTCTTGACCGTGGTGGCGTTGGTGATCGCCTTGCCGATCCAGCATCCTACCTGGATGTCGAACATCGCCTTTTGGCAGCCCGCAGCCTTCCGCTCGCTGGAGCTGAAGCAGGGCCTCGACTTGCAAGGTGGCTTGCAGGTGCTCCTACAAGCCGATCTGCCGTCGGGCCAGGCCGTCGACACCGCTGCCATGGAAGCGGCCAAGGTCGTGGTTGACAACCGTGTCAACGGACTAGGTGTGGCCGAGCCGCTGGTGCAACGCCAAGGCGAGGATCGTATCATCGTCGAGCTGCCGGGCATCCAGAACCCCGATCAAGCTATCAGCACGCTGAAGGGCACGGGTTTGCTGGAGTTCATCGAGGCCGGCAACACGCCCCCCCTGGAGGGGACTGTGGTGGAGACGACCTTTGGCGCCGGCAGCACAGGCCAGACGGGCGAGCTGAACCCGGAAACGGGCCAGCCGTACAAGACCATTATGACAGGCGCCGACCTCAAGTCGGCCCAGGTTGGTTCAGACCCCACAACCGGTCTGCCTGTGATCTTGTTCGAGCTGACCGACAGCGGCCGCGAGATCTTCCGTGAGTACACGCGCAACAACATCGGCCGGGTCGTAGCGATCACGATGGACAAGACCGTGTTGTCGGCCCCCGTGATCCGCGCGGTTATCGACGGCAGCGGCGAGATCAGCGGCAGCTTCACGCGCGATCAGGCGCGCAGCCTGGCCGTGCAGATGCAGTATGGCGCCCTGCCCGTGCCGCTGGCCGTGCTGGACGTGCGCACGGTAGGTGCCACCTTGGGCGCCGACTCGGTGCAGCGCAGCGTGACCGCCGGCGTAATCGGCCTGATCGTCGTGTTGCTCTTCATGCTGATCTACTACCGGCTGCCCGGCCTGCTGGCAGACGTCGCCCTGATCATCTTCGTCTTGCTGAACTTGATGCTCTTCAAGCTGATTCCTATCACGCTGACGTTGCCGGGGATCGCAGGCTTCTTGCTGGCAACCGGCACGGCAGTCGACGCCAACGTGCTGATCTTTGAGCGCATGAAAGAGGAACTGCGCAACGGCAAGCCGCTCAAGAACGCCGTGGAGGCGGGCTTCGATCGTGCCTGGACCTCCATTCTGGACTCCAACCTGTCCACCTTGATCACGTGCGTCATCCTGTATTACTTCGGCGGCACCTTTGGCGCCAGCAGCGTGCGCGGCTTCGCCTTCACGTTGTTCCTGGGTATCTTGACCAGCATGTTCACCGCTGTGTTTGTCACGCGCACCTTCATGCGCTTTGTCTTCGAGCGACCAGGGGCGGACGAGAAGATGGCCGGCCGGGCTTGGCTCGTGGGAGTTTGAACATCATGTACAGAATCGTGCAGCATCGCAAGTGGTATTATCTGCTGTCAGCGCTGGTGATCATCCCTGGGTTGATCGCCATGATCTATTCGGTTGCCACGGCCGGCACACCGGTGCGGCTGAGCATCGACTTCACCGGCGGCGTGTATTGGGAGTTTCAGCTTGGTCAAGCGGCGCTGCCCGCTGAGGTGCGCCAGGTGTTCGTCGACGACGGCCTGTCCGACACGGGCGTGACCACCGTGGGCGACGAGGGCAATCGCTTCCAGGCGCGCTTGGCCGAGATCGACCAGGACGCCAAGGAGAAGCTGCAGAACGACCTGGCTACCAAGTTCGGCGGCATGGAGACACTACAATACCGCAACGTTGGCCCCGTGGTGGGCGCTGAGGTGACGCGCGCCGCCTTTATCGCTGTAGTGGTGGCCGCTTTGGCCATCCTGGTCTTCCTGGTTGTAGCCTTTCGCAATGTACCCCATCCGGTGCGCTACGGCACGTGCGCCATTGCCGCCATGGTGCACGACATTTTGGTCGTGCTCGGCTTTGTCGCCATCATGGGTATCTTCTTCGGCTGGGAGGTCGATGCCTTGTTCCTGACCGCGCTGCTGACCGTAATCGGCTTCAGCGTGCAGGACACCATCGTGGTCTTCGACCGCATCCGTGAGAACACCGCCCGCCATCGCGGCGAGGACTTCGAGACCATCACCAACCGCAGCCTGCTGGAAACGCTGCACCGGTCGCTGGTGACGCAGCTCAACGCCATGTTCATCCTGGTCGCTCTGCTGCTGTTCGGCGGCGCCACCATCCGCCAGTTCATCGCGGTGCTGTTGGTAGGCATGCTCAGCGGCACCTATTCGTCCATCTTCAACGCCGTGCCTCTGTTGGTCTCGTGGGAGATGGGTGATGTGCGCCGCTGGTTCGGCGGTCGCCGCCGGCAGACGGCAGCAGCCTAGGCAGCGCCTACTGCCGAGCAGCCGGTTTGTCCTGAGCACGGCGCAGTGCGTCGTTGCGCCTTCGACGCTTCGTGACCGCCGAACGGCTGAAGCCGTTGCTGCGAAGGTTTGCGCCCGCAGCCTGTGAACCTGGCCAGTGTCATGCCACAATCTCAGTTGCCTCAACTTACCTGGGCAGACCCGCCCAGCTGTAGCCTGAGACACGACAGGCGCACGTGCACGAGGTCGCAACTCCGCTGATGCCCCCAATCCGCCGATGGGTTCGACCCCTGCGCTTTGTTTGCCCGCCGCAGCCGCTCAGTCGCCGTGTGCAACTGCTGTGGCTGCGGCTGTTTTGTCTCTTCAGCCTGGCGAACATCGCCGCAGGGCCGCCCGTGCTGAGCGGAACCGCTCCCGGCTCTTTGGTGTTGTACCCAGAGGACATCGCAGCCTATCAGGCGGCTCATCGGCTGCCCAACTTGAGTGCGGCAGCCGCGCTGCTGGCCGACAGCGACACCGGCCAAGCCTTGCTGGCGCTCAACCCCGACGAGCCGCGCGCCATGGCCAGCACCACCAAGATCATGACGGCCCTGCTGGCGTTGGAACGGAGTAACCTGGCCGATCGCGTGGTCGTGTCGCCCTCGGCGCTGATCGGTGAGGCAAGCATGGGGCTGCAAGCGGGCGAGGTCTTAACCGTGGAAGACCTGTTGTGGGGGCTGCTGCTGAACTCTGGCAACGATGCCGCAATGGCGTTGGCCGAGCACATCGGCGGCTCCGAGGCGGGGTTTGTGGCGCTGATGAACCAGCGCGCGGCCGAACTGGGCTTGCGCAACACGCACTTCGCCAATCCACACGGCCTGGATGCGCCCGACCACTACAGCAGTGCGCACGACTTGTGGCGCCTGGCCGAAGCCGCCATGGCCCATGCCAAGTTCCGCGAGATCGTTGCCACGCAGGCTGCTACGGTTGCCGGCCATCCCCTGTGGACACAGAATCAGCTCCTTGGCGCCTATCCTGACGCCGACGGCATCAAGACCGGCACAACAGACCGGGCAGGCCAGGCGCTCGTGGCGTCGGTGACGCGCGGCGGCCACCGCGTGATCGCGACCATTTTGGGCAGCCAAGATCGCTACGCCGATGCCAGGGCGCTGTTCGACGCTTACTTTGACCGCTTTGGCTGGCGCGCTGCACCTTTGCCGGCCGGCGCAACGGCGTGGGTGCATGCTCCGGATGGCCGCGTGTTGCGGGTAACCGTGTCGACCCGGCCTGATCTGTTCGTACCCGCCTGGCTGTGGCCTCACGTGCGCACACAGGTGGTGTTGGCCGGCGTGCCGGACGATCTGAGTCAGTCGGCCGGCGAAGTGCAGTGGTACCTGGACAACGAACTGCTGGCCCGCGCACCCATGTGGCTATCTGTGTACTAGTCTCCCACCCACCGCGGGTCGGCGTCTGCGCAGCAACCCCTGCAGTCGTCCCCGGCGCGCCCCTTCGTAGTGGCGACTCTGGTCACCTCGGGGTTGCAAGAGCCAAGAGCGCTCACGCAGAACAACCCCAGCAGGCGCTCTTTTCAGCGCTCGTCTGAGAGACACCCTATGCCCTTAGAACGTTTGCAGAAAGTCATGGCACGCGCCGGCATCGCCTCGCGACGCGCCTGTGAAGAGTTGATTAGCGCCGGCCGCGTGGAAGTGAACGGCGAGGTGGTAACCCAACTGGGCACCAAGGTCGACGCGCAGCGCGACCGGATCACGGTTGACGGCGCGCCGTTGGTGTTCAAGGAGCAGCCGGTCCGCACTTACCTGATGCTCTACAAACCGGCCGGCTATCTCTCGGTCTTCGATGACGAGCGGGGGCGGCCCGGGTTGGAGAAGCTGACGCCGGCCGGCGAGCGGCTCTTCAGCGTGGGCCGGCTGGACCTGGACAGCGAGGGCTTGTTGTTGTTGACCAACGACGGCGAGCTGGCCCAGGTGCTGAGCCATCCCAGCCACCAGCACGCCAAGGTTTATCTGGCGTTGGTTGATCACCGGCCGGGCACGGATGACCTGGCGCGCTTGCAGCGCGGCATCTTTCTCGACGGTGAGAAAACGGCGCCCTCGACCTGGCGCGTCCTGACGGAGCCGCCGACCGTGTATCCGCCCGCCGAGGGCCAGCCGACGCAGGGCGTCTGGCTCAAGGTCGTGTTGCGAGAAGGGCGCAAACGGCAGATTCGGCGCATGGCGGCCGCAGTGGGACTGGACGTGCGGCGGCTGATACGCGTTCAGCTTGGCCCCTTGGTGCTCGACAAGAAGCTCAAGCCGGGCGAGAGCCGCCGGCTCACCCGCGACGAGGTGCGACGGCTGCATTTGTCCACGCACAACGCCCAGCAGCGTCGCCAGCGCACGGCGCGCTCCGCCGCGCCGCACGGCCGGTCCGCCGTCCGGCGACCTGTGCCGTCCGGCCGCCGTGGCCCTGACTCGCCTCCACGCGCTGAACGCAACACGCAGCGCCCGGCGCC
>DAOUBX010000116.1:0-44744 GCA_034432445.1 Anaerolineales bacterium
GTCGTCCCTCATGCGAGCTCGCCGGACGACACCTGCACTTGCCGCGCAGGTGCAAGTGTAAATCGATCCGGCTACACAACAGCGCCCCGTCAACGGGGCTAAAAAACGGGCTTGACGCGCGCCAGCCCGTTTCAACGGGCGTCGTTACGTAGCGGGGGAACTTCATTCCGCCGCGGGATAGCATGAGGGCGAGCTCCGCTCCATTGCCGGAATATTATCTTAAGCTTCATAAGCCGCCGCTACGAAGGGCAGAAGCGGCTGAAGCCGCCACTACGAAGAGGGGGCGGCGGGGCCGATGGTATGGTCGAGCCAGGCCAGGAATTCGGCCCAAGCCGCGCCGGGTGCGCCGCCGGCCCGGATGGCGTCCATGCCGGTGACGAAGGCGTGACCGACGCCGGGGTAGACGGTGATCTGGTTGGGAATACCGGCCGCATCCAGCGCTACCTGGAAGGCGTTGACCTCGGAAAGCGGGATCGAGGCGTCTTCCGCGCCGAAGATGCCCAGAACGGGGCCGGGCAGCCGCTGCAGCTCGGCCGGGTCGGTCACCAGCGAGCCGTAGAAGATGCCGGTGGCGGCGGGCTTGGGATGGGCTAGGCTGTACTGCAAGGCTGCGTCGCCGCCATAGCAGAAGCCCATGACCGCTATGCGTGCCGGGTCTACGTCGGCCTGGCCGGCCAGCCAGTCGAAGGTGGCATCCAGGTCGCCAAGGACGCGCTCCATGGGCAGCGTCACGCGCAGGAAGATGGCGCGCGGCACCCAGCCGGTGCTCTTGCCGCGATAGGTGTCGGGAGCCACGACTACGTAGCCTTCCTCAGCCAGCGCCTCGGCCTTTTCGACAATGCTGGGGCGCAGGCCGAAAAACTCGTGGATCATGATCACGCCGGGGTACATGCCCGGCGCGTCGGGCCGGGCGACGTAGGCGCGTATCTCCTGGCCATCGGGTCCGACAATGGTCGTGTTAGTCAGCTGCTCGACCCGGTCGCGACCGAGCAGGGCATCAACGGCAATGGACGCGGCGATAGACACCAGCAAGGCCACGAGCAAGATGCCTAGGCCGACAAGTGTCTTGCGCACAGCTTTCATGACTGCCCACCTGGCTTGACGAAAGATGCAGAAGCCGACGGCATGGCGATACTCCTGTCGCAAATTGGTTGGAGAGATTATAAGCTAAGCGCAGATGCTCGTCAATCATGGCCCCCACGCTTCCAGGTGCCCACCCTGTTTGGCATGAGATTTGACCAGACCCACCGCTTGTGCCACAATGCAGGCGGCGCTGAACTGCCAGGCGACTCGTCACCCTCCAAGACACCGGTCATGACCGTCTATGTCTCAAGACCTCCTTCTTGCCATCGACAACGGCACACAAAGCGTGCGTGCTCTTGTGCATGATCCACGAGGTGACCTGGTCGCAAAACATCGGGTTGCTATTGAGCCGTACTATGCCGTGCAGCCAGGCTGGGCCGAGCAGGATCCTGACTACTTCTGGCGTGCCTTGTGTCAGGCTTGCCAAGGGCTATGGGCGCAGGCAGAGGTGTCTAATCTGCGCGAGCGCATCGCCGGCGTGGCCTTGACTACTCAGCGCGGCACGGTGATCAACGTGGACCGGCAAGGACGGCCGCTGCGGCCGGCCATCATCTGGCTTGACCAGCGCCGCACCGAGGGACTGCCGCCGGTGGGCGGGCTATGGGGCGCAGCGTTCCGGCTCAGCGGCATGACTAAGACCGTGGCCTATCTGCAGGCCGAGGCCGAGGCCAACTGGATCCGCACCCATCAGCCGGACATCTGGCGTGCCACGCATAAGTTTCTCTTCCTCTCCGGCTACCTGACCTACCGTTTGACCGGCCGCTTTGTCGACTCGGTGGGCTGCCAGGTGGGCTACGTGCCCTTCGACTACAAGCACCTGCGTTGGTCGTCCGACCGCGACTGGAAGTGGCAGGCGGTACCCATGGACCGCGGGCTGCTGCCTGAGCTGGTCCTCCCCGCCAGCCGGCTGGGCGAAATCACGCCGGCTGCGGCGGAGGCCACCGGACTGCCCGCCGGCTTGCCGGTCATCGCTGCCGCCGCCGACAAAGCGTGCGAGGTCATCGGTTCCGGCAGCCTGGAGCCGCATATCGGCTGCTTGAGCTATGGCACCACCGCCACCTTCAACACCACCCACCGGCGCTACACCGAAATCATCCCCCTCATCCCCCCATACCCGGCCGCCGTGCCCAACGCATACAGCCTGGAGGTGCAGATCTACCGCGGCTACTGGATGGTGAGCTGGTTCAAGCAGCAGTTTGGCCACCCTGAGCAGCGCGCGGCAGAGGCCCTGGGGGTGGAGGTGGAAGCGTTGTTCGATCAGTTGGTCGACCAGGTGCCGCCCGGCAGCCATGGCCTGATCTTGCAGCCCTACTGGTCGCCGGGGCTGAAAGTGCCGGGGCCGGAAGCCAAGGGCGCGGTGATCGGCTTTGGCGACGTGCACACCCGCGCCCACCTCTACCGGGCCATCATCGAGGGGCTGGCCTACGCTCTGCGCGAGGGCAAGGAGCGGACCGAGCGGCGCACGGGCGTGGCAATCAACGAACTGCGCGTGTCCGGCGGCGGCTCGCAAAGCAACGCGGCCATGCAGATCACGGCCGATGTCTTCGGCCTGCCCGCCGCGCGGCCGCATCTCTACGAGACGAGCGGCTTGGGCGCGGCCATCGACGCTGCCGTTGGCCTGGGCCTGCATCCGGACTTTGCCAGCGCTGTGCAGGCCATGACGCGGCTGGGCGACGTGTTCGAGCCGGATGCGCAGCGGGTCAAGGTCTACAACGAGCTGTACGAGCGGGTCTACCGCCAGATGTATAGCCGGCTGAAGCCGTTGTATGAGGAGATTCGGGCGATCACGGAATATTCGGCGTCCGTGGGCTAGATCAGGTCGAACCAATCGGGTTTGACGACTGGCGCATGAGCGGTAGAATCGATAGCGCCTTGGAGATGTTATGCCAACGATCTCACAGTTCTACGGGATCAAGATCACCATGAACTACAACGATCATAGCCCACCGCACTTCCATGCAGAGTATCAGGACTACGAGGTGCTTGTGGATATTCCTCAGGATCCGTTACTGGCACGATGCCTAGGCGCGCGCTCAATCTCATCTGGACTTGGCTCGACGCTCATCAGGATGAGTTGTTGGAGAATTGGCAACGCGCCCGAAATCGTCAGACGCTGAACTGGATCGAACCACTAGTGTGAGGCCTTCCATGTTCTTGCACGTTATCGAGGCCGAGTATCTCGGAGACTACAGACTGAAGTTGAAGTTCAACAACGGAGCCGAAGGCGTTGTCGACCTTGAGTCGGAGCTTTATGGCGAGATTTTCGAGCCGCTGCGTGACAAGGAGATGTTCAAACGCTTCAGACTAACCAGCCGAACAGTTGAGTGGCCGAATGAAGCTGACTTTGCGCCGGAATTCTTGTTTGATGCAGCGGGTCTAGGCTCAGAACATCGTGTCCAGCGTCGGACATCCTCGCTCCCGACCACTTTTGTTGGCCCTGCGCCTGTTGGGGTAGCCGTGCGCGAACAGCCGGCACCGTACCAGGCCAGCGCCCCCCAAACGGAGGAATCATGAACCGTCCATTAGGTGTCACTATCATCGCCATTCTGGCCTTCATCAACGGCCTGGTAGGCCTGTGTGTACCGGGTCTTGTCATCATCGGCGGCGGCATCAGCGCGCTGTTCAGCGGCGGGCTGGGCCTGGTGATCGTCTGCGGCGGGCTGTTGCTGGCCGCCGGGCCGATCCTCTGGCTGATCGTGGCTTACGGTGCCTGGAACCTGCGACCGTGGGCCTGGTGGGTGGGCATGGTCGCCACCGGCGTGACCGTGGTCGGCGTGGTGATCAACATTATCAACGGCGTGGGCATCCTGCAGGCTGTCGCCAGCGCGCCGCTGTCGGTCATCATCTTCATCTATCTCCTGCTGCCGGACATTCGCCGCGCGTTCGGCATCGGCAACGCCTGACATCATGTTCACGTACCCGTTTCACTTCTCAGACAACGCCCATGAGCGGATCGAGGGCGTGCTGACCCTCGACGATGTGGCATCGGACATGCGCCGGGCCGACATCTGTTTTCGTGCCGGCCGCGTGACGTTAGCGGATGGTCGCGGTGTGGAGTTGGTGCTGGGCCACAGCCCGGCCACTGCGCAGTTCATGTACCTGCGCAGCAGCCCCCCGGAGCCCCATCTGTTCGACCTCCTGGGCCTGGCTGGTGCTACCACCGCCAAAGCGCAGATCTTGCTACCGGGCCAGATCACGCTGGGCGCGCCGCGCGCGCAGATCATTGGCCAAGCGATCAGGGATATGTTGCGCTCGCCCGCCATGCGGGCTGCTGTCGGTCAGTACAACCAAGACGAAATTGTCATCCTGCCAGTGCTGCGCGAAGGGGCCAAGTTTCAGATGGCTGAGGCGTTGTACGAGAACTACGGCCTTTATTGCGACGAGGCGCTGCTGGACTCGCATCACGTCTACGATCCCACCGTACCGCGCTATAACCGCCGCGTAGAGACGACCATCCTCAAGGATCAGGACATCTCGCCCCAACAGCGGGCCGGCAAGCGGCTGGCGTTGGTCGGTGATAGCATCGCCAGCGGCATCGTGATGCTCGGTGTGCTGGGTCACGTGCAACGCCGCTTCGATAACATCGCGCGGGTGGAGATCGTGGCTCCCTTTGCCACGTTGCGCGGCCTGGCGCGGCTGGCCGCCTACGGTTCATTGCGTTTTCACATCCGCGTTCACGTCTTCGAGACGCTGTTGAACGCCCTGCCGCCCGATTACTACTACTCTGCGCACTTTGCCGAGCCGGGCTTTCACATCCGCCCCGAGCTGGAGGCGCAGTACCGCGCCTGGTGGGGCGAAGACGCGGCCGGCCATCCCATCGCTGATACGGCTTGCGCCGGCTATGGCTGGTCCGAGGCCTTTTTCAACCCCCGCAAACAAGTGCAGATGATCGATGAGCAACTGCTCAGCCGGCACGGCCTGACGATCGCCGACGTGGTCAAGCGCAACCTTAGCCCAGCGGTAGTGCTCCCAACGTGATGCCGCCGTCCACCACGAGCACGCTGCCGGTGGTGAAACTGGAGGCGTTCGAGGCCAGGTAGAGGGCCGCGCCGATGAGCTCGTGCGGCTCAGCGATGCGGCCGGCCGGCGTCAGCTTCTCGATGCCGGCGCTAAGCGCTGGGTTGGTCCACAGCGCGGCCGAGAACTTGGTCTTGATGAAGCCGGGGGCAATGGCGTTGACCTGGATGTTGGCCGGAGCCAGCTCGGCCGCCAGCGCCTTGGTCAGCATGATCACGGCGGCCTTGCTGGTGCTGTAGACGCCCATGAACGGGCCGGGGTTGATGCCGGCGATGCTGGCCATGTTGATGATCTTGCCGCCGCCCTGCGCCTGCATGGCAGGCACAGCAGCCTTGATCATGAAGAAGTAGCCCTTGACGTTGACCTCGAAGATTTTGTCCCAGTGGCTGGCCTCGGCGGTCAGTAGAGGGCCGAAGTGGGGGTTGGTGCCCGCGTTGTTGACCAGGATGTCGACGCGGCCAAACTCGGCCTGCGCAGCCTGCACGACCGCCTCGGCCGCGGCCTGGTCGCCGGCGTGCGCGGCCAGGGCGATGGCGCGGCCGCCGGCCGCCTGGATGGCCTCAGCCACGGGGCCGACGTTCTCGATCTTGCGGCTGGTCAACACCACGGCTGCGCCGGCCCGGGCATAGGCTTCGGCGATGGCCTGGCCGATGCCGCGTGAGGCGCCGGTGATAATGGCGACTTTGTGGGTTAGATCGAACATGATATCCTCTGCGCCGCTTGCTAGACGGCAGAATAGAGCCTTGGGGGTTCAGGTTACAACGGTGACAAGCACGCGGGAGGCGCCGGCCTCCCGCAGGGCAGCAACAATCGGCTGAGCGTCCGCATCCGGTACTAGCGCAATCAGGTTGCCCCCACGGCCGCCGCCGCTGAGCTTAGCCCCGAGTGCGCCGTTGGCGCGCGCCACGCTGCACAGCGCGTCCAGCGCTGCGCTCGACACGCCCATGGCATGCAGCAAACGGTGGTTCTCGTCCATCAGGGGGCCTAGTGCGGCGACATCCCCGCGTTCGATGGCCGTGCGTGCGGTCTGTACCACATGACTGACGGCGTCGAACAACGCCTCGTAGCGCTCTGGATCAGCCTGCCAGCCACGCCGCACATCACCCACCGTGATGCTGGTGGGGCTGGCAATGCCCGTGTCGGCGATGACGATGGTGAAGGGGCTGCCGATGGCAAAGGGTGCCGGCGGCTGACCACGCACGAACCACACCGGCTGGCCATAGGCGATCACCGTGTTGTCGATGCCGCTGGGCGTGCCGTGGAAGAACTTCTCGCTCTCATAAACCAGCGTCGCTACTTGTGCTGGCGTGAGCTGCTGCCCGGCGGCCCGGGCCAGGGCGCGCACGATAGCAGTTGCGGCCGCTGCGCCGCTGCCTAGTCCGCTGGCGACCGGAATGCTCGATCGCAGGGTGATCGTCCAGTCTGGCAGGGCGGCAAGGGCCAGCGTTTGCAACGTCAGGCGCGCCACGTGAGCAAGCGGGTGGACGACAGAGGGGTCGCTCACAAGGACGCTGTCGCCGATGTCCGGCAGATGCAGGATGCAGCCGTTGCCTGGGGCACCTGGCGCAATCGTTGCCACGGCCTGCACCTGGTTAACCGGCACGGCGATCGCCGGCCGACCGTAGACCACGGCGTGTTCGCCGAAGAGAATGATCTTGCCCGGAGCAGTGGCCTGGACGAGATGGCTACTCATCGAACAAAAAGGTGCTTTCGGCGTAGTAGCGGATGGCGTTGGCGTCGAGGCGCTCGCGCCACCAGCTTTGCAGCCACGCCTCTTTGGCGGCCAACGGCTCATCGGTTGCCAGCACGGACAGGGGAATGTTGATGCGCAGCGCGCGCTCAGGAATCAGGTGACGCGTTACCCCGCTGGGCACTACCTCACCGCGGCGCACCAGCGCAATCAGGTCGGCCGGGCGATAGGTGGGGAAGACGACCAGGGCGGTGATGTCGGGGTAAGTGGGCGCCTGCTTGTTGAAGTCATCATTGCTGGCGCGGTAGATGTTGGCCTTGCCCTTGTAGGCGCCGACGACCTGGTTGAGCATGCGGATATCACTGCCGCTCGCGCGCGCTGTGTTCACAATGGCGTAAACCCCGCGGCGACACACCACATAAGCCGCTGCGTCGCCGATTGCCAGCAGATGACGGGCCTCGTGTTGGGTCATTGCGGTCAGGTGGAGGTTGGGGATCACCTCCAGTGCGCGCAAGAAATCCTCCTCTGACAAGCCGGCCACCACGTGGTACCACGTGCTTAGCTCCACGCCGGGATCATCATAGGAGACAACCTGGGCGACGATGTGGGGAAAACCCAGCTTACGAATGGCCGAAACCCGGTTAGCGCCGTCGAGCACCAAGTACGCTGCGGCATCAGGCAGAGGCGCAACAACCGGTGGGTTCTTCAGGCGGCCATCGTCCAAGAAGCGCTGGCACAGGCGGGCCACCCGCCGCTCGTCGCTCGTTTCGTGCAACAAGAGCTGGTCGGTGGGGAGAATCCGTAGATCAGGCAGATGGGTAGACTCGCGCATGGGGGCTTTCCTTCCTGCATCGTAACTACTCAGGTGCCGGGCACTTGCAGCCGACGTGTAGACCAAATTGGCCAGGCAAACATGGTTGTAGGCGCAGATTCAAGTACCCGGCACCTATGGCTGAGTAGTTACCCTGCATCAATTTAACGCTCAAGCCTTTCTTTTGTCAATCCAACTGTGTTGTTCTGCGGCGGACAGCAAAGGGTCCTGCCATCTTCCGGCAGGACCCTTGTTTGCTTGCCTTCCCTTGGCCTTGTGTCTTCTCAATTGGCCGCTAGCACTCGCTATACCCACACACGTGACACTTGACACACCCCTCGATATTCAACAGCGTGCTGTTGCCGCACTCAGGGCAGAGGTCGCCGATCTGCTTGGGAATCGGCAGGGCCAGTTGCTCAGCAGGGACCGCAACTGCTGCTGCGTGAGGCGTTGGTGTTTCCTCCAGGTGTTCGGCCAACACCTGTGCGATCGCATCGGGAAGGCTGCGCACGCGCTGGGGGCCAAACCCTAGATGGCGGCCGCCGCCGATGCCGTTGAGCTGGAAGACCACCTGTTGTAGCCGTTCCGTGGGCGAGAGCGAGCTGGGCATGCGCAGGATCAGGCTGATCAGCCGGCCCAATGCCTCGCTCACAGCGGCTACGTCCGAACCGGCCTTACCCACGTTCATGAACACTTCGAACGGCTCGCCTTCGGTGGTTTCATTGACGGTGATATAGGCCGTGCCGAGCGGGGTCAGCCGGCGATAGGTTGCGCCGTGCAGACGACGCGGCCGCGGGCGCTTGACGTCGTAATCGACGGCGCGGTGGCTTAGCGGCTGAGTAGCACCGTTACCGTTAGTTTCGGGCGTTTCTGTAGGCAAGATGACGGCTGCCAAGGCCTCGGCCGTGCTGCCTTTGCCATTGGCTGCCGGTTCGCTGCTGGCCTTCTTGGCCTCGGCCGTGGCTTTGGTCTCCAGCACCACTTCCTGCCGGCTGCCGGTGACGTAGACAGTCAGACCTTTGCAGCCGAGCTCCCAGCCCAGCATGTACGCCGTCTTGACGTCATCGGGTGTGGCCTGCTCGGGGAAGTTGATGGTCTTGCTGATGCTGTTGTCGACAAAGCGCTGCAAGGCGGCTTGCATCAACACATGCTCCGTGGGCGTGATATCTTGGCTGACCACGAACGTGTGTTGTAGCTCCTGGGGCAGCTCGTCGACTCCTTGGCAAGTGCCGGTCAGCACGATCTGCTCTACGATGCGCTCGCGGCGTTCACCCGTAATGCCTGCTTTGTCCAGCGCTGTTAAGAACAGAGGGCTGACATAGGTCAGCGGTACGTCGCCGCCTGCTTCTTTGACATAACGCGTATAAGCCAAGGCAAAGACCGGCTCGCAGCCATAGCCTTCGCAGCCGGTCACCGTGCCGATAGTACCGGTGGGCGCGATAGTGGTTTGTGCACCATTGCGAATGCCGTGGGCCTTGATGCCTTCGACGATGGTAGACCAGTCGATGGGAGGCCGACCAAAGCTGTGGCTGTAGGGTTGTAGAGGGGTCGGTGGTTGCCACGTAAGGTTCTCGGGGTCATAGATCGATCCCTTGATGGCAGGGAAGGGACCGCGCTCGCGCGCCAGCTCAATGGAGGTGCGCATGCAGTGGTAACGCACAAACTCCATGATCTGACCCGCTAAATCCAGCGACTCCTGATCACCGTAGCGCACGCCGATCTTGTACATCACATCCGCCAATCCCATGATGCCTAGACCGATGCGACGCACGCGGTGCGCAGCCTCCTGCAGTTGAGGCACGGCCGGCACATACTTGTTGGCGCTGACAACATCGTCCAGGAAGCGAGTGGCATCCACGGTGGTGCGCTCCAGGGCATCCCAGTCGATGTGGCCGTCGGCGGTCACGTGCTCGGCCAAGTTGATCGAGCCGAGGCAGCAGTTCTCATAAGGCCCGAGAAATTGCTCGCCGCACGGGTTGGTCGCCTCCAGCTCATACAGATGCGGCACAGGATTGGCGCGGTTGGCCGTGTCAAGGAACAGCACCCCCGGTTCGCCATTGCGATGGGCGTAGTGGACGATCTTGTCGAACAAGTTGCGGGCGCGTATTGTGCGGGTTACTTGGTGGGTGCGGGGGTTGACCAGGGCGAAATCTGTGTCGTCCTTAACCGCTCGCATGAACGCATCGGTTACGCCAACGGATATGTTGAAGTTGGCGATGGCGCCCTCGGTGGCCTTGCAGGCGATAAACTCTTCGATGTCGGGGTGGTCTACCCGCAGCACGCCCATGTTGGCGCCCCTGCGCGTACCTCCTTGTGCGATCTCGCCAAATGCCGCGTCATACACCCGCAAGAATCCCACCGGCCCACTGGCCACACCAGCGCTGCTGTTGACCGGATCACTCTTGGGACGCAAACGGCTGAAGCTAAAACCGTTGCCTCCGCCGGTCTGCTGGATCAAAGCTGCGTTGCGCAGGGTGTTGAAAATGCCTTCGGCCGAGTCCTTACCCATGTCGTCATCGATGGCGAGGACGAAGCACGCTGCTAGCTGTCCCAGTGGGGTCCCCGCACCGGTGAACGTAGGTGAGTTCGGGAAGAAGCGTTTTTCGTTTAGAAGGTTGTAGAACGTAGTGGCTGTGCCCAGGTAGTGGTCGTCATCTCCCCAGACCCGTTCAGGTAAGGCAACATGGCTGGCCACGCGCCAGAACATCTCCGGGATGCTTTCGATTGGCTTACCATCCAGCCCCTTGCGCAAATAGCGCCGGCGCAGCACTTCCATGCCGTTTTCGCTAATCTGAGTCGGCTTCTGCAACAGTTCTTCGGGCAGTGGTACAGTGCCCGCATGCTCGCTAGTCATCAAGAACACCTCCGCCAGTTATGACCGGCAACTGCTGTTGCCGTTACCGATAAATATCGCATTCATGCGAAATGCATGAAACCGTATTGGAAAAAAAAGAAGAAACCGAGAGCCACGATGCGTCTAGCGCACCGGCTCGTAGATGAAACGCCGGCCGCCACCCTCGATGATTTCCTCGCCTACGCGGTACAACAAGCCCCTGCGCTCTAGTTCCTTCAAGCGATTGCTCTTTGTGCTTGGGGACAGGCTTTCCGGCAAATCCTGTGCGCTGATCTGGCCGCGCGCCACGGCCATCTGATAGGTTTGCAGCAGCGCCGGGCTGAGATTACCCATGACCGAAGGCACGCCGTTGCCGTCGACCTTGACGCAGGTTAGCCCATGAATGGCTACCGCCGCCTCGATGCTTTCGGCCACGCTTTCGCTTGGGGCGCGCACGACAATGAAGCGCTGCGCCTCTGGCTTCTGCGAAGTCTCTATAAGGGTGGCCACAACCTCATCGGCCCATGAATAATCCATAAACTGCACGTTGGCGCAGTCCAGAACTAGTAAACTGTTGGCCGGTGTGTTCTGCAGACGGGCCAAGAGCATGGCTTTGGCCTCACGGTCACGGCCGCCAAGCACAGGCCCTGGTAACTCAATGCGTTCTTGCTGTAGTGGCATAGCTCTTGTCCTATTCACCTATGTTCTTTGACCAAAACTGATGCCGACCTGCGTGCCGACGAATTCTGCGCTCGGCAGGCAGCGCACCTGGCGGTCTGCGGCGAGATAGAGCCGCTCATTGCCAGATCGGATCTCTAAGCGGCCGCCATAGCGCCGGACGATGGCCTGTACGCTGCGCAACCCAACACCACCGCCCTGCGGACGGCTGCTCAGACCGCCAAGCGCCCGCTCAATGGCTTGGCCATGGGACCATTGGGCAGCTTCTGGATAACGCTGCGCGAGGCTGGCGCGAATGCCGACCCCACCGTCCACTACGGCCAGAGCAATGTATCGTCGTCCGTGTTGGCCGTGCAGAATGCGAGCGGTGACCAGTCCGGTGGCCGCGCTGTGATCGACTACGTTGTAACACAGCTCTGAGACCACCTTGGAAGCATCGAGTACATCACCGACATCAAAACCAAGGCGGCCACGCGCCAGATCGATGAGATACGCAACGACTGCCTGAACGTCTGTCCGTGTGCGAATGGGGGTCAGAGCTAGGACGGCGTTTTTGCTGCCGGCAGCGCTGCGCACCTTGAGGTTGTGCACGGTAGCTAGGGGCCGCAAAGCGCTGACTAATCCGATTTCAGCGGCTTGGCGTTGAACATGCTCTTCGTCAGGTAAGACACACGATACTGACTGGTTGCGACGGTGTAAATGATCGGTGATCAACACCAGGCAAGCAGCGCCGTAAGGATCGATGAACGCAGCTCTAGTCAAGTCGATGGTGATCTGGTCAGCCCGGCGGGCTTTGTCGGCCGCCAGCAAACGAAGCAGACGGTCGCAAGACACTGCGTTCAAGCCATCTTCGTGGGCAAGGGTCAGGCGCATGGCTTCCGGTTGCGCCTACTGACTGGCGAGCAATCGGCCAATGTGATCCTGCAGCGCTTCGAGGTCTTTCAAGTCCAGATAGACCATGGCGAAGCGGATATAAGCCATGGGGTCCAAGCGTTTCAGGTGCTGCAGCACCATACTGCCCACGATTTCGCTCTTAACCTCGACCCGGCCTAGGCGCGCTAGTTCATCTTCAATCTCGTCGACCATATTCTCAATGGCCGTTTGTGGAATCGGTCGCTTGGCGCAGGCAACCAAGATGCCGTGCAGCAACTTTTGCCGATCATAGGGCTCGCGCCGGCCGTTGTTCTTGATGATCAGGAGCGAAGCAGCGACCTGCTCGTATGTTGTGAAGCGCTTGCCGCAAACATTGCACTCGCGACGTCGGCGAATACCGTCGGCAGCCGAGCGAGTGTCGACAACGCGTGAGTCGGGTTCACCGCAGTGGGGACATTTCATGAGCCGCGTCCGCTTTTTGCGCTCTGGACAATGAAAATGGATGGGAAAAGAATCGATCGGCTGAAGGGATGTGTCTTTGAAGCCGTATTTTGTGATCGATTAACGCCCAGGCACAATATGTTGTAGGTCTGAAGGTGCGCGAGATTTTACCACAGGTCGATTGCTTTTGGCAAGGGGTAATCAAGCCAACTTTCCCGCTTCAAGACATTTTTAAGGTTGGCTTTGACTACTCGGGGGTGTGGTGGAGAGACCGCGTCCGGTCGAACTGCCCCCAGCGAGAAAGACCTACTGCGTTGCGCCGAAGGCAAGCCAAATCGCAGTTCCCCGGTCCCCCATTGCTGTTAACCGGGGAACTGCAGTTGTCAGTGATCACCGCTGAACCGTGGTGCAGACGGCGCGTACACGCGTGGCGAGCTAAGACCCTGTGAAGCGCCACAACGCTCAGGTTTTGTGGCGCTAGGGTGCCGAAAAGCGGTAGTTGTGACTGGGCGCAGGGCGTGGCGCCGTCAAACCAAGTGGGAGCGACGCTTACCCTTGCTGGCGCTTGCGCCGCAGAAAGGCCGGGATCTCCAGGTCCTCTGGGTTGTAAGTGCGCACCGGGAAGGGTACCGTCTTATCGCTGCGCTCCGTGGCGACTGCGGCTGTCAGCGGCTGCGCGTGGTTGACTGGCTTGCGCGCCTCGGCGGCGACGTCGAAGCCTGTGGCGATGACCGTGACGCGGATCTCTTCCTCCAGCGACGGATCGAGCACTGCGCCGAAGATGATGTTGGCGTCAGGATGCGCCGTGGCCCGGATGATCTCGGCCGCCTCGTTCACCTCGTGCAGGGTCATGCCCAGACCGCCGGTGACGTTGAACAGAATGCTCTGCGCGCCGTCGATGCTGACATCCAGCAGCTTGCTGGCAATGGCCTGCTCGGCAGCATCCTGTGCTCGATTGTCGCCCTTGCCGGTGCCGATGGCCATCAGCGCTGAGCCGCCGTTTTCCATGATCGCGCGCACGTCGGCGAAGTCCAGGTTGATCAAGCCAGGGATGGTGATCAGTTCGCTGATGCCCTGGATGCCCTGGCGCAACACATCATCGGCCACGGCGAACGCATCGCGAATGGAAGCTCGCTTATCCACGATCTGCAAGAGGCGATCGTTGGGGATCACGATCAGGGTGTCTACTTGCTCCTTGAGGCGCGCCAAGCCTTCCTCCGCGGCGCGTCGCCGGCGGGCGCCCTCGAACGTGAAAGGCTTGGTGACAACGCCGATCGTCAGCGCACCGGATTCCCGCGCCAACTTAGCAACGATGGGGGCAGCGCCGGTGCCTGTGCCGCCTCCGATGCCGGCCGTTACGAACACCATATCCGCACCGCGCACGACGTTGGCCAGGTCTTCCGAGGATTCGATGGCGGCCTTTTCGCCCACCTCAGGGTCGCCGCCGGCGCCCAAGCCCTTTGTCAGCTTATCGCCGATGCGCAGCCGCTGCGGTGCCTGCGATTCCAGCAGTGCTTGGGCATCCGTGTTGATAGCGATGAACTCTACGCCCTGAATGCCGGCTTCGATCATCCGATTGACGGCGTTGCTGCCACCCCCGCCCACACCAAGGACGCGAATCTTGGCAAAGTTGTCAACAAAGGTGGGTTGTGCATCTCGACTAGTAGGTCTGCGGTTCATGGGATCACTCCTTCTGTGCATTGATGTGCCATCTCCCGACGGCAGGTTGTAGGTATCTTGTGACTGGTCGTGTGGTGTTGGATCGCTGTGCATCCCGGCCGGCGCGATGGTTGGTTCGATCATTCAGTGCTCCTAAGTTTCGTGTTCAACAGCGCCTGCGAAGCTACGGCTGCGTAGCTAACCAGGCAGCAAGTTGCGCAGCCATTGCAGGATGCGCTCGACAAAGGGGTTGCTTGTCTTGCTAATTCGGCTGCCAACAGAACCCCAGTGGTTGTGCATTGCCCACAGCAGCATGCCCACGCCGGTGGCGTTGTCGGGGGTTCTCCAGGCGTCGGACAAGCCAGGAATGCTGCTGGGAGAACCTAAGCGGACGGGCATCTGACAAAGTTGACGGCTGAGATCGCGCAGTCCAGCCAGTTGAGAACTGCCGCCGGTAAGCACCAGACCGGCCGGCACCAGGCCTTCATAACCCGACCGTTTGATCTCGCGCATGATAAGTTCCAACATTTCCTCAGCCCTGGCTTCTAAGATCTCGGCCACAAGTTGGCGCGACACAGTACGATGACCGCCCTCTAGGTCGCCGAAAACTTCCACCGACACCTCTTGGTCGGCCGCCACACGCGAGGCCAGAACGTGGCCGTAGCGCACCTTGAGCGTTTCGGCGGCGCTGAAGGGCGCGCCCAGCCCGACTGCTAGGTCATGCGTCAAGTGGTTGCCGCCAATATCGAGGACCACTGTGTGCCACAGGCTGCCCTTCATGAACATTGCCAAATCGGTCGTGCCGCCGCCGATGTCTACGACAACAACTCCCATCTCGCGCTCTGCGTTGGTGAGCACTGCTTCGCCGGAAGCTAAGGGCTGCAGCACGAGTTCCTCGATCTCGATGCCATAGGTCTGCACGCAGCGGACGAGATTGCGCACAGCGCCTGAGGCGCCGGAGATGACTTGGGCATCGACAGAGAGGCGATAGCCATGCATGCCCAGCGGGTCTTGCAGGTCCTCTTGTTCATCGACAGCAAAGCTACGCGGCACCACATGGATGATCTCGCGGTTGTGGGGCAGGGCAATAGCGCGGGCCGCCTCTTTGACCCGCTCCACATCCTCGGGAGAGACAATGCGGGTGCGGTTGATGGGCACGGCGCCTTTACTCGGGTGCGCCTGAATATGGCTGCCGGCAATGCCGACGTAAGCCCGCCCGATGGAGCGATTAGCCACCCGCTCGGCCTCTTCGATGGCCTGGCCGATCGCCGCAGTGGCAGCAGCGACATTGACGACGACGCCCTTGTTCATCCCTTCGGAAGGCGCTTTGCCAACGCTCACAACTTCGAGAGCATCTTCGTCCACAACTTCGGCGATGAAGGCGCAAACCTTGGTTGTGCCAACATCAATGGCGCAAATCGTGTCTGACACAGTTCAGTCTCCGGTCAAGGAGCTAGCTTCAGCAACTGCTCAGGCGTCCGCCGCCTAGGGTTGCGTGGATACCAACTTCATGTAATAGCCATCGTCGTGGCTTAGGTCGATTTCACTGGCGGCTTTGCCCTGCGCAGCCAGTGCTGATTGCAAGGCGATCAACTGCTGGACTCGCTCAGCCAGCCGCGTGTTCTTGCCCAGGATGACCAGCGCGCCATCGGACATTGTGAAATGCAAGCCGCGTCCGCTGTCGTAGGCGAATCGGCTAATGCCAGGCAGTTGGCGGTGCAATTCGACCACACCGGCAATGATCCGTGGGTCCACATGTCCTGCTTCGGTTGTGCTGCTGTCCATGTCGACCAACACCGGCAGCGAGCTCAGTTGGCTGGCCACCGGCAGAGTGATGCCCTCGCTATCAACCCACAGATCGCGACCGTTGGCCTGCCAAATGGCCACCGGCTGGCGCTCGACAAGGTCAATGCGCACCCTGTTCGGCAGCACGGCCTGCACGCGAGCGCTCTGGACGAAAGGCAGGGCTTCAACCTGCTGAGCTACAGCCTGCTCGTTGACCCAGAAGACACTGTAGTTGTGCACGTTAGCGTGGCGGTAGACCTCCTCGCGCTTGCTGTAGGTGGCGCCGGTAATTTCCACGTCGTCCACGTAGAACATGTCGCTTTCAAACAAGAGCACCAGCGCAGCGAGCAATAGGGCCGCCAGTGTTACGCCGAGCAGGCGTCCCAACGAGAAACGAGGCAGTCGCAGCGGGGGGCGTTTTGACCCACTACGCCGCCTGCGCGTTACGCGTTGCGGCTGTGTAGCCGCGCTCGATCGGTAGGAGCGCCGTCGCTTGGCGCTAGTCCAGGCTTTGACCCGCCGTCGAGCGGTTGTTGGTCGCGAGGATCGCGCGCGACGGCGGCTGGCTGCGCTACTCCGTCTGGTTGTGGCCATGCCGCACCGCCTCTGATTGATGCTGATCCAATGCGCCAGATTGACCCATGTACGATGTCACAGAACGGCTCTTGTCGTTATGTCGCTCAAGGGCCAGATCGACCAGACGATCCATCAGCTCTGGGTATGAGATACCGCTGGCTTCCCAAAGCTTGGGGTACATGCTGATGCTTGTGAAGCCAGGAATCGTGTTGATCTCGTTCAAGTAGAGCCGGTTTGACATGCGATCGAGCAAGAAGTCAACTCGACCCATGCCTGCGCCGTCGATGGACAGAAAGGCCTCAACGGCGAGCCGGCGCACCTCTGCTGTCACTTCAGGGGTAAGCGGCGCAGGTATCAACAATGCCGACCTGTCATCGATGTACTTGGCGGTGTAATCATAGAACTCGCGCGCTGGGACGATCTCGCCCGGGACCGATGCAATGGGCTCGTCGTTGCCCAACACGCTGACCTCAATCTCACGCGCGTCGATGCCCTGTTCCACCACCAGCTTGCGATCATAGCACGCAGCCTCATCCAGGGCGGTGATCAGGCTTGTTCGGTCTTTGGCCTTGCTGACGCCAACGCTGGAGCCCAGATTGGCTGGCTTGACAAACAGCGGATATGCCAGCTTAGCCTCGATGGAGGAGAGCACTTCCTCCGGCTGGGCCAGCCAGCGTTTGCGCTTGATCACGAGAAAAGGCACTTGAGGTAGACCTGCAGCGGCAAAGACAGCTTTGGACAGGGCTTTGTCCATCGCCACTGCCGATGCCAGCACACCGCAGCCTACGTAGGGAATGCCAGCCAGCTCGAGCAGTCCCTGCACAGTGCCATCTTCGCCGTAAGGGCCATGCAAGACCGGGAAAACCACGTCCACAGACCCCAGAAGCTCGGGGCGTGGCGTCATGTCCAGCGCTGTTGGTGGGGACACGTGCGCGCTAGGGGGTTCGACGCCCTCGCCGCTCAATAGGCGTGCAGCGTCGGCTCCTGTCAGCCACCGGCCTTGCTTGTCGATGGCGAGCGGGATCACCTCATAGTGGTGCGGATCAAGGGCGCTAATCACCGAGTGGGCCGATCGTAGGCTTACCTCATGTTCGCCCGAGCGTCCACCGAACAACACGCCGATCCGCAATTTCCGCATTTTCATGGCAAGCGTTCCTTGTTCGCTGGAGGCGTTGCGGTCAGCGGCTGCAGAGGGGGCATCTGCGCCCAGTCGCCCACAAACACGACCTCTGGCACAAGCTCGATCCCACGCTCCGTCCACACTGCCTGACGCGCCTGATTGATCAACGCCACAACATCGGCAGCCGTGGCCCGTCCGCGATTGACGATAAAATTGGCGTGGACGGTTGAGAACATGGCATCGCCTTGAACGCGACCTTTGAAGCCCAGCACGTCCAGAATGCGGCCGGCATAGTCACCGGGTGGGTTCTGAAAAATCGAGCCGGCGCTGGGCTCAACCGGCTGGCTAGCCCGGCGTTGGGCCAGAAAGCGAGCAGCCCGCTCCTCGATTGCGGCTACATCGTCCGGGACCAGTTGAAACGCCGCAGCCAGCACCACTGGTGTTGGCTGACCGGCGCGTATTAGCTCCTTGAGGCGGCTGTGGCGGTAGCCGTAATGAAAGCGCTGCGCCGGCCATTCAGCAACACGGCCGTCTGGCAGGAGCAACGTTGCCCGCAGCAAGTTATCGGCCACGCATCCGCCATGCGCGCCGGCGTTGCCAACAACGGCGCCACCGACCGTTCCCGGAACGCTTACACCCCATTCCAGGCCGCTTAGTTGCCAGTGAATGGTTTGGCGCGCCAGGCGAGCCAGGTTAGCTCCGCTCTCAACCCACACCACATCGCACCGGTGGCGGCGCATGCCGCGACAGTTGTTGACGATCACTAATCCGCGCACGCCGGCATCGCTCACAATCACGTTGCTGCCGCCACCCAGTACCCACGTGGGCACCCCAGCGCGGTGCGCCAGATTGACTACCGCTACCAACTGCGCGGGTGTGTTGACAGTGACGAAAAGCTCGGCTGGCCCGCCGACTCGCATGGTGGTGTGGGCGGCCAAGGGCTCTTCGCGCACGGGCGTCAGGCCCACCACGTCTCGGATCTCAGTTGCCAGGTCATCGACGCGACCGGTGCATGATTTGTCTCGCTTTTGCTCACGCGCGCGTAGTTCGGTCAACACCTGGTCGCCCACTTGACAACCATCACCGGCGCCCAGTGTCAAAAGAACATTGCCCGGCTGGAGCTCTGCCAGGAGCAACCTAGCCGCGGCAGCGTGGTCGCCTGCGTAGCGGGCATCAGGATGTGTGTTCAGCTTGGCGATCAAATCATGTGCAGAAACGCCCATGGTATCGTGCTCTCTGGCGGCATAGATGTCTGTGATCAGCACGTGTTCGGCGTTTTTCAGAGCATCGCAAAATTCGTTTAGTAAAGCATGAGTGCGGCTATAGGTGTGTGGCTGGAAAAGTACCCAGATGGCCCGACGGGGAAAACGTTGCCGTGCCGCGCTCAACGTGGCGCGTATCTCGGTTGGGTGATGCGCGTAGTCGTCCAAAACAATTATACCACAAGCCGTGCCCTTATGTTCAAGCCGGCGCGAAGTTCCCGCAAAATCACGTAGAAATTTAAGGTTTTTGTCCGGCCCTGTGAAAACGTAACCGGCAGCATGCATAGCAGCCAGAGCCGCAAGCGCATTCAAGACATTGTGTTGGCCGGGAATGGTGAGGCTGACCGGCTGCCAAGGCAAGCCGTTGTGCTCGACCAGAAAATCTGTGCCGCCATCGGCGTTCACCTGAAGATCGATGGCGCGCCACTGATTGCCGGGTGTTAGGCCGTAGGAAATCCAGCGCGGTTCCGCTCTTTCGGCTTGTGTGCGGACCCAGCAGGCGCCCGGATCATCGCCGCAGTAGATCACCGTTCCTCCCCTGGGCACTCGCCCTGCGAACTCGGCAAAAGCTTCGCGGTAACTGTCAATACTTGGGTAACAGTCCACGTGGTCCCACTCGACGTTGGTGATCACGGCGATATGCGGTTCCAGTCCGAGGAACATGCGATCGTACTCGTCAGCCTCCAGCACGAACGGGCTGTCGGGACAGCCGGCGCGCGCGCTGGCGCCAAGGGAACGGATCTCGCTGCCAACAATGAAGGTGGGTTCGGCGCCTAGGCTATCGAGACCGCTGGCGATCATGGCTGTGGTGGTTGTCTTGCCGTGTGTGCCGGCCACACAAATACTTGTGTATCCGGCCATCAGCGGCGGCAGAAAGTGCTCTCGTTTCACCACTGGAATGCCCGCGGCAGTGGCCGTTGCTACCTCGACGTTATCTGGGGGCACAGCTGACGAGATCAGCACGAGGTGGGCACCCAAAACGCGGTCGGCTTGGTGGCCAACGAAGGTCTTGGCACCGAGTTCCGTCAATTCTGTGAGCGTGTGACTGGCGCGAGCATCCGAACCAGACACGGTGTAGCCGCGTCCCAGAAGGATGCGTGCAATGGCAGACAATCCCGCGCCGCCAATGCCGACTAGGTGGATACGTACTGCCGACCGCTCGTTTGATGCGAGTTGGAAGAGGCTTGTCCAGCCCGTTGATGGTAGTGTAGCCGGCGTCGGCTTGAGGTCATTCGTCATGGTTGTCACTTGACCACTCGCAGGATTAGCATGCCAACGGCCAGCAAAATGAAGTATGGCCAGCTGAAAATCGCTGGCGGTAGGAAATTGACGAGAAAACTGTACAGCTCAGTGTAAGTGGGCTGGACATCAACGAAGGGCCAGTCGGCTTTAGCAAGATAGTACCAGATGCTACCAGCAAACAGATAGCCGTTGATCAGCCCTACCAGCAGGCTGAGGAACCATTTTCCGCCCGAGCCGGGAAAGGCCAGAGTAACTCCTTCGTAGGAGATGTACGTCACTATGATAAGCACCGCGCAGAACGTGAGCGCAAAGATCGTCTCGATCTGGCCTGTGCTCAACCCGGCGTCGGCTAGGAGTGTGCTAATTCGTGATCCTAACCGGTCATCGACGAAGGTGATGACAAACAGCGTAATCAGCAGCATGGTGGTTATGCCGAGCTCCCTTTGATAGCCGCGCACTATGCCGATGACGCCAAATAGCGCACCCACGGTTAAGAAGAGGATCTCAATTGGTCCCACGGCCTAACCTTTCTTGCTGCTCTTGCTGCCGCGTCGCGCCGAAGCGAGCAAAAAGACCGCCATACTTGCCGTGATGGCGACAGTGATTAGATTTATTGCTTCGGGCTGTGACAATCGGGCCAAAAGCCCGCCTGATCCTGCGCTGGCTCCAGCAACGGGAGCTGTAGGAGCCGGCATGGTTGGATCGAACGGCCGCAAGAAGGGGAGCGGTAAGAACCCGGGCGGAAAGCCTAAGAGCGGCAAGATCGCAGCGCTTAGCAAGTAACCGTAGAAGAGGCCCAGGATGGTTCCAACGATACTGGGTTTGCGTTTCTTCTTGAGAATGAGGCTGACCAGCCAGCCGATCAAAACAGCGCCCAAGATAACCAAGATCAAGCCCAGGTTAGCAGTCGCTCCGGTGAAGGGTTTTTCAATGCTCTCCAGCTTGGCCGCGGCTGAGTCCAGGTTGCCGGAAGCAATGTCATTGAGCCCGCTCTTGAAGACCAACATTGTGCCGATATACATGCCGTTAAGGTAGGTCAGCAGCTGTTCCGATCGGGTCTCGACCAGGAAAACGGCAACCCATAGGATACCCAGGCTGACGAGCATAATTAGCGTGCCGCGCGGGAAGCCGTAGATGCCAAAGATGGCCATGGTTGTGGCTAACAGCATGATGAATACGAAAATCATGGGATCACGGCTCGCTAGTGACTTCGGTTGCCTTCAGCCAACTCTATCAATACACGCGCAATGTGCAGCGCGGCTTGCGGCTGCGCCAGCGCGCGGGCGGCCTTGTGCATGGCTGCCCGTCGCTCAGGGTGTTGCACAAGATCCAGAATGGTCGGCAGAAGGTCGCTGTTCAATCGGTTGTCGGCCACTTTTACTGCAGCTCCGCGGGCAGCCAGGTAGTCGGCATTGGCTTCCTGGTGCTGACCGGAGTAGGGGTAGGGCACAAGAATGCTTGGTAAGCCCATCACGGGAAACTCGCCGAGCGTGGAGGCGCCAGCACGCGCAACCACGAGGTCGGCGGCCGCCATGGCCAACGCCATTTCGCTGTGCAGGTAGGCGAAAGGGTGATAGCGCAGGCGCAGTTCATCCGGCAAGCTTTCCGTGCGCTCTTGCACATTGGCCCAGTCGAGGGTGCCTGTGACATGTACAACTTGACAATACCGTAACACTTCCGGCAGTACCGCGACCAGAGCTTGGTTGATGCTGCGGGCGCCCCGACTGCCGCCAAAGACTAACACGACAGGCAGTTCGGGCTGTAAGTTCAGGGCCTGGCGCGCAACGTTGCGCTGTGCTGCGGCGACAACGAACTCCGGTCGCACTGGATAACCCGTAACTACGGCCTTACCGGGGAAGTGCACGGCTGCCTCCGGAAAGCTTACTGCCACGCGGCGAGCAAAGCGGCTGAGCCGCCGAATAGCCACGCCAGGCTCGATGTCAGGTAGGTAGATCAGCACCGGAATTCCAGCGCGCCAGGCAGCGATTACGACCGGCGCTGCCACGAACCCACCCGTGACGAACACGACATGAGGCCGGAACTCACGCAATATCCGTCTGCTTTGCTGCACACCGCGGCCAGCCTTAACGAGGCTCTGCAGCGCTACCCCGATGGCCATGCCGCGTAGCTGGCCGCTTTCGATGGAGCGAAACGGGACTCCTGCACGACGCGCCAGGTCTTCTTCGACGCTGTTGGCCGTGCCGATGTACAGTATTGCTGGCTTAGCCAGAACGTCGCCGAGGGATGCGCTGTCGGCTGCTAGCGACGGCAGGCCGGCGTCCGGCGCTGCGGCGGGCCATGGTTCGTTTGGCGCGGACGATACGCCGGCTGAGGGTTCCGGAGCGGCCGACGCTGTTAGCTTTGACGACAAGCCCGCCGGAGCTTCGGGCTCCGGACCGGCTGTGATCAGCAGACTGAGGGCGTCGAGGACGGCCAGAATGGGATAGACGTGACCACCAGTTCCGCCGCCGGACACGACCAGACGCAGACTGGGGGATGCCGGCAGCGGACTCAGCGGTTCCACTCCAGGCTGCGCTCCACTCTGTTGTGCTCCCAGTTCGCGGGTTGGCCGGCTTGCTTGCGCGTCCGTTGTGGGCAGGCTGTTTGGTTCCATAGTGCGAAATGCTCAGCAGTACACCAACGGCTGCCATGCAGGCAACCAGGGACGATCCACCATAGCTGATGAAGGGCAGAGTCAGGCCACCGTACGGTAAGGTGGCTGTGTTCACTGCCATGTTGACAAAAGCCTGAAAAGCGAGCCAGGCGGTAATCCCGCTGGCCAGAACAAAGCCGAAGTGATCCTGTGACCGCTTGGCCACGCTCAAGCCACGCATGGTTAACGCCAGAAAAAGCGCCACAACGAGAAGAGCTCCAAGAAAGCCCAACTCCTCGCCTACAATGACGAAAATGCTATCGGTCCATGGCAGCGGCACACCGCCCAACTGCTTAGCCGCGGAATCGCCCAAACCGGTGCCGGCAACGCCGCCGCGGGCCAGCGCCTCTAGGCTCTTGCGGATGTGATCACTGCCGGTGAGCGGGTTCGCCAGAACGTTGAGAAAATCCTGGATACGCTGCGCTGCATAGCCTGTGCGCACGATAGCGAAGTACAACGTGATCCCAGCAATACCTATGCTGGCGCCCAGTTGCTTGAGGTCCGCGCCTGCCACGAAGAACATGACGAGTGCGGTGACAACGATAATGATCGTGGTATCAAAATCGGGCTGCAGCACGATCAGCGCAGCAATCAAGCCCAGCAACATTGCAAACGGTACCAGACCGTAGGAAATGTTGCGCAGCCGCTCCCCTTTTGAGGTAAGCCAATAGGCGATGTAGATGGTTACGGTTAGCTTAGCCATCTCGCTGGGCTGGATGCTGGTGCCGGCCAGGTTCCGGGTTGCTCCCAAGTTCTCCCTGCCTAACACCAACACTGCCAATAGCGCCAGAACGGTGACCAACATGATAGCTATAGACAGCGATTGTAGCTTGCGGTAGTCGAAAAAGGCCGCTGCAACTAGCACTACAGTGCCGACGGCTAGCCATTGCAACTGACGGATCAAGTAGTAAGCTGAGTGGCCAAAAATGAGATTGGCTTGTTCATAGCTGGCGCTGAAGATCATCACCAGTCCTAAACCGATCAGACTCGCTACGATGCTTAACAGAACGAGGTCGTAGCTGAGTAGCCGTTGAGTGTTTGGGCGAGCAGCAGTGCGAGTTTGCGCGGCGTGGCTGGCTCCCGCACGCGTCCTCTTCGAAGGACTGGAAGTCGGCTGCGCTGCGCGTTGCGTGTTGGGTGCTGTTGCAGGCGCCGGCACAGCGTTTTTGCGCGTAGATTTGGAGGAACGGCGGGGAGTTGGCTTTGTCATACGGCAATGATCGCTTCTACGTGCAACAACGAAAGACCGGCTGGCGTCTGGTGAACGTCCTTTAGCGGAGTTGATCAACGAGAGCGCGAAAGTGTTGGCCTCGCGCTTCAAAGTCTTTGTAGGCGTCGAAACTGGTGCCGCCCGGCGACAGGAGAACGATGTCACCGCTTTGTGCCACACGATGGGCAACAGCCACAGCCTCTGCTAGGTCAGCGCAGCGCGTGAGCGGCAATGTGCCTTGTCTCTGACCGGATGTAGCAGTAGAATGCAACCGAGCCACGGCTTGTGCAATGAGGTCGGCTGCTTCGCCGAAGACGATCAGGTGCTTGACGCGTTGTTGAACGAGGGCGGCGAACTCGTCCCAGGGAAGCTTTTTGTCGCGACCGCCTGCCAACATGACAATCGGCTCGTCAAAGCTACGCAGAGCTGCAACAGCTCGCTCCGGCGTGGTGGCAATTGAGTCGTTGATCCAGCGTACGCCGTTATGAATGCGGACGGTCTCCAATCGGTGGGGCACACCCGTGAACGTGCGCGCTACCTCGGCCATGGCGTCTGGTGGAACACCGATCACAGCTGCGGTGGCGCAGGCAGCCATTACGTTGAGCAGGTTGTGCTTGCCGCGCAGTTGAATGGCTGCGGCTGGCAGGACAATCTCCTCTCGTCCGGCCCAGCGCAACACGATTTGGTCCTGCCGCAGCCAGCAGCCCTCGCAGACAGGCTCGCCGCTCACATCGCCGCGTGCTGGGATTACTTCGCCAAAACCAAGCCGGCGGGCCGCAATTGGAAACTCCAGTGTCGGTTGGCCGCGGTCGGCCGCGATAGATACTCGACCGCTGCGCAACCACGCACCGGTGATCACCGCTGGATCGGCGCCCAGAACGACCGCATCTTCGGCGCTTTGCCATCGCAGAATGTTGGCTTTGCAGGCAGTGTAATGCGCCAACGAGGGGTGTCGATCCAGATGATTGGGGGTGATATTGAGCACGGTTGCGACGGCTGGACTGAGCGACCGTCCGCCTGCGGCGTCATCGAAAAGCTCCAACTGAAAGCTGGAAAGTTCCAACACGAGCCAATCCGTGGATTTGATGTGTTCCAATCGGTCCACCAAAGGTGTGCCGATGTTGCCGCCCACCCACACAATTGGTTGCTCGTTGAATGCGCCGCCGCCTTGTGGGTCTGCGAAGCCCACGGTTTTCAACATCAGCCCAACCAGGGTTGTCGTGGTTGTCTTGCCGCTGGCGCCGGTGATGCCTGCCGCTGGCGCTGGGCTGTGAGCGAGCGTGAGGATGGCATCGTTGCTGAGCGGAATACCACGCTGCCGAGCCTCCTGCACAATTGGGATTTGCGGAGGCACGCCACCGCTCAAGCAAAGGAGATCGCACTCATCCAGCAGGGGCAGAGGGTGACCGCCCAGAATCAACTTGACCGGCGGTTCGGCACCGGTGGTTAGACCCGCTTCGGCCAGGTCTTGGAGCGGAGCCTGCAAGCTTTCTGCTGACGCAGGTGCCTGGTCGCTCACGATCACCCGCGCTCCTTGGGCAACGAAGAAGCGCGCCAAGGCAATGCCTTGTCGAGCCAGGCCCAGGATGACCACACGTTTGTTGCGGTAAGTGTCGAACGTCATGGTGTCACCTAGTGTGTGGGCTAGATCAAGGCTAAGGCGACGCCAAGCATCCCGGCAAGGATACTGCAGAGAAAGAAGCGTTGCATGACCTGTGTTTCACTCCAGCCGGAGAGCTCGAAGTGGTAGTGAAGAGGGCTCATCTTGAAAATGCGCCGGCCCTGTCCGTAGCGACGTTTGGTGAACTTGAACCAACTCACTTGGATCATTACCGAGGCAGCTTCGGCGACAAACATGGCACCTACGATGGGGAGCAGTAGCCACTGGCCGGTCATCAAAGCCACGACGGCCAATGTAGCGCCGATGGCCAGCGAGCCAACATCGCCCATGAACAGCTCAGCCGGGTGTGAGTTGAACCAGAGAAAGGCTAGCAGCGCGCCCACCATCGTGAAGCAGAAAGCTGCCAGCCAAACTTGACCCTGCAAAAAGGCGATTACACCGTAGCAAGCGAAGGCTACGGCAGCCATAGTTCCGGCCAATCCATCCAAGCCATCTGCCAGGTTGACGGCGTTGGAGAAGAAGACAATGAGCAAGCTGGCTACGAACGGATAGAGCCAACCGATCTCGATCTTTTCGGGGATGCCCGGAATGGCAATGCTACGTAGCTCGGTTGGCCCGAGAAACAGCACGAGGCTGATGACGCCGGCAAAGATGAATTGCCAGGCCGCTTTGGCGCGCGCCGTGATGCCTTCACCCTTGGCGCGTGTACCGCGTATGCCTTCCAGATCGTCGATAGCGCCCAAAACGCCGAACGCCACCAGTGTTGACATGGGAATTAGCACCGATTGGCCGATGATGTTAAAACCCAGCAAGTTTGCGATGTTCAGGGCTCCTGTGATCAACACTACGGGGATGATGACCATCAAGCCACCCATGGTGGGCGTACCCATCTTGAGTTGATGGGTACCGGGCTCCTCGACGCGTATCTGCTTGCCCAAGCGGTTGCGCTTGAGCCAAGAGATCAACGGCCGGCCCCAGATGACGGCCAGAAAAAAGGTGATGGCGCCCAATGTCAATGAGTAAGCCATGGGCGTGCGCCTTCCGTTTCGCCTGGCTCTGTGCCAGTGGGCAAACTCAGCGCGCTGACAATCTGATCCAGTCTGCCCGCGCGTGATCCTTTTACTAAGACGACGTCTCCTGGGCCTAATAAGAGCCGAAGTTGATCAATGGCAGCTTGCACGGTCGCCACTGTGTCTACGTTGGCTTTGGGCAATCCACAAGCAATGGCTTCTTCGGCGATCCAAAGCGCCCGGTCGCCGATTGTGATCAGGTGGTCAACGACGTCGGCAGCCCGCGCGCCTACTAGCCGATGACCCATCTCCTCGTAGCTGCCGAGCTCCAGCATGTCGCCAAGAACTGCAATGCGCCGGCCACCGTTCACATCCAAATCGGCCAGCAGGTTCAACGCTGCGAGGGTGGAAGCTGGGCTGGCATTGTATGTATCGTCCAACAGCGTAGCGCCACCCTGTGCGCGCACGACGACCAGGCGCAGTTGTGCGCCCGTATCCTGTAGTCCGGACACGATCTCTTCCCAACTCAAGCCCTCGACCAGACCTACGGCGGCAGCGCGCAGAGCGGTGTGGACGCTGTGCCGGCCGAGCAGGGGAACGCGCACGTGGAGAACTTCGGCGCCGTGATGAAAGCGGAAGCGAATGCCCTCCAACCCGTCGCTCACAATCGTGTCGGCCCACAGATCAGCCGTTGGTGACAGGCCATAGGTGAAGATCCTGGCCTGAGTCTTCTGCGCCATCGGTGCCACCAACGGGTCGTCGGCGTTCAAAATCGCGACTCCTTCAGCAGGCAACGCCATCACCAGCTCTGCTTTGGCTTGCGCAATACGCTCGATGGTTCCCAGGCGCTCGAGGTGCACCGGTCCGACGTTGGTCACCACTCCGACATGGGGTCTGCCGATCTCACACAGGCGCGCAATCTCCCCCAGGTCATACATACCCATTTCCAGAACTACCCGCTGATACGACTCGTTGAGCTGCAACAGCGTCAGCGGCAAGCCGATTTCATTGTTCAGGTTGCCTGTGTTCTTGAGCGTAGCATACCGTTGACGCAACACCTGGGCCGTGATCTCTTTCGTCGTGGTCTTGCCCACGCTGCCGGTAATGCCGATCACGCGCGGCGTGAAGCGGCTGCGCCAGGCAGCGGCAATCTCTTGCAGCGCTGTCAACGTTGAGTTGACATGGAGGCAGACCGGCAGTCGCAACTCCGAAGCTGTTGCGATGTCTGTCCATGGGCTTCGCAAGTCTAGCGAGGATGTGCAGCCGGTAGCGGGCTGCTGCACCAGGGCAGCCACAGCACCGCGGCTAAATGCATGACCGACATAGTGATGTCCGTCGGTGTGTTCTCCAGGCAGCGCGACAAAAAGGCTTCCCTGGCTGGCTTGACGGCTATCGATGACAACCGCTGACAGTGGGAACTCAGGCCACGTGGTGGGCCAGGGGAGCGGACAGAGCGCTTGCCATACATCGGCAAGAGAGAGGTACTGTCTCATGGTCGGGTGGCCGCCGGCGCGGGCGGCACATTGAGCAAATAGAGGACGCGCGAGGCTAGCTCGGCAAACGATGGTGCTGCCGTGCTTTCGGCCCATGCGAAGGCGCGTGGCTTATCGAGCTTAACGAGTGCCACGAAGCGCGGGTTTTCAGCCGGAACGAAGCCGACGAAGGAGTGAATGGTTTGTGTGAGATGATAGCCACCCTCGATGGCAATTTGGGCAGTGCCCGTCTTGCCTGCCACAGTATAGCCATCGACTCGTGCGGTGCGCGTGCCTTGGCTCACCACGTCGACCATCATGTCTCGCATCGTTGTTGCTGTTTCGGGCTTGATTACCCGCCGCACAACGGTGCTGCCCGGCTTGAGCACCTGGCCCTGATAGACGAGCGCCTCGGCGACATGCGGTCGCATGAGCATGCCACCATTGGCGATGACGGAAATAGCTGTTGCGACCTGAAGCGGCGTGACCGCCAGACCTTGGCCAAAGGAGTTGGTGGCCAGGTCCGATTGGCTCCACAAGGAATTGCCTGGCACCTTGACCGTCCCCGGGCTCTCGTTGGCCAGATCGACCTCGGTGAGCTCGCCGAAGCCGAAGCGTCGGACATACTGATAGAACAGCGATTCGCCCATCTGGATTGCCACTTGGGCGGTGGGGATATTGCGCGACCGACGCAACGTTTCGGTTATCGTGATCGGCCCTAAGCCCGTCTTGTCCCAGTTCTGGATGATTTGGTCGCCATACTCGAGCACACTGGTGTCGGTGATGACCGTGTCCGGTGTGATGAGGCCAGCGTCAATGCCGGCTGCCATCGTAATGACCTTGAAAACAGAGCCGGGTTCATATTGCTTGCTGATCGCCGGGTCGACCAACAACGCTTCGTCGCTGGTGGCATAGCGGTTGGGGTCATAAGCCGGCAGACTGGCCATGGCCAGGATAGCGCCTGTGTCCGGCTCGATGACGATGATCGTGCCCGCCTCGGCAGCATAGCGGCCGAGGGCGTTAGCCAGTACTTGCTCTGCAACGAACTGGATGCGCCGGTCAATCGTCAAGACTAAGTCTTGACCAACGGCAGACGGCAGGTATCGTTGCCAGCTCTCGGGTAGGTTGCCATAGGACTCTTTAATAGATGATATGGACTGCTGGAATGCGACATCGGCGCGTAGCAAATAGTTGCTGTACTGTTGTTCCACACCGTAGTACGCGTTGGGTTCGTCGTTGACGAAACCTAAAACGTGGGCTGCCAGTGATCGCTGAGGATAATAGCGTCGCGGCTTTGCTACCATTCCGACGCCGCGCCGATCAGCCGTCGGCCAAGCCCGGATTTGCGCAGCAGTTGCCTCAGGGGCGTTTCTGGCTAAGGTGATAATGGGCCGTTCGCGACTGGTGATCGCTTGTCGTAGTTGCTCGGGTGCCAGCAACATGTCGCTGCCCAGCGCCTGTGTCAGATCAGCCACCAGTTTGTCCACCCTTTCGGGTTTGACCAATGCGGGTTGCACCCATATCTCCCATTGGTAGACATCGATGGCCAGTGGTTCGCCCGTGTGATCCAGAATGGTGCCTCGTTCGGGCCCGCGTGCAGGAGTCGCAGCGGCGCTGGCTGGCGGCGGCAAGACGCGTTTGCGATCGAGCAATTGCCAACGCACCAATTGGACGATCAGTATGATGAAAGCCGAGAGCAACACAAAGGTGACCAGGGCGACCCGGACACGGGGTGGGCGAGCAGGAGTGTTCATAGCTAGGGTGATCTCTTCCACTGGTTGCTTTGAGGTGTTGGTGTCGTCTGCGCAGAGGCCGCCGGCAGAAAAATTACACTACGAGCGGGACCCATGCCTAGCTTTTGCGCCCGCTGTTGAACAGTGCCCAGGTTGGTATATGTCGAAATCTGGCGCATGATCTCGGCGTTTTGCCGGACGAGGGCGGCATGCTGTGCCTTGAGGTCCTCGATGCGCGCCTCCGCCGCACTGATCTGGCTGTTTGGCAGTAGGTAAAGGTATAATACAAAGGTCGCAAGCGCTATCCCGAGCACGACGAGTGCAACCTGTATGATTGAGGCGTACCCTGCTCCCGCGCGTGGCAAGTTCAGGGACGGCGCGGACGGAGCTGTATTGAGCCGGCGCTGCTTGAGTACAGGGTGTTCGATCATCTGTCAACCTCAGAGAGTCTCTCGGCTACGCGGAGCTTGGCGCTGCGGCTGCGCGGATTCGCTGCGATCTCGGCGTTTGACGGCTGAATAGGTTTGCGCGTGAGGGGCTTGATGGTTGCTCGGTGTGCGCATGTACACACTGGTGTCTCCGGAGGACAAATACAGTCTGTGGCTGCGCGCAACATGAACTGTTTGACCAGGCGGTCCTCGAGCGAATGGTAGGAAATAACGGCCATACGACCTTGTGGTCGCAGCAGAGCAACAGCTTGTGGCAGCGCCTCGGCCAGCGCACCTAGCTCGTCATTGACAGCAATGCGCAGAGCTTGAAACGTGCGTGTCGCCGGGTGGATCTTCTCGCGTCGCCCAACTGCCCGCATAATGATCTCAGCCAGCTGACCGGTAGTGTGCACAGGTCTGGCAGCCACAATGGCTCGAGCAATACGACGAGAGAGTCGTTCTTCACCGTATTTGTAGATCAAGTTGGCTAAGTCGGCTTCGTTCAGGTTATTGACTAGATCGGCAGCCGTTAGTGGCAACGTTGGATCGAAACGCATATCCAGTGGGCCGTCAGCCTGTAAAGCAAAACCGCGGCCGGCGATGGCCAATTGATCGCTCGAGAGTCCCAAGTCTAGCAGGACGCCATCCACAGCGGAAAACCCCGCTGATTGTGCAGCATGGGCCAGATGCCTGAAGTTTGACTCGATAACGACTGATCGTTGGCCGAAGACCGCTAACCGGTTCCTTACTTTGCTAATGGCTATTGGATCAGCGTCTATGCTCAGCACCCGCCCGTCCGGGGCCGAGTGTAACAGCAATGCCTCTGAGTGCCCACCACCGCCGGCTGTGGCATCGATGTAGAGTCCACCCGAACGAGGCGCTAACCACGTAATGGTCTCGTGCAAGAGCACAGGAGTGTGGACTGTGTCTGAGCTTGGCATAGACCTACGTCCTGCGCCGTCGGAAGTTAGGCCAGGTGGAGCGTACAGGGCGCCCTAGACCCCGATGCCGGCAAAGAAGTTCTCGTCGGCTAGCTCAACACTGAGCGCCGCATCCTGACGCCGCCATGCGTCGGGAGACCACAGTTCTATGTAAACATCCATGCCAGCGATTAAGACTTTGTCGGTGATGCCGGCGTGTTCTCTTAGCCAGGCTGGTATGAGAATACGGCGTTGCCGATCTGGCACCAGAGCATGAGCCTGAGGGAATAACTGACGACGAAGTTTGCGCGCCTTAGCATCTGTGAATGACAGTTCGCGTACGCGCATGCTCAGCTTCTCAAATTCCGCCGTCGGGAACAGGTAGATGCATTCTTCCAGGCCGCGTGTTAACACCACACCAGCGGTGATCTCACCGGCGTATTCGGCAGGGAGGGTTAGACGTCCTTTGTCGTCCAAAGAGTGTTCGTAGCGGCCGATTAACATAGAACAAATGTGCGTCTTGTCCCACTTGAGGGCTAAAAAAGCGGGTAGAATCGAAGATTGTGTCCCACAATCTCCCACTTTGTCCCACTTTTTGCCATAATAACACTATTCTTGTTTTTTTGCAAGCACCAAATAGCTTCTTTTGCCCCGTGTTTGCGTCGTGTCAGCATTTTTTAAGGTGGGGAGAATTTCCGGCCAAAGGTGCCGGGCACTTGAGTCTGGGTGGACAAGGGTGCCCAAAGAACCGACTGAAGCTGTGAATCGGTCGCACTTGTCCGGCATCTGAATAGTGACAGTGGGACCAAGGTGTTCAGAGGGATGAAATTGGCATTTGCGTTACTTGACTGATCAAGCCAGGTGAGCTATAATTTCCGCTTGCAATTTGATCAAAAACTGCTTTAGGGTACTGGCTTCACCAATCGGATTTTTGTGCACCCCCTTCACTTGGCCTTCCCTAACGAGCAACGTGAGCCCATGACATTGCTGTTGGGCGCATCGGCGTCCTATCGCTATGTCATGGGCATTTATTACGTATGCCAGGGAAGCGACAAGCGCCGGGGAAGGCTGCGCCGAAATCGAGTTTCGTTCTGTGCTGGGAAGTGCAGACCAGCGTAAGGAGCATAACAAGCATGACAGTGGCTTCCAACTACCACCGTATCCAACGCAGGAGTTACGCACGTATTCCCAACGTGCATCCTCTGCCGCGCTTGACCGAAATCCAGTTGAATTCGTTCGAGTGGTTCAAGAAGGAGGGACTGCGCGAGCTGTTTGATGAAATATCGCCCATTGTAAGCTTCAACAAGAATCTCGAATTACACTTCGGCGATTTTTGGTTTGGTGAGCCCAAGTACACCGAGCAAGAATGCCGCGATCGTGACATGACGTATGCGGCCCCCTTGTGGGTCAAAGTGCAGTTGCGTAATCACGACACTGGTGAGATCAGCGAACAGGAAGTTTTTACCGGGGACTTCCCCTTAATGACCGACGCTGGCACTTTCATTATTAACGGTGCCGAACGCGTTGTTGTGAGCCAGTTGATTCGCTCCCCAGGTGTTTACTTCACCGTTGACGAAGATCGCCAGACCGGACGCGACCTGTGTATGGCGAAGTTGATTCCCAGCCGCGGTGCCTGGTTGGAGTTCGAGACTGCACGACGCGACGTTCTATCTGTCAAGGTGGACCGTAAGCGCAAGCTGCCTGTGACGGTGCTGCTGCGCGCGATTGGTTATGGCACCGACGAGGAGATTTTCGAGCTCTTCCAAGGCGTGGACACGATGCCCGAGCATCCCTACATCCAGGCCACGATCGATCGCGAGCCTATCGGGCTGCGCAGCCGGGACGAGGCATTGCTAGAGTTCTACAAGAAATTGCGCCCCGGCGATCCGCCAACCCTGGACAATGCTGAGAAGTTCTTGCAGAATCTGCTGTTCGAGCCGCGCCGCTATGACTTGGGCAAGGTGGGACGCTACAAGCTGAACCGTCGTCTGGAGTTAGGCGATGAAGTGCCTCTCAGCCAACGTACGCTTACCAAGCGAGACATTGTGGCTGTGTTGGAGCGCATGATTAGGATCAACAACGGCGTGGACACGGCGGACGACATCGACCACCTCGGCAATCGCCGTGTGAAAACCGTGGGTGAGTTGATCCAGAACCAGCTGCGTATCGGCCTCTTGCGCATGGAGCGCGTAGTCAGGGAACGAATGTCCATTCGCGATCCTGAGCTCATCACGCCGCTCTCGCTGATCAACATTCGGCCCGTGGTGGCGGCCACGCGCGAGTTCTTCGGCGGCAGCCAGCTTAGCCAGTTCATGGATCAAACCAATCCGTTGGCAGAGTTGACGCACAAGCGCCGTTTGAGTGCTCTGGGCCCTGGTGGTCTGCGACGGGAGCGCGCTGGATTCGACGTGCGTGACGTTCACCATAGCCATTACGGACGCATCTGTCCCATTGAAACGCCAGAAGGACCTAACATCGGCTTGATTGGCTCCATGGCGACCTATGCTCGGGTGAATGAGTATGGCTTCATCGAGACGCCCTACCAGCGCGTGGCGCAAACCGTGGATTTGAAGTCACCTCAAGCCCTAGGCGCCACGCTGGCAGAGCCAATTGTCGATCCACAGACTCGCGAGCTGGTGGTTGAAGCAGGCAGCGTCATCGACGAGGAGACGGTGGCCCTTGTCACGGGTCTTTTGCCCGAGGAGGCGCTGCGCCCTTACAAAATTCTGCCGCGGGCCATTAACGAGGTTGTCTACTTGACTGCCGACGAGGAGGATCGTCATTCGATTGCTCAGGCCAGCGCAAGTATCGACGAGCGCGGTCAGTTCAAGGAAGCCCGTGTCTCGGCACGACACAGTCAAGAGTTCTTGTTTGAGGCGCCTAACCGCATCGAGTACATGGACGTCTCGCCGCAGCAAATTGTGAGCGTTTCTGCCTCTCTGATCCCGTTCTTGGAGCATGACGACGCCAACCGCGCGCTGATGGGTTCCAACATGCAGCGACAAGCTGTGCCTCTCCTGCGGCCCGAAGCGCCGATTATCGGCACCGGCATGGAATTGCGTGCTGCGCAGGACAGCGGCCAGGTCGTGTTGGCCGAAAAAGCCGGTGAGGTGGTTAGCGCTACTAGCTCCGAGATCGTGGTGCTGGAGGAAGATGGCACCCGGCGCACTTACAAGCTGCGCAAGTTCAACCGGTCGAACCAGTCCACCTGCATCGACCAGCGGCCGGCCGTCTTCAAGGGCGACTATATCCGTCCGGGCGACGTGCTGGCGGATTCGAGCTCAACTGATCATGGTGAGCTGGCCCTGGGCCAGAACGTGTTGGTGGCTTTCCTGAGCTGGGAAGGCGGTAACTACGAGGATGCCATTTTGGTCTCCGAGCGTTTGGTGCAAGATGATCGTTTCAGCTCAATCCATATCGAGAAGCACGAGACAGAAGCGCGCGACACCAAGCTGGGGCCGGAGGAGATCACGCGTGACATCCCCAACGTGGGTGAGGATGCCCTCAAAGACCTGGACGAGGAGGGTATCATTCGCATTGGCGCAGAGGTCGGCCCCGGTGATATCTTGGTAGGCAAGATCACACCCAAGGGTGAGACAGAGCTTACCCCAGAGGAGAAACTCCTGCGAGCCATCTTTGGTGAGAAAGCCCGCGAAGTCAAGGATTCCAGCTTGCGGCTGCCTCACGGTGAGAAAGGCAAGGTCGTTGACATCAAGGTCTTCAGCCGCGATGACCATCGCGACCTGCCCTCTGGTGTGGAAAAGATGGTGCGTGTCATGGTTGCCAATCGGCGCAAGATCACCGAAGGCGACAAGATGGCCGGTCGGCACGGCAACAAAGGCGTGATCTCCAAGGTCGTGCCTGTTCAAGACATGCCCTTCCTGGAAGACGGTACGCCGGTGGATATGATCCTCAACCCTCTGGGCGTGCCCGCCCGGATGAACATCGGGCAGGTTCTAGAGACGCACCTGGGCTGGGCCGCAGCGCAACTCGGTTTCTGGGTGGAAACACCGGTCTTCGACGGCGCACGTGAAGACGAGATCGAAGCCGAGCTGGCGCGTGCCTGGCTGATCCAACGCGCTTGGGAAAAGGCGTCCAAGCGCGCATGGGCTTGGGCCCGCGAGCGCGGCATGGCCGATAGCGACATCCTCGACGATGCCGAGATTCGCGCGCTTTACCTTAGCCAGTGGCTTGGTGAGCGTGGCTACGACGCCGAGCGAGTTTACTACGATCAGGTCTACGCTCGTCGTTCGATGTTGCGCGAGTGGTTGGCGGAGGCTCCGCAAAACTACAACCCGGATGATATATTGACCTTCGATGCCGAGGAGTTGACACTCGCAGAACGCAAACGACGCAACGAGAACGCACGCCATGTTTGCTTGCGCGAGTGGCTCAAACAGGTTATTCGTGACGAAATGCGTCTGACCACTTATGAGGAAATACCGGCCGAGGGTGAAAGCTCCGATCGCAAGATCTATCAGGAAGCGCCGGAAGATCCCGAGGATCGCGCCGAGATCTACGAGGCGATGGAGCGCATTTCTAAACTGAGCAAGGAACAAGTCGAGCTGGAGGCGATCAAGGTTGCCTTGGCGAGGAATCTAGCCTTGCCAACCACCGGTAAGATGACTCTCTATGATGGCATGACAGGAGAGCGCTACGACCGGCCTGTGACGGTCGGTATCATCAACATGCTCAAGCTGGCTCACCTGGTCGAAGATAAGGTGCATGCCCGGTCAACCGGCCCCTACTCCTTAGTGACCCAGCAACCCCTGGGTGGCAAGGCGCAGTTCGGCGGACAGCGTTTTGGTGAAATGGAAGTGTGGGCGCTTGAGGCTTATGGTGCGGCTTACACCCTGCAAGAAATGCTCACCGTAAAGTCCGATGACGTGACGGGGCGTGTCAAGACTTATGAAGCTATCGTGAAGGGCGACCCGATCACGGCGCCTGGCGTTCCGGAGTCTTTCCGTGTGTTGGTTAAGGAGCTGCAATCGTTGGGCCTGGCCGTCGAGGTGGTCAACGAAAAAGAAGAAGTCATCCAGTTTGGTAGGGACGACTCGGAAGAGCAGCTACCTAAGCTGGGCTTCAGCATCAGCGTTCCTGGCCCGATGGCGGGCAAGTAGCGAGTGGCACACAACAAGCTGTCAGGCGCCCAACACGCTGACAGCCCTTGTAATCGCCCACCTGCTTAACTATTGAGGTGAGACCGTGGAAGTTAACGACTTTGATGCCATTCGAATTTCGCTGGCTTCTCCAGAACAGATCCGTGAATGGAGCTATGGAGAGGTCCTGAAGCCGGAGACAATCAACTATCGCACGCTGCGGCCTGAGCGCGATGGCTTGTTCTGCGAGCGCATCTTCGGCCCAACAAAGGACTGGGAATGCTATTGCGGCAAATACAAGCGCGTCCGCTACAAGGGTATCGTTTGTGACAAGTGCGGCGTTGAAGTAGCGCCTAGTCGTGTCCGACGCGAGCGGATGGGACACATTGAGCTTGCTAGCCCTGTGAGCCATATCTGGTACGTCAAAGGCGTCCCGAGCCGCCTAGGGCTATTGCTGGACATTTCGCCGCGCAACCTGGAGCGTGTGTTGTATTTTGCCCAATACATCATCACGGAAGTCGATGAGGACGCGCGGCATCGCACGATACAACGCCACGAGCGAGAGTTGGCGATGCGATTGGCGCGTCAAGACAGCGAACTCGACGCCAAGATTCTCGAGATCGAGGGTCGCCGTGATAAGGCTTTGGCAGCGCTCGACAGCGAGGAAAAGAGCACCCTGGCCGACCTGCAGGCGCGTCTCGAACAAGAAACAGGCAGCGTCATTGCCGAGGCGCAAAGCCTAACCTTGCGCCTGGAAAACCGCATGGGCAAGCCCGCCGATGCAGCCCTTCAGCTCTCCTGGATGAGCACCCCCTTGGTGGAGAAAGGTGCCACCATCGAGCGCGCGCATCTCGACCAATTGAACGAAATCACACAGGCGCAGCTTAGCGAGATCGACGACCAGATCGAGCGAGAACGCAGTCATGTGATCGAGTTGATGGCCAGCAAGCGCGATCATGAGCGCCGACTCGCTGACGAAGAGATCATGGCGTTGCAAGAGAGCCGGGAAGTCCAGGCCGAAGCTTTGCGCCAGAGCATGGAACAAGACTTGCTGGAGCTGAAATCCATCCGCGAGCGGCAGCTTCTGACGGAGTCACGATACCGTGAACTCAGCGAACGCTGGGGTAACGTCTTCAAGGCCGGCATGGGCGCTGAAGCCATCCGCGACATCGTGGCGCGAACGAATCTCGAGAAAATGGCAGAGGAGATGCGTCACGAAATCAGGACGACGCGTTCTAAGCAACGTCGCAAGAAAGCGGCCAAACAGCTGCGCGTGATCGAGGCTTTCCGCAAGTCCGGCAATCGGCCAGAGTGGATGATCCTGACCGTGTTGCCTGTGATTCCTCCCGACTTGCGTCCGATGGTGCAGCTAGATGGCGGTCGTTTTGCCACTTCTGATCTCAACGATCTGTATCGCCGTGTGATCAATCGCAACAACCGGTTGCGCCGCTTGCTTGAGCTCGGCGCGCCGGACGTCATCGTGCGCAACGAAAAGCGCATGCTGCAAGAGGCGGTCGATAGCCTGATCGACAACGGCCGGCGCGGTCGCGCGGTCAGCCGCAGCGGCAAGCGCAAGCTCAAGTCCTTGTCTGACATGCTGAAGGGTAAGCAGGGACGCTTCCGCCGTAACCTCCTGGGCAAACGCGTGGACTATTCGGGCCGCTCAGTGATCGTGATCGGCCCGCAGCTCAAGCTGCACCAGTGTGGCCTACCGAAGAAGATGGCGCTCGAACTGTTCAAGCCTTTTGTCATGCGGCGGCTTGTCGAACACAACTACGCTCACAACATCAAGAGCGCCAAGCGTATGGTGGATCGCACCGACCCGGCCGTTTGGGATGTGCTCGATCATATCATCAAGGAACGCCCGGTGTTACTCAACCGAGCCCCTACCCTCCATCGCTTGGGCATTCAGGCTTTCGAGGTGGTCTTGATCGAAGGCAATGCCATCCAGCTGCATCCTCTTGCCTGTGCCGCTTTCAACGCTGACTTCGACGGCGACCAGATGGCGGTGCACGTCCCGCTGTCCGACATGGCTGTGAAAGAAGCTCGTGAACTCATGCTTTCGAGCCGCAACTTGCTCAAGCCTGCCAGCGGCGAGCCTATCGTCGGCCCCTCTAAGGACATGGTGCTGGGTGTCTACTATCTGACAACGGTCATGCCTGGTGCAAAAGGCGAGGGTAAGGTCTTTACCGATTTCGACGAAGTGCTGATGGCCTATAGCCTCGGCCATGTTGATCTGCGGGCGAAGATCAAGACCCGGTATAGCAGCGAGCTCGACAACGTCGGTTTGGACACGTTGGGGCTGAGCGAGCGCGTCTCGGAGGCGCTTAGCAATGCGGGTATTACGACCGTCGGTCAGGTGCTGGATCGACTGGCGCACGGTTCGCAAGGAGAACGTCGCTTCATCGACGAGGTGAGCAACTTCGGCGTCAAGGGTTTGGCCGAGCTCAAGGAGAAGCTGCGACTGCACGGCTATTCGGCTGCTCGCTGGCCCAAGAGCCGCTTGATCGAAACCACGCCAGGCCGCGTGATCTTCAACATGGGTCTGCCGGCTCAGCTACACTTTGTAAATGAAGTGATGGACAAGAAGAGCGTCAACACGCTTGTTGGTGAGTGTTACGAATTGATGGGCCCTGAGCAAACTGCCAAGACCGTTGACGACATCAAAGAGATGGGCTTCCGCTACGCTACGCAAAGCGGTTTCACGATCGCCGTGAGCGACATCCAGGTGCCCGAGATAAAAGCTCAAATCTTGGAAGCTACTGCCAAGGAAGTGGATCAGGCCGAGCGCCAGTATCGGCGCGGTTTGATCACTGAGGAAGAACAGTACAACCGAGTAGTTGAGCTGTGGACGCGCGCCACTGACGATATCACGCAAGCGGTTAAGGAGCAGCTTGATCCGCTCGAAGGCATCGGCGCCATGGCGACCAGCGGCGCCACTAAGGGCGGCGTGACACCGATCCGCCAGCTGGCGGGAATGCGTGGGTTGATGGCTGACCCATCGGGTCGAATCATCGCTCTGCCCATTCGCTCAAACTTCCGTGAAGGGTTAACCGCTTTGGAGTACTTCCTAAGTACTCACGGCGCGCGCAAGGGCCTAGCTGATACGGCGCTGCGCACGGCGGATGCCGGTTATCTCACGCGGCGCCTGGTCGATGTGGCACAAGACGTGATCATTACTGAACTGGACTGTGGTACGAACGCTGGCGTGTGGATCGATGACGAATCGAGCAAGGCCATCGGCCAGAAGCTGGGTGAGCGGCTCATCGGCCGCTTGGCTGCTGCGCCGATCGCCGATCCGAAGACTGGAGAGGTTGTGGTTGAGCGCAACCAGCTCATTGATGAGGCAGTTATCGAGCGCCTGATGCAATCTGGCCTCACGCGGGCTTACGTGCGATCCCCGCTCACGTGCGAGACGCGCTTTGGTCTCTGCCAGGCTTGCTACGGTCGTGACCTTGGAAGAGGCGGCTTGGTGGAACTCGGCGAGGCGGTCGGCATAATCGCAGCCCAGTCGATCGGTGAACCCGGCACGCAGTTGACGCTGCGCACTTTCCACACCGGCGGCGTGGCGGGAGCCGAAGACATCACGCAAGGCTTGCCGCGCGTGGAGGAACTCTTCGAGGCACGCACGCCTAAGGGCGAGGCCGTCATCAGTGAGATTGACGGCATCGTGGACATCTATTGGGAAGGCGAGCAACGCATGCTCAAGGTGACCAATAGCCGGATTGTGCGTCGCGCTCATACCATTCCCGCCGGTGCCGAGCTTGTGGTGCAGGACGGAGATCGCGTGCAAGAGGACACTGTGTTAGCGCGTCTGGCCGAAGGGCGTGAGATAGTAGCCGGTACAGATGGCCATGTGTTTGTTGACCAGCAAGACGATGGCTCATGGAGTGCGATTGTGCGCCGTGAAGAAGTCGATGAGTGGCAGCAAGCCATTCCGCCGTCGGCTCGCCTGCGCGTAGACAAAGGTGACAAGGTGAAAGCCGGCGATCAGCTGACCGAGGGCTCCAAGAATCCGCGCGAGGTGCTACGGATCCAGGGCCGTGAGGCGTGCCAGATGTACCTGTTAGAAGAGGTGCAAAAGGTTTACCGCTCTCAGGGTGTCAGCATTCACGACAAGCACATCGAGGTAATCATCCGCCAGATGTTGCGCAAAGTGCAGATCCGCACAGCCGGTGACGGCGAGGTTTTGCCCGGCGAGCTGATGGATCGTTTTGCTTTTGAGGATGTCAACGAACGCATCATCGCTGCCGGCGGCCAGCCGGCGCGTGCCGATACGGTTCTGCTGGGCGTGACAAAGGCGTCGCTGAACACGGAAAGCTTCCTGGCGGCGGCTTCCTTCCAGGAAACTACACGTGTTCTGACCGAGGCGGCTGTGCGCGGCAAGCGCGATCACTTGCGCGGTCTGAAGGAAAACGTCATCATCGGTAAGCTGATCCCCGTGGGTACCGGCTTCCATATGCGCAAGGCTTATCGGAGCGATGATGAGATCGGCGAGCCGGTGGAGCAAGGGTATGTCGCTGAGGACTTCATGGAAGAAGGCGAAGCGGACCACTTGTCAGAGGCATTCGGTCTGTTTCCCAGTTTCAACGATCTGGGAGACTTCGATGATATGATGGATGACTAGCCCAGATCGAGTCGTGCGTGGTCGAATCGGATTTGACCCGCTACTTGATTTGTGCTAGAATTCCGGCACGTAGGCCGAACCTATCAATCGGTTCGGCCTACGTTTGTGACAAATAGAGGTCGTTGGCGCTAGGGCTTCAACTTGACGAAGAAGCAAGTCTAGGCGATATGCTTTGTTGAGGTGAGCCCACGCCACCTATCACTGTTTCAAAGAGCATCAGGGAGACTATCTTGCCAACCATCAATCAGCTAGTGCGCAAGGGTAGACAGCCAAAAGCAGCCAAGGAAAAGGCGCCTGCCCTGCGATTTACGCTCAACTCGTTGAAGTCTCGGACGCGCAGGATGCCGAAGGGCTCGCCACAGAAGCGCGGCGTGTGCACGCAGGTGCGTACAACTACGCCCAAGAAGCCCAATTCGGCCTTGCGCAAGATTGCGCGCGTGCGCCTGTCGAACGGCATCGAGGTTACGGCCTATATCCCTGGCGAGGGTCATCGCCTGCAGGAGCACTCCGTAGTCTTGGTGCGTGGTGGACGCGTGAAAGATCTGCCCGGTGTGCGCTATCATATCGTACGCGGTGCTCTAGACAGCACGGGTGTCGAAGGCCGCCGACGTGGACGCTCGAAATACGGCGCTAAACGACCCAAGAAGAAGTAGGAGTGACACCCCATGCGACGAAACCAAGCCCCTGTGCGCGAAATTGCGCCGGATCCGGTCTATGGCAATGTTGGACTGGCAAAGTTCATCAACCGCATCATGCTGCGCGGCAAGAAAAGCACAGCCCAGCGTATTGTCTATGGTGCTTTCGATATCATGGCTCAACGCACAGGCAAGAATCCGCTCGACGTATTTGAGCAAGCCATGCAGAATGCCGGCCCGGTTGTTGAAGTGAAGCCGCGGCGCGTGGGTGGCGCAACTTACCAGGTGCCCGTTGAAGTCAACGCGCAGCGCCGGCAAGCGCTTGCTCATCGCTGGATTATCGCCAACGCGCGCAAGCGCAGTGGGAAGACCATGTCCCAGAAGCTGGCGGGCGAGCTGCTCGACGCCGCAAACAATACCGGGGCGACGATCAAGAAACGCGAAGACACCCACAAGATGGCTGAAGCTAACCGCGCGTTTGCCCACTACCAGTGGGGCGGAAAACGCTAGCGTTAGCGTGGGGTGTGCTTGAGGTTGTTCTGACAACAGTTCACCTCCGCTATCTGACTCATAGCAATACAACTCAGCGGGCGGTTGGCTCGGTACAGCCGTCCGCTGATTGATTATTATCATTGGCCAGAACGAGAACACATGGCAGATCGTAACCGCCTGCGACAGATTCGCAACATCGGGATCATCGCGCATATCGACGCCGGTAAGACAACCACCACCGAGCGTATTTTGTTCTACACAGGCATGACGTACCGTCTCGGCAATGTCGACGAGGGGACAACCGTTACTGACTGGATGGAACAGGAGCGGGAGCGCGGCATTACGATCACCGCTGCTGCAATCACCGCTAGTTGGCGTGACCACCAGATCAACATCATCGACACACCCGGCCACATTGACTTTACAGCCGAAGTCCAGCGGAGCCTGCGCGTGCTGGACGGCGGTGTTGTGGTTTTCGACGCCGTTGCCGGTGTTGAACCTCAGTCGGAGACCGTTTGGCGTCAGGCCGATCGCTATCATGTGCCTCGCATTTGTTTCATCAACAAGATGGATCGTGTGGGCGCAAGCTTTTGGCGCACGCACAGGATGATCCGAGATCGTTTGCGCAGCAACCCATTGGCGATTCAGCTGCCCATTGGTCAGGAAGACACCTTTCAGGGCGTGGTCGATTTGATCGAGCGTAAAGCCTGGTTTTTTACGGATCAACTCGGCGCCCAGCCGGAAGAGCGACCTGTTCCTCCCGACATGGCCGATGAAGTCGAAGAACATCGCGCCCATCTGGTAGAGGCGATTGCTGAGACGGATGACGCCCTGTTGATGAAATACCTCGACGGTGAGCAGATCACCCCCCAGGAGCTACGGACTGCATTACGAGCGGCAACCATCAATTCGCAGTTAGTGCCTGTGCTTTGTGGTACAGCCTTGCGCAACAAAGGTGTTCAGCCACTCTTGGATGCCATTATCGACTATTTGCCATCTCCGCTCGATATTCCTGCCATTGTTGGCATCAATCCCGATACCGAGCAGGAAGAGACGCGTCCGGCAGACCCCGATGGCCCGTTAGCAGCCTTGTGCTTTAAGATCGTAACAGACCCCTATATGGGGCGCCTGGCCTATCTGCGTATTTACTCAGGCACGTTGCAAGAGGGCAAGACCTATGAGAACGCCAACAAGCAACGCAAGGAGCGGATTGGCCATCTGGTGCGCATGCGAGCCAACCAGCGCGAGGAGATTTCGGAGGTAGGCGCAGGTGATATCGCAGCGGTGCTGGGTCTCAAGGATACGTTCACTGGCGAGACTATCTGCGATCCTAACAAGCCGATTGTTCTGGAAACCATTGCCTTTCCGGAGCCGGTGATCTCGATTGCGATTGAACCGCGCACAAAAGCGGACCAGGACAAGCTGAGCCAGGCCCTGCAGCGTTTGGCGGAAGAAGACCCCACGTTTCGTGTGCACTACGACAACGAGACCGGGCAGACCCTGATACAGGGCATGGGTGAGCTGCACCTAGAAGTTCTCATTGACCGCATGCTGCGCGAGTTCCGGGTGCGAGCAAATGTGGGCCGGCCACAGGTGGCGTACCGGGAGACGATCACGCGTTCTGTGCGGAGTGAAGGTAAGTTCGTGCGCCAGACCGGTGGACGCGGGCAGTATGGTGTAGTCAACCTGGAGCTGGAACCGTTGCCGCGCGGCTCTGGTTTTGTGTTCGAGAACAAGCTCGTGGGCGGCGCTATTCCCAAGGAGTTCATCCCTGCCATCAAGCAGGGGGTCGTCGAAGCCATGGAGAGCGGCGGTTCCAGCGGCTATCCACTGGTCGACATCAAAGCTACGTTGGTGGATGGCAAATACCACGAGGTTGATTCATCGGAATTGGCTTTTAAAATCGCCGGCTCTCTGGCATTGCGCGAAGGCGTGCAGCAGGCAGGCCCCATATTGATGGAACCGGTGATGAAGGTCGAGGTGGTTGTTCCGGACAACTTTGCTGGCGACGTCATTGGCGACATCAATGCGCGACGCGGCAAGATCGAGGGTATGGAGATCCACTCGCCGGGTATGCAGGCTATTCTCGCCTACATCCCACTGGCCGAAATGTTTGGCTACGCCACAACCTTGCGTTCGAGCACACAGGGTCGCGGCACGTTCAGCATGGAGTTCGATCACTACGAGCCTGTTAGCGCAGAAGTGGCGCAGCGGATTCTGGGCAATCGCTAGTGATCTTGCTTGGCACCTGCTCAACCCTAGGCGCCGGGCACTTGGATTTGCGCGCAACGGCGTTTGCATAGTCGACTCGGACCGTGAGTCCGTCGCAAGTGTCCGGAATCTGAATAGATTGCCGTCTCACCAACGTCAGCGCCGAATTTGGCGATCAGTCGTTGCTGTGTTATTATAGCCCAGTTGCCGCCGGAGTGCAGTCTATCCCGGTAGGCATTCGGTGTCCATCTTATCCATGCTTGCTACTGTGATGGATGCCGGCGCAGAACGCTGTACTCGGGACAAACCCGGAGTACCACGCGCGCGTGGCTGCTTCGGGTTGTTCTATGTCCGTGAACAGTCAGTGTTTTGACGACATTGGTTTCTAAAGAATCTTTGTGATCGCTGCCGGCATGGCTGGCTGACAGCGCGAACCGGAATGATCTCCGGCAAGAAAAACAAGAGGAGTGTACTCACATGGCGAAGCAGGTATTTGAGCGGACGAAGCCGCACGTCAACGTAGGCACCATTGGGCACATCGATCATGGGAAGACGACGTTGAC
>DAOUBX010000117.1:0-12030 GCA_034432445.1 Anaerolineales bacterium
ATTTTGGAAAATCGTTCTACGAGCGCCGGGCATCCATCAGCGGCTTGTAGGCGCGGCGGTGGAAGTAGAGGCCGACCAGGATCAGCAAGCTGGCCGCGATGGCCAGCCAGAGACCGGCCGCCGGACTGGCCTCGGTCTTGAACTGGGCGATGATGCCCACGCCGAGCACTTTGGGCACGAAAGGCTTGACGCTGCTGCTCAGCGGCGCGGCCGGGTCCAGGTTTTTACCGAAGTTGGCCAGCCAGAACTGCAGATCGGCCAGAAAGATCAAGGGAAAGAGCAGGGCCGGCAGAGCTAGCAGTGCGGCCCAGCGGTTGTGCACGAAGACGGCAGCCAGGATCAGCAGCGCCAGCACCACCACGCCGATCACCGAGATCGATTTCTCGAAGGTGGCGGCTTCGCCCAGAGGTCGCATGCCGATGTAGTGGTTCAGACCGTCGATCTCGCGCACGTCGCCTTCCAGGTTGTTGAGGTAAGCCCGCACCGTCAGGCCCTTGGGATACTGCGGCGCGTGCAGGGTCAACTCCCAATACGGCAGAAAGATCGAGATCAAGAGCAGCAAGGCCGCCAGCAGGAACAACACCGTCGGCGCCAGGTAACGGCCCCGATGGGCCCGCAACTCCTCTGGCGGCACGCGCGGGCCTAGGATTCTTTCGACGTTCTCTGTCATGGCTGTCGTCCTTGCGGGAGGGTAAACGGTGAACGGTCATCGGTAGTCCGACAGTCAGAACCGTTTACCGTTTACCGATCACCGTTCACCGCCTACGGCTCCACCAACATATACCCCATCATCTCCAGATGGAGCGCGGAGCAGAACTCGGTGCAGTAGTAGGCATAGGTGCCGCTCTGCGTGGCGTCGAACTCGAAGCTAACGGTGGCGCCCGGCTCGATGCTCAGGCTGACGTTCTGGCCGCCCAGTTGGAAGCCATGCACGGCATCATGGGCAGTCTCGATGTTCGTGATGTGCCAGACCACGTGATCGCCCTTCTTCAACTCGATGCGGTCGGGCGTGATGTGCGAGCGGATCGAGGTGCTGTAGATGGTCACGTTGTTGCCGTCGCGCTCGATGCGTTCCTCGCCGGCCAGCGTGGCAAAGTCGGACTTGCGCCACTCGATGGCGTCCCAGCCGACCTCGGGGTAGACGTTGAGCGCGTTGATCTTGTCAGCCTTGATCATCTGGGCGTAGTGCGGCTCGCCTAGGCCCATGGGCATGTCGTAGATCACCTTGACCGGCGAGCTGCTGATGTCGAGCAGTTGTTCGTTCTGAGGCAGCAGCGGGCCGACCGGTAGGAAGCGATCCACCGCCCACTTGTTCAGCGCCACCAGGTATTTACCATCGGGGCTGACCGTGTCGCCCTCAGCCGCACACAGGTGACCGATGTTGTACTGCACGGGCGTCTTCTCGACCAAGACGTAGGCTGCCGGATCTTCGCCGCCTAGCTTCCACTTGGCGATGGCGCTGTCGAGGAACAGGCTGGTGTAGGCGTGGCCGGTGTTATCGAACTGCGTGTGCAGCGGTCCGAGCCCCAGCTCGACCTGGGCGTGCATCACGGCGTCGTAGTTGAGCACCGGAATGCCGTAGTCGTCTGTGGTCCAGTTTTTGTCGGCAATCGCCTTGTTGATCTTGGCCATGGAGTAGATGGTCACATGTGGGTCGAGTTTGCCGGCCACCACGATGTACTTGCCGTCAGGGGTAATGTCCACGCCGTGCGGGCTCTTAGGCTCCGGCGCCAGGTAGAGCACGCCCTCTTCCACGGCCGTAGGGATGCGGATCACGCGCATGCCGTTGATGGTCTCGTACTTGCCGGCGGCCACGACCTCGGCGGCCTTGCGCCAGTTGAAGATGTGCAGGTAGTCCATGTCGCGCTGGCTGACGCCGGACTCGAACTGGGGGTTGCCCTGCATGTTGCCGCCGGTGGCCAACTCGGTGTTGAAGGAGTTGCAGAAGCCCCAGCCGTCGCTGTCCAGCTTGCCGGCATCGCACAGGTCCTGCCAGTAGGGCGGCACTTCGATGCTGAAGGACTCTTCGGGGATGATGCGGCCCTTGGCCCGGTCGAACTTCCACAGGGTGATCACACCGCGGTACTTCTCCTTGTACTCCTCGATGGGCGCGTACTCCCAGCCCAGCGGGGTAGCGTACTGTGTGCCCTGGATGATGTACTCGGTGTTGGGCGTGACGAAGGTCGAGCCGTGGTTGCTGATGATGTTGGGATCCTTGACGATCTGCTTGGTGCGGAAATCGCGCAGGTCGATGACGGCCACGCGGGCGTTGGCCTTGTCGTTGATGAAGACCCACTGGCCGTCGTAGTCGCCGTTGGTCTCGCTCAACGCTGGGTGGTGCGTGTCGCCCATGCGGATCGCAACATCGTCGACGTTGCCGGCTTCGAGAATCTCTTCCGTAGCCATGTCGCCGATGCCGTAGCCTTGCCAGGACTCGGGCGTGAACACGGCAATGTTCTTGAGAATGCGCATGGACGGCACGCCGACCACGATCAAGTTGCCGGAGTGGCCGCCCGACAGGAACAGATAATACTCGTCCCACTTGCCGCTGGGCATGTAGGTCTTCAGCGCAGCGTTGATGTCGTCCGGCGACAAGCCGCGCGCCTGGGCGATGGCCATGGCGTCCGCCGGCAGCCCGCCCTCAGCCGCCGGAGTGGGCGTTCCTTTCTTCCCGCCGCAGCCGGCCAGCACCGACACGAGGAGGAGAAGGATCATGGTGAGGAGGATCAGTCGCTTCATGGGAGTCTCCTTGGGGTAGTGTGTGGGTAGATTGGTACATTGGTACATTGGTACATTGGTAGATTGGTAGATTGGTGGCCGGCGCGGACGACCAATCTACCAATCTACCAATCTACCACCTCATTGCTCGAGCCCCAGCCGCTTGCGGATCGCCCGCCCCACCAGCTTGCCCACGTGGCGCGCGTAGAGGCGCTGCTGGTAGGTGACGCGCACGGTCCAGGGCTGGTCACTGTCGTTGCGCAAGGCATGGGGTGCGCCGGCCTTGACGAAGACGCACTTGCCGGCCGGGCCAGGGAACTCGACGCCATCCACGACAAAAACGCCGCAGCCGTCGATCACGTCGAACAGCTCGTGGGCGTGATCATGGGTGTGGAGCGGCACGGCAGTGTGCGGTGGCAGTACAGCCAGCTCAGCCCGCAGCTCCTCGTGCTCGAAGAGGCGGGTCAGGATGACGCCCTCCGGCCGGTGCGGCTGGTAGGCGTGGATGTTCAACTCACCAAAGGTTTGGATCATGGAACCTTGTCGCTTTCTATGGTCGCACGACTTTCGCGGTCTTCTCGAACCTTGAAGGTCTGGGCTGGGCGCAAGACTTTCGCGGTTGCCGAAAACCTCGCAGGCCGGAGCAGTCTTTCAATGCACGGCTTGCGGCGCCAACACGATCAGGAAAGGCAGCGCAATGGCATTCTCTGGGCAGACGTCCTCGCAGGCCGTGCAGTAAGTACAGCGTTCCGGGTAGGCCAGGAACGCCTTGCCCGCCGCCTGCGCCAACGCCTGCGTGGGGCAAACGTCCACGCAGCGATGGCAGCCGGTGCACTTGTTCTGATTGATGGTCGGGAGGGGATCCATGCCGTGTCTCGGTTCTTGGCCCAGGCTCATCCGCTGGAGCCGCGACGAATTCTGCCCCCACTATAGCCCACCCCCCCTTGACGCGCAGCGACAAAAGTCACATCGCGTTCGTCCGCCATTCCCCGCTTTGCTGGCGGATGCGGCGTAGTTAACACGCTGTACCATGAGTTTTTCGGCCTGGCTGGGGGAGTCTGTGCCCAACTCCAGTGGGGTCGCAACTACCTTGGCCCCTAATCACCGATTTCTCATTATACCGCATAGCGGTATGATATCTCTATGGCGATCCAATTCTACCGGGACGAAGGCGCACGCGATATCGCGGAAAGCGCAAACAGCAAAGCCGCGCGGCGCCCATTGCCGGTTCAACTCCATCAGCAGGCGCGCAGGCGGCTGGCAGCGTTGGATGCAATGACTGCGCTTCTGGCTCAGCCTGCAGGAGAACTGGGAGTTGAGCCAACTGGACGAAGCGGCTTACTCTGGGATCGAGCCGATTCATCTGGCCGCGGCAGCATAGCGCGAAAGTTGCCAACTTCCCCGCGTCTCTTCCCCCAGCTTGTGCCAGCGCAAATGCCTATAGGGCGAGCGACGTGCGGACGACTCCAGCGCGTGGATGCCTGGCAACCAGCTTGACCTCGCCGCCGGCCGGCGCCAGCACCACCCACTCGACCTTCAGTCGATCGTCGGTGGGGTTGGCCGTCCAGCCCAACGGCGCCGCAGTCAGATAGGCGCGGCCCTCTAGCTGGCCCAGTTCCTCGCGCGCCTTGCCGGTGGCCAAGGTTGCCCCCTCCGGCAACTCGATCTCGGCCACCACGCCGCGTACGGCCTTGCGCTGCATAGCCTTCTTGGTGACGTAGGTCGGCAGCCAGCCGCTGTTCTGCGCCACCAGCCGCACGCGGTGCGCGCCGTCACCCAGCGGCGTGGCGCTGACCTCCAGCAGCTCCAGCCGCGGCGAGATGGCCAGATGCCACAATAGCCAGCGCGGGAAGAGGGCCAGCTCTTGCTCCAGAAAGGCCGGCGGCGGGTTGCGGAAGGCCAGCAAGGCGTTCCAGCCGCCCAACTCCACTGGCCCCAACTGCGGATGCTCGAAGGGGTACCAATCCACGTAGCCCTGGCCGCCCAGCTTCTCGTCGCTCCAGGCCAGCATCTTCTGGTCGTCCTCGAAGGGGTGCTCGCGGTACCAGTCGATGAACTTGTACTCGGCGATGCCGGCCTGGCGCTGCGGGCTCCAGATCTCCACCGTCCACGAATAGACGCCCACGTGGTCGTACAGCCAGTCGTCCAGCGCGCCGGTGATGACCTCCTTGGGGTGATAGCGGAAATCGTGGTAGACCGACACGGCCGGATAGCCGGTGAGCTCCTTGCCTTTCTCGCCGATCTTCTGAAAGGTCCACAGGTCCTCGGCCGGCATCTCATCGTCCGGGTGGGTGCTGAAGGGGCGCAGCAGCACGCCGCTGTAGGTTCGGTGGACTGCCTCATGATCGCCGGGTGCGACCGCCGCCGTTCACCAGCTGGGGTTGGAACTCGGGTGGCAGGCCATTCTCGATGCGCGGCACATCCGTGCCCATCACGAACCAAAGCGCGCCTCGGTTGTCCCGTACCACGGCCACGGGATCTCCGGCCTGGGTCTGCACCCACTGGACCACGTCCAGCTTGAAGAGAGGTGTGGGGGAAGGCGCCGGCGTGTCCGTAACCGCAGCCATCTTGGGGAGGGCAGTCGGCGTGGCGGTGACCGCGGCGCAGTTGAAGCGGTCAGAGCGATCGGCGTGTGGCCTGTCGATGTCGTCGCGGGAGCGGTCCCGGTTCGGGCTGTACCCTTGCTGGCGATGACCGGCGCCGGGCTAGACGCGAGCGGCGCGACGCTGGAAAACCCGGTGGGAGCGCTTTCGGCCGCCTGAGTCATACGGTTTGCTTCCACCCCAGAGAGCAGCCCCCATCCGGCCAAGGTCAAACTGACCGCGCCGATAGCGGTCGTCATTTTTAAGGTGGTGAGCAGGGTCTTGCTGTCCAGGTTGCGAGTCGATGGCGCTTTACGTGGCTCATTCATTGGTTAGTTCGCGTGGGTTGCCCCAGGTTTGCTGCTGGGTAGAAATGGAAACCGGCGCTGTCAAGGCATTTGCCTGGCCACCGTCCGGCTGGACGCTACGGTCAAGGGCGGTGTAGTTGAAAATACCGACCACGGTCAGGGTAAGCGCAATCACCGCCACAGCCACAAAGCCGGTCAGGGCCAGATGCGCTTTGAGCTTTGCGGCGGAAGCCTTCTTCGTGATGTTCTTTGAGAGGTTCTGTGGCATGGTACGTTTCTCACGTTCACACGGGCTATCTTCTGTAGACCATCTATCATATCGACAAGTATACCCGGTCTCAATGAAGGGGATTTAAGAAAAGTCTAAGAGTTCTCTCATGCTTCGCAACTCGGGTGAGCTGGTCTATGGCGAACGCGCGATCCCGTCTACCTGTACCTCCCACCGGAAGGTCTGTAACTACTGTTGGGTTGAGCACAGCCAGGCAGTAGGTTTGAACACAAGGTAAAGAAAAAGCTGGAACCGTCTGGTTCCAGCTTTCATGTTCAGCTATGGTGCGCCGAGAGGCGCCGGAACTGCTGAACTTACTTCCATTCCAGCGTCAAGACTTCGGGGGCGACCGTGTGGTTCATGCCGCCGACGCCGTTCAACACCGCGGTGCCAAAAGGTTGCTGCTTGGGCGGGCTGAACACGACATCGTCTTCGTGGCCGGTGTTGAGGGCGCGGCGCAGGACGACGACCCACTTGCCGTCAGCCCAGGCGGCGTTGGCTTCGATGTCGCCGCGCGAGCCCGTTGGCTTCTCCAGCAGGTACCCGTAGATCATGTCGCCAGCAGCGAGCTTGGCCATGTCGAGGGCGACTGCTTCAGCCGCCATGATGGGCTGCGGACCAGGGCCGGAGGGGCTCATGAACGCCGGACCGCTGCCGTCTTCAGTGGCATTGTTCTTCTCACCGCCCGAATCCTTGGCGTCGCCGTGGCGTGAGCTCTCGATATCGGCCGGGTCTTCCTGCACGCCCCACCACTTGTCGTCCACGTAGCCGGCGGGAAGGGTACGGGTCGATTTGGCCTGCCAGGCATCGTAAGTCAGGGCGGGATCATCCGATCCCATCCACCATTCCTTGTCGTTGTCGCTGGTGTTGTGGCAGGCCGCTGTGCAGCCCTTGCTGGCGAACTCGGCGTTGTTCTGGATGGGGAAGGTGAACAGGATGCGATCTTCGTCGCCCGACTGGCTGAAAGCGCTGCCGTCCCAAACCCAGGGCTTCTTGATGCTAAGCCCATCATCAGCCCATTCGCTGCGGATGGCGATCGTGCTGCCGTCGTAGATGGCCTGCAGCTTGACGACTGGGCCGTCGGGGTTGCCTTCTTTGGCGGCCTTGGTGGCGATTTCCAGCGCCGGAGACTTAGCCCAGTCGGCGGCGGCTGGATCGAGCGTGGTGGCGCTGACCTTGACGGCCGTCAGCGTGTTGGGTTTGGCAGCAGGCGCTGCACCGCCACCGCTGCCGCCGCAGGCGGCAACCAGGACGACGACGATCAGTAGAACTGACAGAAACGAGACTTTGCGAAGCATGGAAATTCTCCTTGAGAGGTGAGAGAGTTGGGTAAAAGAGTATCGTACAGGTGTAGAGCGGGTCAGGCTGACGAAGCCATGCCCAAGATGGTGAAGAAGATGATAATGACGATGTAAAGCAACGCGGCGATAGTGGTGATTGGCTTGCGCCACGGGCGATTCTCGGCGCTGGTGTCGATGAAGGGCAAGAGGATCATGCTGCCGAAGATGAACAGCGGGATCAGCACGGTCGCCACCGGCTCCAGCACGCCGGGGAAGTACTTCAGGATTTCGTAGTAGAAGAGGAAGTACCACTCAGGCCGTGGCACAAAGTTGCTGCTGGTGGGATCGGCCGGGTAGCCGAGCGGCGCGCGGTTGGCGAAGCTCATGAAGACCAGCAGGGCCGAAAGTCCCAGCCCAGCCACGGCATCGGTGACCACCCAGTGCGGGAAGAAGGGCACGAAACTCTTGGCGTTGGCCTTGCTTTTCTCGGTAATCGGCGGCGCCATGCCGTGAAAGCGCAATTGGAACAGATGCGCGACCACCAGCAACCCCACTGCAGCCGGCAGCAACATGATATGCGTGGCATAGAAGCGCGTGAGGGTCGTCTGGCCGACGAATGGTCCGCCGCGCATCAACGCCTGGATCGTGTCGCCGATGACAGGCACCGAGCCGGCGATCTCCGTGCCCACGCGCGTGGCCCAATAGCCCTTTTGGTCCCAGGGCAGCAGATAGCCGGTGAAGCCGAAGGCCAGCACCAGGAAGAGCAGCAGCACGCCGGTCAGCCAGTTGATCTCGCGCGGCCGCTTGTAGGCGCTGAAGAAATAGGTGCGCAGCATGTGCAGCGACACCAGGATCACCATCGCGCTGGAGCCATAGTGATGGATGCCGCGGATCAGCCAGCCCACCGGCAGGACGTAGGTGATGTAGTCCACACTGTTGTAGGCGCCCTCGACGCTGGGGTCGTAGTAGAAGACCAGCAGCATCCCCGTCAGCACTTGCAGCAGGAAGGCGATCAGCGTCAGACCGCCCAGTGTGTAGAGAAAATTGCGATGCACATACTGCGGCACCGGGTAGTTGAGAAAGCTGCGCACCGGGCCGGTGATGCCAGTGCGTTCGTCTACCCAGCCGGCTGTGCTCTTCAGTGAGTTTTTCACGTTCATGATGGGCCTTAGCGCCTCAGACTTCGGCAAAGAGCTTGCCATCAACGATCTTGGTAGCAAGCTGGTGCAGCGGCTCCGGCGGTGGGCCGCTGATGACCTCGCCTTGTTGGCTGAAGACCGCCGAATGACAGGGGCAGCCGAACACTTGCTTATCCTCACGCCAGCGCACGATGCAGCCCAGGTGCGTGCAAGTTGCATCTAACACTTCGTACGTGGCACCGCCGTCCAGGCTGTAGACGTAGACCGTGCCGCGGCGGGTTACCTCGCGCCAGGCGTCGGTGATTTGTACGCTGTAGTTCACACGGGTGACCTGATCGGCAGGCAGGCTATCGATAGCGCCCAGTTCCACCCACTTGGTCTCAGCCGGCTCCAGTGAGTTGCCGACCAGGAAGCGCGCCGCAGGAATGCCGATGTGCAGCACGCCCACCGTCGCCAGAACGGCGAACGTGCCCTGCAAGAAGTTGCGCCGGGCCAGCGCTTGCTGATCCCACTCGCCCTTTTCGGGCGGCAGATCGGGTAGGTCGGACAGGTTGGACTCTGACATCAAGGGCTCCTTCGACGAGTTTTGTGACGCCCTTAGCATACACGATGTGCGTGTGCATTTGGCGTCACAAATTGTCGCGATTGCGTCAAAACGCGGCTGCCGACCTGTCAAAAGTGTGCATCTTGTGCTATAGTAATAATGCCGGGTAGTTGCTCAGCCCTAGGGTCAGGCGCTTGTATCTGCGCTCACACGGACGTCCGCAGGGGCGACTCAAGCTGCAGATCGGTCGTAAGTGCCTGGCGCCTGAATCGACAGTTACCATGAAATGATCGATAAGCTGGAGCCTGTGCGATGACGATTGCTTTACCGCGACTCAAGACCACTGCTGACCAGGCAGGCGGACTGCGCTTTGTGCGTGTAGCGCGCTTTGCCCTACCGCTGTTTCTGTTTGCGCTGGCTTCCGCTTTCGAGATCGGTGAACATCTGATCAAGGGTGAGGGATTGGCCCTCGATCCTATGGGGCGTACCGAAATCATCATCTTTGGTGTGGCCGGACCTTTAGCTGTCTTCCTGACCCTGAGTTACGTCTTGCGCCTGATGGAGGAGTTGGAACAGACCCGCAGCCGCACCGTAGCCCTCAATCAGAACCTGGAAGGGCTGGTGGCGGCGCGCACAGCAGCCTTGCAGGCCAGCAACGCTGAATTAGAGCAGGCCAACGTGCGCCTGCGCGAGCTGGATCAGATGAAGTCCGATTTCGTCTCGCTGGTCAGTCACGAGCTGCGCGCGCCGCTGGCCACCCTCAACGGCGGGCTGGAGGTGGCAGCGCAGGATCTGGAAGCCCTCAAGCCCAAGACGCAACGCATCCTGCACCTGCTCATGGCCGAAACCGAGCGCTTGACGCAGTTTGTCCAGACCCTGCTGGACGTAGCTCAGTTGGAGGCAGGCAGGCTGCAGATTACCTGCGGGCCGGTGGCGCTGCGGCCGATGCTCACGCGCGCCGTGGAGGTGGTGCTGGGGGACGAGCAAGACCGCGTGCTCTGGCGCTTACCTGACGACCTGCCGCCGTTGCTGGCTGATGAGGTCTATACCGAACAGGTGCTTCGTAACCTGCTGAGAAACGCCCTCAAGTATACGCCGCCCCACTCGCCAATTGAACTGTCAGCCACAGTTCAGGATCAGACCGCGCAGATTTGTGTTACCGACCACGGTCCTGGCATTCCTGCCGCCGAGCAAGCTCACATCTTCGAGCGCTTCTATCGCACGCCCAACGGCGGTGAGCGCAAGGCCAGCGGCTGGGGGCTGGGTCTCTACTTCGCTCGCGCTTTGATCGAGACGCAGGGCGGCGCGCTGATCGTGCAGTCGCCGGCGCGGGCAGACCTACAACAGCCAGGCGCGCGCTTTATCGTTACCCTGCCCCTTGCCGGAGAAGAACCAGAAGATGGCGAAGCTGCTGCTGATCGATGACGACCGCTCGTTGGCCGAGCTGCTGGCCGAATATCTGACCGACCAGGGGCACGAGGTGCAGGTGGCCCACGACGGCGACGCTGGGCTGCGCAGCTTCTTCGCTTCCCACCCTGACCTGGTGATCCTGGATGTGACCATGCCGCAGCGCGATGGCTGGCAGACGCTGGAGCGCATCCGCGAGCTGGCTGACACCCCGGTGATCATGCTGACAGCCCGCAGTGAAGAGGCCAACGTGTTGCGCGGCTTCAAACTGGGCGCAGACGACTACGTGACCAAACCCTTTTCTTTTGCCGAGCTGGCCGCGCGCGTCCACAGCGTTCTCAGCCGCACACGGCGTCCAGACGGCCAGGATGCTGCCAAAGACGACAACGTCGAGCTGCGCCAGGGCGATCTGGTTGTCGATCTGCTGGCCCGGCGCGTTTGGCGCGACCGGGAGCTGATCCATTTGACCCCCACGGAGTTCAAGCTGCTCACGACGTTGATGCGCCACGCTGGTGAAGTGCTGGAGCCGCGCCAACTGGTGCGAGAGGTGTGGGGGGAGCAGTACTTGAACGACGAGGGCTACGTACGGCGCTACATCTGGCACCTGCGCAACAAGATCGAGCCGGACCCGACCAATCCCCGCTACATCCACAACGAACACGGCTACGGCTATCGCTTTGCCGTCGCAATGCCGTCCGATCCCGCCGCCTAAGGCTGGCGCAGTTTCACCGCGCCGCCACAATCCACAGCAGTTCAGCGGGCATTGGCCTGGTCTCGGCGCTGCACAGCTCCCTCCTCACGCCAAGGCGCAAAGGCCGCAAAGGGCGGATTCTCTTGGCGTTCTTGGCGTCTTGTTGTGAGAATCGTGGTTACTACTCAGCCGTCATTCCCACGAAGAGCCTGCCCTCGTGAAGACGGGAGGGGGAAATCCAGTCTGCCAGGCGCCGGATTCCCACCTTCGTGGGAATGACAAGGCACTGAAGGCTGAGTAGTAACGAATCGTGACCTACCAATTGGGTCAGTGGGGTAAGATGTCTTCCTGGCGGGGCGTCCCAAGACCTGGCGCAGGATGATCTGACCAAAGGTCATCCTGCGTTTGTCTGCAAAATCCGCACCGCGAGGTAAGCGACCATGACTTTACCGGGCTCTGAACAGCCGGACACAACCGTCGAAGTGCTCGAACAGCCCCGCTGGGCTGGCTTGCAGCGCGCCTGGCCCAAGCTGCTGGGCCTGGCCATCTGGCTGACGCTGCTGCTCGCCTACTGGCATTATGTGCGCAGCAACGGCATCACGCCGCTGGAGTCGGTGCAGCGCCTGGTGGAGTTCATGGCCAGCAGCGGCGCAGGCGTGCTCGTCTACATTCTGGTCTACATGCTGCGGCCGGTGCTGTTCTTTCCGGCCACGCTGCTGACCCTGGCCGGCGGCTATCTGTACGGCCCTGTGCTGGGCGTGGCCGTGGTCGTCGTGGCCAGCAACCTGTCGTCGATGGTTGCTTACACCATCGGTCGTTTTTTCGGCGCGGGCATCCTCGATCAGTCCACCGACAGCGGCATCTTGCAGCAGTACGCCGAGCGTATGCGCCGCAACAGCTTCGAGACCGTGCTGATCATGCGCTTCATCTTCCTGCCCTACGACCTGGTGAGCTACTTCTCCGCCTTCCTGCGCATCCGCTGGCAGGGCTTCCTGCTCGCTAAGAGACTGTTTGAAAAGCCCGGCATCGCCGGGATCAGAGGTTGAAACCATCTGGCTGAAAGTACGAAGCGGCCTCAGCCGCTGGTTTCCAG
>DAOUBX010000118.1:0-4046 GCA_034432445.1 Anaerolineales bacterium
TGAAAGCGCGGCGGGCACGGTCGGAGACCGGCCCGAGCGATTTTCAGGTTAGAATCCAAATGCCCGGCACCTATGGCTGAGTAGTTACGAAAAAACGATATCGCACCTGCCATTTGCGACGTGTTTTGTTTCGTGGTATAGTGAAGCCACCCAAGACGCGCTGCGTCATCCATCATCATTTTGCAGGAGGTACAGGATCTATGGCTATTCCGTTCATGACCGAAGAGTGGGCAAAGGCCTTCATGGAGGCGATCAACAACAACCCCGCCTATCGCGAGGCCGCCGCAACTTGGGAAGGCGATTTCTACTTCATCGCCGAACTGAAAGACGGCGCCACCAAGACCGTCTATCTCGACCTGTGGCACGGCGAGTGCCGCGATGCGTTCATGGTAAACGACCCCAGCAGCAAGACGCCGGAGTTCGAAGTCAGCGGCAAGATCCCCTCCTGGAAGAAAGTCATGGCCAAGCAGGTGGACCCCATTCAGGCGCTGATAACCCGCCAACTCAAGCTGAAGGGTAACATGGCGAAGGTGTTGCGCGCGGTCAAGGCTGCGCAGGAGCTGGTCAACTCGGCAACCAAGGTGGAAACAGAATTCCCGGAGTAAGCTCATGTGGATTTTCGCCAGTCCTAAGATCATTCACGGCGAGGATGCGCTCAACTACCTGGAGGAATTGCAGGGCCGCCGCGCTTTCTTTGTCACCGATGCCAACATGGTAGCTTTTGGCTTCGTGGCCAAGGTGCAAGCGCACCTGGCTGCGGCCGGCATCGAGAGCGCGGTCTTTGCCGAGGTCGAGCCCAACCCCTCCTTGCAGACGGTTCGCCGCGCCGCGGCGCAGATGGCCGAGTACGGGCCGGACTGGGTGGTCGGCCTGGGCGGCGGCTCGGCCATGGACGCGGCCAAGGCGGCCTGGCTGCTCTACGAGCGGCCTGACGCCGACCCGGCGGCCATCAACCCCATGGAGCAGTATGGCGTGCGCCAGAAAGCGCGGCTAATCGCCATTCCCACCACCTCTGGCACCGGCTCCGAGGCCACATGGGCCACTGTGCTCACCGACACCGAGGTACAGATGAAGCTGTCGATGGGCGCGCCCGAGCTGCTGCCAGACCTCGCCATTGTGGACCCCAGCCTGGTCATGGGGCTGCCCCCGCGCATCACCGCCGACACCGGTATGGACGTGTTGACCCACGCCGTGGAGGCCTACACCAACACGCTGCACAACGACTACAGCGATGGTCTGGCCCTCAAGGCCATCCAGTTGGTGTTCAACTATCTGCCGCGGGCCTACGCCAACGGCTCCGATGCCGAGGCGCGTGAGCGCATGCACAACGCCGCCACCATCGCCGGCATGGCCTTCGGCAACGCCATGCTGGCCCTCTCCCATGCCATGGGGCATTCCCTGGGCGCAGTGTTCCACGTGCCGCACGGTCGGTCGGTGGGCCTATTTTTGCCCTACGTCATCGAGTATACGGCGAACGGCGGCGGCACTCGCTACGCCGATATTGCCCGTTTCCTGAACTTGCCTGCCCAAGACGAAGCGGAAGGTGCAGCCAGCCTGGTGGCAGCGATTCGCCAGCTCTCGCACCAGATCGACTTCGCCACCAGCACTCAGCAGTTGGGGATCGACCGCGATGCTTATGTGCAGGCCCTGCCCAAGCTGGTGAGCAATGCCGAGGCTGACAACCAGCTGTTCTTCAACGTGCGCTTTGCCAACAGCGAGGACCTGGCCAAGCTGTTCATGTACGCCTACGAAGGGCAGTCGATCGATTTCTGATGCTGGGTAGGTGGGTAGATCGGTAGACAGGTAGATTGGTAAATTGGTAGACTGGGAGGATGGGCCGGCTTGCGGCTGTGACACGCCCTTTGACCAATTCACCAATCTACCGATCTACTAAGCTTGCGATACTGATATCCTATGACCACAACTCTCCCTGGCTACCTCGGCAAATTGCTGCGCGTTGACCTGACGGCCGGTCGTTGGTGGGACGAGCCGTTGAACGCCGATTATGCCCGCAACTTCGTGGGCGGCAGCGGGCTGGGCGCGCGCTACCTGGCCGACTACGTCACCGCCGACACCGATCCCTTAGGCCCCGACAACCCGTTGATCTTCATGACCGGCCCCTTCGTCGGCACGCAAATCCCGGCAGCCGGCCGCTACAGCGTCGTGGCGCGCTCGCCGCTCACCCGGCTGGTGGGCGAAGCCAACGGCGGCGGCCACTGGGGGCCGGCCCTGCGCCAGGCCGGCTATGACGGCATCATCGTCACCGGCCAGGCCAGCCGGCCGGTCTACCTGAGCATCATCAACGGTCAGGTGAGCCTGCACGACGCCGGCCATCTGTGGGGCCTCAACCACTACGACACCCAAGATCAGGTCAAGGCTGCGCATGCGGTGGAGAAGGTGCGCTTGCACGTGGCCACCATTGGCGAGGCGGGTGAGAACCTAGTCAAGTTCGCTGCGGTGATGAACGACCACGGCCGCGCCGCGGCGCGCACGGGCATGGGCGCGGTGATGGGCAGCAAGAAGCTCAAGGCCATCGTCTGCGGCGGCAAGGCGGAGATTCCCGTGGCCGACCCGGCGGCCTTCAAACAGTTCTTGCGCGCAGCGATGCGCTTTGTGGTCGAAGACTTCTTTGTCGTCGGCCTGCGCATGTCGGGCACCATCATGGGCGCCGATGTCGGCTTCATGTACGGCGACACACCGATCCGCTACTTCACCGCCAGCACCGACCCCCAGATCGAGGACGGCATCAACGCCAGCACGCTGATGGATACCATGCTCGACCGCCAGGTGCCCTGCTATCGCTGCCCGATCTCCTGCGGCCGCGAGGTGCACCTGGACAACTACACGGTCGAGCGCAGCGCAGTCACCGGCAGCGAGACCCCACGCGTCGATGGGCCCGAATACGAGACCGCCGTGGGCTTCAGTGCGCTGATCGGTGCCAACGACCTGCAGGGTGCAGCCTACGCTGGCCACCTGTGCAACCTCCACGGCCTGGACACCATTTCCACCTCGCACACCATCGCCTTCCTCTACTACTTGTACAACCAGGGCATCGTCAGCCAAGCCGACACCGACGGCCTGGACTTGAGCTGGGGCAACCTGCCGCCGGCCATCGAGCTGGTGGAGAAGATCGCCCGTCGCCAGGGCGTCGGCAATTTGCTGGCCGAGGGCACAGACGCCGTCGCCCGCCATTTCGGCGTGCCCGAGCTCGCGGTGACGGTCAAAGGCCTGGAGGTGCCCTACCACGACCCGCGCGCCTTCTCCGGCCAGGCGCTAGTCTACGCTACCACCAGCCGCGGGGCCGACCACATGGCCGGCGACTACTACGAGGTGATCCGCGGCCGCATTGCGCCGGAGTTCGGCCTGGACCTTCTCGACCGTCACGCACAGGACGCAGAGGTGGCGCGGTTGGCTGCCAACACGATGGACTACCGCAGCTTCACCAACTCGGTCATCATGTGCCACTTCGAGGACGTGACCGCCGACAACGTGGTGGGGCTGCTGCAAGCACTGACGGGCTGGCCGATGGACTACGGCGAGGTGATGCGGCTGGGCGAGCGCATCGGCGTGTTCAAGCGCGTGCTGAACTTCCGCTTGGGCGCCACACGCAGCGACGACCGCCTGCCCAAGCTGCTGCAACGGCAGATCGAAACCGGCGGCACCGAGGGCTTCGTGCCCGATATCGACCTGCTGCTCAGCCTGTACTACCAAGTGCGCGAGTGGGATCCCCTGACCGGTAAGCCGCTGCCGTCCAAGCTGGCAGCCTTGGGATTAGGCGAATGGAGCACCGAGTTGTGGAACGATGCGCCCCAGAACGGCTGAAGCTACCAGGGTCGCCTCTCCCTTGGTAGTAGCGACCTATGAACCTTAAGATAATACTCCGGCAACAGAGCGAAGCGCGTCCAGGTGCGAGCTCGCCGGGGCATGAAGTTCCCCGGCGTAACTGCTCAGGTGGCGGGCATTTGTAGGCGATTTGCGACCTAGGTTGGCTTCGCAGACACGTTTGCAAACCAGATGCCCATGCGCGTCGGCGCACAACCGTCAAT